>NZ_PDZN01000050.1:0-1369 GCF_002735765.1 Janthinobacterium sp. BJB304
AGAAGTAGGTAGCTTAACCGTAAGGAGGGCGCTTACCACGGTAGGATTCGTGACTGGGGTGAAGTCGTAACAAGGTAGCCGTATCGGAAGGTGCGGCTGGATCACCTCCTTTCTAGAGTTTGCACGAACCAGTAATGGTTCACGCATCAAATGTTCACACTTATCGGCTGTTTAATTAAGAAGAAACAGTAGTCGTAGTAGTTCCGCGTTGGGGCTGTAGCTCAGCTGGTTAGAGCACCGTGTTGATAACGCGGGGGTCGTTGGTTCGAGTCCAACCAGCCCTACCAGTAAGACCCGAGTCGTAGAAATATCCTGGGGGATTAGCTCAGCTGGGAGAGCACCTGCTTTGCAAGCAGGGGGTCGTCGGTTCGATCCCGTCATCCTCCACCAATACTTTGAAAGTGCAAACGTAAGCCGGTCAGTGACTCAGGTTTAGGTTTGATCTTTTAGCGATCAAAGCTGTTTCGTTCTTTAACAATCTGGAAGAAGTAAAGATTATTTATTGATCGGTTTGCCGTAAAACGCAAATCGATGGGTAATGATTGTATGTATCAACAAACAAGCAACAACGTTGTACTTTCTTATCCCTGTAGCGCTCTTTGATGGTTTCGACTATCAGAGGCTAACGTTATAGGGACAAGCGAATAAGTGCACATGGTGGATGCCTTGGCGATTACAGGCGATGAAGGACGTAGTAGCTTGCGATAAGCTGCGGGGAGTGAGCAAACACACTTTGATCCGCAGATTTCCGAATGGGGCAACCCACCCTTTTAGGGTATTGCATACTGAATACATAGGTATGCAAGGCGAACGCGGCGAACTGAAACATCTAAGTAGCTGCAGGAAAAGAAATCAACCGAGATTCCCAAAGTAGCGGCGAGCGAAATGGGAAGAGCCTGTACGTGATAGTCGGACCGATAACAGAATCCTCTGGAAATAGGAGCCATAGCGGGTGATAGCCCCGTATGTGAAATCGGACCGGTGGTACTAAGCGTACGACAAGTAGGGCGGGACACGTGACATCCTGTCTGAATATGGGGGGACCATCCTCCAAGGCTAAATACTCGTAATCGACCGATAGTGAACCAGTACCGTGAGGGAAAGGCGAAAAGAACCCCGGAAGGGGAGTGAAATAGATCCTGAAACCGTGTGCATACAAACAGTAGGAGCGGACTTGTTCCGTGACTGCGTACCTTTTGTATAATGGGTCAGCGACTTACATTCAGTGGCAAGGTTAACCGAATAGGGAAGCCGTAGAGAAATCGAGTCCGAATAGGGCGATCAGTCGCTGGGTGTAGACCCGAAACCAAGTGATCTACTCATGGCCAGGATGAAGGTGCGGTAACACGCCCTGGAGGTCCGAACCCAC
>NZ_PDZN01000051.1:0-1366 GCF_002735765.1 Janthinobacterium sp. BJB304
TGAAATAGCCCCTTGATTCACCAGACACAGCCTATGCGTTATTCTTACGGATAGGAATAGGACTGTGCATATGACTAGGAACAAGCAAACAATCGAGGTGGTGACGGTGAGCCAGGAGCGCCGCAGGCGCTGGTCTGCCGAGGAAAAAGCGGCGCTGGTGCGCGAGACTTACGAGCCAGGCATGAACGTATCGCTGGTCGCACGCAAGCACGGCGTCGGTGCAAGCCAGTTGTTCAACTGGCGCAAGCTCGAACGGGAAGGCGCGCTAACGGCGGTCACTGCTGGCGAATCGGTGGTACCGGCGAGCGAACTGGCCGCTGCGCGCGCGCAGATAGCCCAGTTGCAGCGCATGCTCGGCAAGAAGACGATGGAGGCGGAAATCCTGAAGGAGGCCGTCGAGTTCGCTCGCGAAAAAAAGTGGATTGCGCGCTCGCCCTTGTCGGGCAAGGACGGCCAGTGAAGCCGGTCTGCTCTGCCCTTGGCGTAGCGCGCTCACACGTAGCCCAGCTGCTGGTTCGCCCCGCGGACTGGATCGACGGGCGCACCACTCAGACGTTCCACCAGCCTGCCGACGCCATCCTGGTCGACGCTGTGCGCGCCGAGATTACGGCGCTGCCGACCTATGGCTACCGCCGGGCTGGCGCTCTGGTCAACCGCACGCGCGCCTTGATGGGCCTGCCAGCAATCAATCACAAGCGGTTTTATCGCGTGATGAAAGCGAACAGTCTGCTGCTACCCAAGGCGCCCAAACGCCCAGTGAGCAGCCGCGTGCACAATGGCGTGGTGGCGGTGGACGAACCCAATCAGCGCTGGTGCTCGGACGGCTTCGAGATCGCCTGCGACAACGGCGAAGTGGTGACCGGTGTGTTCATGAAGGATTGCTGTGACCGAGAAATCATTGCCTGGCGTGCGTGGGCCGAACGTGGCCTGCCAGGCGAACCCGTGCGCGACATGCTGGTGGAAGCGGTCGAGACAAGATTCGGCCAGGCCAGCGTCGGCTCGACCAGGCTGGAATTCTTGAGCGACAACGGCGGCGCCTACCGGGCCCATGAAACGCACGCGCTGGTGCGCGCACTTGGGATTGAACCGGTGCATACACCGGTATGCAGCCCGCAGTCGAACGGCATGGCCGAGAGCTTCGTGAACACGTTTAAACGGGACTACGTCAGCCTGATGGATCGCAGCACGGCAGAAGTCGTGCTCGCCCAGTTGCCAGACGCTTTTACGCATTTCAACGAGGTGCATCCTCACTCGTCGTTGAATTTGAAATCACCTCGCATGTACAGGAGGGAGCTGGCGCGCCGGGCTCAGGAAAGCGGCGCTAACTAAACGATTGGCTGTGTCTGGTTATACGGGGGCAAGATCA
>NZ_PDZN01000052.1:0-922 GCF_002735765.1 Janthinobacterium sp. BJB304
CCATCCCCCCTAATTGCGATATTATATTATTTATTTAAATATGAGGAAGGGTGTATGGTTTTTGATCCGATTAAATTGAAGAAAAATGGATATAGCAGTGAAATGATTCGGTTTATTGTCTCGAGGGAATATGATGAAAAGCGGTCAATGGGAAATGTTGCCTGTGGCGATTTGGATAATTTCATACTAGCTTCATTGTTTGGTTTGCATAATGAAGTGGCGCCAATTATCTCTAGTAGAATACAGTGGATAGAAACTGCAATTGTCAATGATGAGGATTTTGGAGTCAATAGAAATGCACATCGCGTAAAGATGCATTTTGCGAAGGCAATTGGTGAGTGGCTACTAGATGGAAAAAATAATTGTAAGGCATGGAATAATGCTCGCATCTATGAGGAGGCGAAATGGAGTTGGGAGGGTGGACCTTGGTCTATGCGTGAAATTGTAAAAGATGGTCTTGCCGACTATATGGCATTTTCATATCAAGGCGGTGAATATAATAAGGGATATGAGGCAGGAATAGAGACTTATCGACGATGTACGGGGAAAGATGGCCCAGTATCTTTGCTAAAAATGCTGAGGCCACATGAATTTGCGTATGCCTTATGCTTGCAAAATGCAAAAGTTTTTGAATTTGATGAGCATGATTTGTTAAATGCAGGCTGCCGGATGTTGCAAGCCAATTTGCAAGAAAATTGGCTTGGTGCAGGACAGATAATGCGCGCTGCAATGTGGCTTAAAATTGTTTACTGGCACCGCGATAAAGAATTGACGCCTTTGCAAACCATATTAAAAGCCTACGAAAATATGCCAGACGTTAAAAAGCCAAATTTTTTATGATTCTCTAGGGAGCCGGGGTCAGGTCCGCCATTTGGGTCCCGGGGTCAGGTTGAGCTAGTCTGACCCCATCCCCCATGTGACC
>NZ_PDZN01000053.1:0-884 GCF_002735765.1 Janthinobacterium sp. BJB304
TCCCACCCACCCGGCCGACGACGCCTACGTTGCACCGACCATCAATATCGTCAAGTAAGCCCGTCAAGCAAGCTGTACTCTCCATTGAAAAGCCCCGCAGAGCGATCTGCGGGGTTTTTTGCATGCGCGAGGGATTTTTTATTGCATCATCAACATATGGTAAATCATGCATCAATATTTCATCGGATGATCAATGAATAAAAAACCATTACAGTGCTGTCTATTGTTCGCCGCCAGGCTCCCGCATAATGACATTGCGTTAATGAAAGCCAGACACCGAACCATCCACCTTTGAATGGAGTACGCCATGTCCCTCTCGCCCGCCCTCTACGCCACCTGGTCCCCACGCTTGCTGGGCTTGCTGCGCATCATCCTCGGCTTCCTTTTCCTGCAACATGGCACGGCAAAACTGTTCGGTGCGCCGCACGTTGCCATGTTCGACGGCTTGCAACTGTTTTCCCTGATGGGCGCGGCCGGCGTCATCGAACTGGTAGGCGGCAGCTTGCTGCTGGTCGGCCTGTTCACGCGCCCCATCGCCTTCATCCTGTCGGGCCAGATGGCAGCCGCCTATTTCATCGCGCATGCGCCTGCCGGCTTTTTACCGATCCTGAACGGCGGCGAAATGGCCGTGATGTACTGCTTCACCTTCCTGTACTTCGCAGTTGCAGGCGCTGGTGCCTACAGCCTGGACGGCTTGCGCGGCAAGGCTGGTGCATAAAAAAAAAGCGGACATCGCTGTCCGCCCTTTCATTGCTGGTGACCCGTCCTGGAATAAGTTGACACTTTTTCGTTACAGAGAAGGAGTGTCCGATGGAACAAGGGTTTCGACGCAGTCAGCGAGATTACAGCCTGGCTTTTAAATTGAGCGTTGTCGAGCAGGTTGA
>NZ_PDZN01000054.1:0-818 GCF_002735765.1 Janthinobacterium sp. BJB304
GGATGAAAGTGGGGGATCGCAAGACCTCATGCTCGTGGAGCGGCCGATATCTGATTAGCTAGTTGGTAGGGTAAAAGCCTACCAAGGCATCGATCAGTAGCTGGTCTGAGAGGACGACCAGCCACACTGGAACTGAGACACGGTCCAGACTCCTACGGGAGGCAGCAGTGGGGAATTTTGGACAATGGGCGAAAGCCTGATCCAGCAATGCCGCGTGAGTGAAGAAGGCCTTCGGGTTGTAAAGCTCTTTTGTCAGGGAAGAAACGGTGAGAGCTAATATCTCTTGCTAATGACGGTACCTGAAGAATAAGCACCGGCTAACTACGTGCCAGCAGCCGCGGTAATACGTAGGGTGCAAGCGTTAATCGGAATTACTGGGCGTAAAGCGTGCGCAGGCGGTTTTGTAAGTCTGATGTGAAATCCCCGGGCTCAACCTGGGAATTGCATTGGAGACTGCAAGGCTAGAATCTGGCAGAGGGGGGTAGAATTCCACGTGTAGCAGTGAAATGCGTAGATATGTGGAGGAACACCGATGGCGAAGGCAGCCCCCTGGGTCAAGATTGACGCTCATGCACGAAAGCGTGGGGAGCAAACAGGATTAGATACCCTGGTAGTCCACGCCCTAAACGATGTCTACTAGTTGTCGGGTCTTAATTGACTTGGTAACGCAGCTAACGCGTGAAGTAGACCGCCTGGGGAGTACGGTCGCAAGATTAAAACTCAAAGGAATTGACGGGGACCCGCACAAGCGGTGGATGATGTGGATTAATTCGATGCAACGCGAAAAACCTTACCTACCCTTGACATGGCTGGAATCC
>NZ_PDZN01000055.1:0-618 GCF_002735765.1 Janthinobacterium sp. BJB304
GGCTAAAACAGTCAGGATGTTGGCTTAGAAGCAGCCATCATTTAAAGAAAGCGTAATAGCTCACTGATCGAGTCGTCCTGCGCGGAAGATGTAACGGGGCTAAGCCAGTCACCGAAGCTGCGGATATCCTTTATTGGATATGGTAGGAGAGCGTTCTGTAAGCCTGCGAAGGTGTCTTGTAAAGGATGCTGGAGGTATCAGAAGTGCGAATGCTGACATGAGTAGCGATAATGGGGGTGAAAAGCCTCCACGCCGTAAGCCCAAGGTTTCCTGTTCAACGTTCATCGGAGCAGGGTGAGTCGGCCCCTAAGGCGAGGCAGAGATGCGTAGCTGATGGGAAGCAGGTTAATATTCCTGCACCGTCGTATGATGCGATGGGGGGACGGATCGCGGAAGGTTGTCTGACTGTTGGAATAGTCAGTTTCTGCTTCATAGAAGGCACTTAGGCAAATCCGGGTGCGGAATTCAAGGGAGTGGGACGAGTGAATTTATTCACGAAGCAATCGGAAGTGGTTCCAAGAAAAGCCTCTAAGCTTCAGTCATACGAGACCGTACCGCAAACCGACACAGGTGGGCGAGATGAGTATTCTAAGGCGCTTGAGAGAACTCGGGAGAAGG
>NZ_PDZN01000056.1:0-570 GCF_002735765.1 Janthinobacterium sp. BJB304
GCATGGACGCGATAGTCAGAGAGTCGGGTGTGGCTCGGCGCAGTATTTACAAGCTTTACCCAAACAAAGAGGAGCTGGTGGCAGCGGCCCTGCAGGGGAGGGACGAGCGGTGGATGTCGTGGTTTATTGAGGAAACTTCGCGGGCCAGTACGCCTATCGGGCGGCTGGAGTCGGTGTTTCTCGCTCTCCGGCAGTGGTTTGACGCTGCTGACTTCCACGGATGTGCCTTCATCAATGCGGCGGGTGAGTTGGGCGTTACGAACCCCGAAATTGGGGCCGTTTCGGCGCGGCATAAAGAGCGTCTGCTTTCCTACCTTCGTGAGCTGACCAATGAGTCAGGTCTGGCGAATCCTGATGAAGTCGCAACCTATTTTCTAATCCTAATCGACGGCGCGACAGCAGTTGCAATGGTCACTGGCGATGCTAGTGCCGCCGATAGTGCTGGCAGGGCGGCAGCCCTGCTTTTATCAACCCTGCCGCGACAGGCAGGATCTAGTTCACCTAACCGTTAAGGTCATATCATGTCATCCAGTAGTGAAATTCGTCCGCCCCTTCCGCCATTCACCCGCG
>NZ_PDZN01000057.1:0-552 GCF_002735765.1 Janthinobacterium sp. BJB304
ATAGGGAAGCCGTAGAGAAATCGAGTCCGAATAGGGCGATCAGTCGCTGGGTGTAGACCCGAAACCAAGTGATCTACTCATGGCCAGGATGAAGGTGCGGTAACACGCCCTGGAGGTCCGAACCCACTAATGTTGAAAAATTAGGGGATGAGCTGTGGGTAGGGGTGAAAGGCTAAACAAACTTGGAAATAGCTGGTTCTCTCCGAAAACTATTTAGGTAGTGCCTCAAGTATCACCATCGGGGGTAGAGCACTGTTATGGCTAGGGGGTCATTGCGACTTACCAAACCATTGCAAACTCCGAATACCGATGAGTGCGAGCTTGGGAGACAGACGTCGGGTGCTAACGTCCGGCGTCAAGAGGGAAACAACCCAGACCGCCAGCTAAGGTCCCAAAGATTGGCTAAGTGGAAAACGAAGTGGGAAGGCTAAAACAGTCAGGATGTTGGCTTAGAAGCAGCCATCATTTAAAGAAAGCGTAATAGCTCACTGATCGAGTCGTCCTGCGCGGAAGATGTAACGGGGCTAAGCCAGTCACCGAAGCTGCGGATAT
>NZ_PDZN01000058.1:0-544 GCF_002735765.1 Janthinobacterium sp. BJB304
CGAGAGATTGGGGAGTGCTCGAAAGAGAACCAGTACACAGGTGCTGCATGGCTGTCGTCAGCTCGTGTCGTGAGATGTTGGGTTAAGTCCCGCAACGAGCGCAACCCTTGTCATTAGTTGCTACGAAAGGGCACTCTAATGAGACTGCCGGTGACAAACCGGAGGAAGGTGGGGATGACGTCAAGTCCTCATGGCCCTTATGGGTAGGGCTTCACACGTCATACAATGGTACATACAGAGCGCCGCCAACCCGCGAGGGGGAGCTAATCGCAGAAAGTGTATCGTAGTCCGGATTGTAGTCTGCAACTCGACTGCATGAAGTTGGAATCGCTAGTAATCGCGGATCAGCATGTCGCGGTGAATACGTTCCCGGGTCTTGTACACACCGCCCGTCACACCATGGGAGCGGGTTTTACCAGAAGTAGGTAGCTTAACCGTAAGGAGGGCGCTTACCACGGTAGGATTCGTGACTGGGGTGAAGTCGTAACAAGGTAGCCGTATCGGAAGGTGCGGCTGGATCACCTCCTTTCTAGAGTTTGCACGA
>NZ_PDZN01000005.1:0-320862 GCF_002735765.1 Janthinobacterium sp. BJB304
TAAGGGCGGATACGGCATCCAGTTACCCGGTCTTGATATGCCTACCAAGATTTTGACAGCGGTCGATACCGTTCGCAATACCACGAACGGCATGAGGGGAATAATACAAGGTCGGATTAGCGGGGCAAAGCCCCGCGTAATCCGACGTATTGGGGCCAACAATGTTGTCGGATTACGGCCTTCGGCCTCGGCGGCCCCGCCTAATCCGACCTACGCTTGTCTTCAGGCTGCGACGACTTTATTGCGTCCCTGGTGCTTGGCCGCGTACAGGGCCTTGTCGGCATCCGACATGGCCGCGTCGAGGCTGGCGCCGGCCGTCAGGGAGGCCACGCCGATGCTGATGGTCACCTGCAGTTCGCCGCCATCGGGCAAAGGCGTGATGGCGGCGGCCACGGCGGCGCGGATGCGTTCGGCCACCTTGTGCGCCTGCCGCAGGCTGGCGTCGGGGAACAGCAGGCCGAACTCCTCGCCGCCGAGACGGGCCGCCACGTCGGTGATGCGTCCCGTGTCGCGCAGCGCCTGCGCCACCGTGCGCAGCACGGCGTCGCCCACGGCATGGCCGTAGCGGTCGTTGATCTTCTTGAAATGGTCGAGGTCGGCCACGCCCACGGTCAGGGCGGCGCCGCTGCGTGCCGCGCGCGCCATCGCCTGCTCGGCTTGCGCTTCATAGGCGCGCCGGTTGGGCAGCGACGTCAGCGCATCGTGCAGCGCTTGCTGTTCCAGCTGCGCCAGCAGGCTGGCGTTCTTTGCCGCCAGTTCGCGCCGTTCGCGCACGTCGAGCAAGAAGGCGCCGAAATAGCGGATGCCGTCGACCACGCCCAGGTCCAGCGCCTTCATTTCGATGGGAATCATTTGCGCATCGCGGTGGCGGATGGCGAATTCGCGTATCTTGCCCAGCACGCTGGAGGTGCGCGAGCTGCGGATGTAATTGATCACGTGGTTGTCGTGCTGCGCGCCGACGGCGTCGGGCAGCAGGCCGTTCAGGGTCTGCCCCAGCAATTCCCCGCTGGCATAGCCCGACAGCGCCTGCATGGCGCCGTTGATATAGCGGATGCGGCACTGCTCGTCGATGATGATGACGGCGTCGAGGGCGTCTTCCAGCAGGCGGGAAAAGAGTACTTCGGGAAGAGCGGCAGGCGGTGCTGCGGGCAATGCATCTGTCATGGAACGGTCGCCAAAAACCAGGTGACAGCCATTGTCGCATCCGCGGGCCGTTTACTCCATGCCGGAGATGTTCCCTGTTTCTTTTTCGCCCGTGCCCTTTACTTATTGTTAAGGTTCAGCGGCGGCCGTACATCATCAGGGTGGCCAGGCTTTTGCGCGCGGGGCTGAAAACGTCTAACAAGCCCAGCGACAGGCCCAGCAAGCCTTGCGTGGGGGCGCTGCCCGTGAAGATGCGCGCCATGGTGTCGGTGACGCGCACGGTCAGGCCCCGGTCGGCCTGGCGCAGGCTGGCGTAGCGTTCCAGCCCGGCCGGGCTGCTGTCCTGCGCCAGCACGCGGGCCAGCACGGCAGCGTCGCGCAGGCCCAGGTTCAAGCCCTGTCCCGCCACCGGATGCAGGGTTTGCGCCGCATTGCCGATGGCGACCGTGCGCGCCGTGCCGCTCGCCTGCGCGTTCAGGCCCAACGGATAGGCCAGGCGCGCCGTCGTGTGCGTAAAGCTTCCCAGGCGGCTGCCGAAGGCGGCGCCCAGGCGGGCCAGGAAGGCAGCGTCGTCCAGGGCCAGCAATTGTTCGGCGCGCGTGGGCGGCACGCACCACACCAGCGCGTAGCCGTCGTCCTGCGGCAGCAGCGCCAGCGGACCTTCGTCGGTGAAGCGCTCGTAGGCGCGATGCGCGATGGGAGCGCTTGTACGCACATGGGCAATGATGGCGCTTTGGCCATAATCGCGGCTGACGGCGCGTTCCGGTTGCTGGCCGAACAGGCCGCCCTCGGCCTGCACCAGCAGGCTGGCGCGCAAGCTCGAGGCGGCGCCTTCCTGTTCCAGCTGCACGCTGACGCCATCGGCATCCTCCGCGCTGCCCGTCACCAGCGCCGGACGCAGGCTGGCCACGCCCAGGCGCTCGCACACGTCGGCCAGCGCGCTGACGACGGCGCCGTAACGGGCCACGTAGCCGAGCGCCTCGACGCCATGCTCGCTGCGGTCCATCAGGCTGCGCCCGAACTGGCCGCGGCGCGAGACGTGGATCTGGTGGATAGGCGTCGCCTCGACGGGCCAGGCGCCCGCTTCTTCGAGTATCTGGCGGCTGCCGTGCGACAGGGCGATGGTGCGCGGGTCGCGCCGGGCCTGTTCGATGGATTTGGCGTCGAGCAGGGCGATGCCGGCGGCGCGGCTGCCGCGCTGCACCAGCAGGGCGGCCAGGGCCATGCCGACGGGGCCTGCGCCGCAGATGGCGAAATCGAAAGTGGACGGTGTATGCATGCGGCGGGGTTAATCCTGTGACATCAGTTGTTCGATTTCAGCGACGCTCCTGGGCGCCGAGCTGAAGACTTCATGGCCTTGCGGCGTGACCAGCACATCGTCTTCAATGCGGATGCCCGTGTGCCAGAACTGCTCCGGCACGCCCGTACCCGGACGCACGTAGATGCCCGGTTCGACTGTCAGCACCATGCCCGGTGCCAAAGCGCGCCAAGGCTTGCCGGGCGCATCCGTGTCGCGGTAGGCGCCCACGTCGTGCACGTCCATGCCCAGCCAGTGGCTGGTGCCGTGCATGTAGAAGGGCATATAGGCCTTGTTGGCGATGACGTCCTGCACGCTGCCGCTTTTTTGCCGGTCCAGCAAACCCAGGTCCAGCATACCTTGCGCCAGCACCTGCACGGCCGCTTCGTGGATGGCGCTGTGCGGCAAGCCGGGGCGCACCATGTCCAGCGCCGCCTGTTGCGCCGCCAGCACTAGCTCGTACAGCGCCCGCTGCGGGCCGCTGAAACGGCCGTTGACGGGCCAGGTGCGCGTGATGTCCGAGGCATAGCCATCGAGTTCGCAGCCGGCGTCGATCAAGACCAGCTCGCCGTCTTTTAATACCGCGTCATTGGCGCTGTAGTGCAGGATGCAGGCGTTGCCGCCGCCCGCGACGATGGAGGAATAGGCGGGAAACTGCGCGCCGCTGCGCCGGAATTCGTACAGCAGCTCCGCTTCCAGCGCATATTCGTGCAGGCCGGGCCGCGCGGCGCGCATGGCGCGTACGTGCGCGGCGCTGGAAATGGCGGCGGCGCGGCGCATCAGCTGCTGTTCCTGCGTGTCTTTCAGCAGGCGCATGGCGTCGAGCATGCCATTGATGTCATGCGCCATGGCGGGCGCCGTGACGCCGCTGCGGGCCTTTTGCCGCACGTTGTGCCGCCAGAGCTTCACCTGCGCATCAAGGCTCCCGCCCAGCGCATAGTAGATGGCGGGAGAGTCGGCCAGCAGGCGCGTCATTTCGACGTCGAGTTCCTCGATGGGGAAGGCGGCGTCGAAGCCGAAGCTGATGCGCGCCGCCTCGGGGCCGTGGCGGAAACCGTCCCAGATTTCGCGCTCCGTATTCTTGGCGCGGCAAAACAGGATGGCGCGCGCCGGGGCTGTGGCGCTGGCGGCCACCAGCGCCAGTGCGCTGTCGGGTTCCGTAAAGCCGCTCAGGTAATAGAAATAGCTGTCGTGACGGTACGGATAATCGCAATCGCTGTTGCGCGGCACTTCGGGCGCCGTGGCAAGGATGGCGACGCTGCCCGGCAGCATCTGCGCCAGCAGCGCCGCGCGCCGTGCCGCGTAATTGGCCATCATGTTGCGCTGGCCTTGGCCGTGACGCCGTTGAGTACGTCGAGCTGTGCCGGCGTACCCACATTCGTCCACTCTCCGGTATAGACTTCGCCGCCTACGCGGCCCTGGTCCGCGTACTGGCGCAGCAAATCGCCCAGTCTGGCGTGGCTGCCGGGCGCGATGCCGTCGAACATTTCAGGACGGTACACGCCGATATTGGCGAAGGTCCACTTGGTCTCGTCCGTATTGTTGATCGCGAACAAGGTCAGGCCGAAATCGCCCTTGGGATGGAAGTCGGGATTGGGCACCAGGTAGGTCCAGGCGATGTCGCGCTGGTCGGCCGGATACGGCGTGCCCAGCACATCCTTGTCGGCCAGCACGTCGAGCACTTGCTTGAAATCGAAATACGGGCAATAGATGTCGCCGGAAATGGCGAGGAACGGTTCCTCGCCCAGCAAGTGGCGCGCCTGGGCGATGCCGCCCGCCGTTTCCAGCGGCGTGGTCTCGGGCGAGTACGCGATGCGCGCGCCATACGCGCTGCCGTCGCCCAGGGTTTCCTCGATCAGGTGGCCCAGGTGGGAATGGTTGATGACGATGTCCGTGATGCCGGCGCGCACCAGGTTCAGCACATGCCAGACGATCAGCGGACGGCCGCGCACTTTCAGCAGCGGTTTGGGACAGGTATCGGTAAGCGGACGCATCCGTTCACCGCGGCCTGCGGCAAAGATCATGGCTTTCATGGAATACTCGTTTTCTGATTTATTTTGTAAATTGCTCTGAAGTCATCAGAATGTATAGCCCACTTGTGGGGTCTTGTTTTCCAGGGCGTCCAATAAGCGCACCAGCGGCTTGAGTTCCGTGTAGCGGTTGGCCGTCTTGCGCACGTAGTCGAGCACGGTCGGCAGGTCGCCCATGTACAGATCCTTGCCGTCGCGGTAGTTCAGGCGCGCGAACAGGCCGAGGATTTTCAGGTGGCGCTGCAGGGCCGTGAATTCGAAATCGCGGTAGAAGGCATCGATGTCGGGATTCACCGGCAAGCCCAGCTGCTTGGCGCGCTGCCAGTAGCGGATCACCCAGTCGAGCACCAGTTCCTCGTCCCACTGGATATATGCGTCGCGCAGCAGCGAGGCGATATCGTAGGTGACGGGACCGAAGACGGCATCCTGGAAGTCGAGGATGCCGGGATTGGGGATCGAACCATCGTTGATGTGCATCAAATTGCGCGAATGGTAGTCGCGGTGCATGAATACTTGCTGCTGCGACAAGATATTCGCCGTGATGGCTTCGAAGACCTTGTCCAGCTGGGTTTGTTGCACATCCGTCAAGGTGGCGCCCAGGTGCTTGCCGATAAACCATTCCGGGAACAGATTCATTTCGCGCAGGATGAAGGCGCGGTCGAATTCGGGCAGCACGTCGGGGGCGCTGGCCAGCTGGATTTTCATCAAGGATTCCAGCGCTTCGGCGTACAGCACGCTGGCGTTGTCGTGGTTCAGGGCGTCCAGATACGTGGTCGTGCCCAGGTCGGACAGCAGCAGGAAGCCCTGTTCCAGGTCTTGCGCGATGATTTCGGGCACGGACACGCCGGCGCCTTTCAGCAAGCCGGCCACCTTGACAAAGGCGGGCACGTTTTCGCGCTCGGGCGGCGCATCCATGGCGATCAGTGTCTTTCCTGGCAATGTTGTGTTACCTGGCAGCACATCGAGACGGTAGTAGCGGCGGAAACTGGCATCGCTGGAAGCTGGGCGGGCGGATTCGGGCGCGACGAGGTTAAGCGAGGTCAACCAGGCTTTCAACAGGGTCAGGCGAGCGTCGGCGGAGACCGGCGCGGTGGAGGAATTGGGGGAGAATGACATTAAGCGGCCTGTGGAATCGGGTTGATGGTGCGTATTCCCATATAATAAGGGATTCAAATCAAAAAATCGCCTGTCAATGGTGCTTGCCCCTTCCAATTCATGAGCTGGTTTTCGGCCTCCCCCCCTTCGCAGCGCTGGGCTTTCGCCATCAGCGCGCTCGTCGCCGCCACGACGGTGCCTGTCCACGCCCAGAAAGCACCGCGTCCGGTTCATGTGGAAGATCCCGACGCGCCTACCGTCATGACGGCGAACAGCATGAACGGTCGACCGGAAAGAGAGATCAATCTCGACCAGAATGTCGTGATTGAGCGCGGAAAAACCACAAAAATGACGGCCGATACAGCTTGTTACAAACAAGTTGAAGATCAGTTCGACGCCGAGGGCCATATCAAGATGTGGCGTTTCGGCGATTACTACACGGGTGACGTCCTGAAGCTGAACATGGAGACCGGCAAGGGTTTCCTGCTCAACCCGACTTACCGCTTCGCAGTGGGCGGCGGCCAGGGCAAGGCCGAGCGCGTCGACTTCATCAATCCAGACGAAGCCAATGTTATCGAAGGCACCTACAGTACCTGCGAAGGGCCGAATCCGGACTGGTACCTGAAATCGAGCACCTTGAACCTCGATACGGGCCGCGACGTGGGCACCGGCAGCAAGACCATCATCTATTTCAAGGACGTGCCGATCCTGGGCACGCCGGGCATGTCGTTTTCGTTGTCGGGTGCGCGCCGCTCGGGCTGGCTGGCGCCCACGCCGGGCTTTGCCTCGAAGAACGGTTTCGAGCTGCTGATGCCGTATTACGTGAACATCGCGCCGAACCGCGACCTGACTCTGTATCCGCGCTACATCCAGCGGCGCGGCATCCAGCTCGGTGCGACGGGCCGCTACATGGGCGAGACGGATGCCGGCTTGTACAGCGGTGAAACGTCGTTTGAATTTTTGCCGAACGACAAGCAGACCAAGACCAACCGCTACATGATCAAGTCCAAGCATGAGCAGGCGCTGGCCAAGGGCTGGAGTTACAGCTGGGATCTGCGCGAGGCGTCGGACAATAATTACCCGAACGATTTTTCGAAAACCGTCGCCACCGCCACCGAGCGCCAGTTGCTGCGCGAATTGCGCACCGATTATCGTACCGAGGACTGGAGCCTGACGGCGCGCGTGCAGAATTACCAGGTGCTGCAGGATCCCGATCCCAACGTGGTCGTGCCACGCCCGTATGACCGTTTGCCGGCGGTGAACTTCCATGCTGGCAAATACGATGTCTGGGGCGGTTTCGACTGGACCTTTGACGCGGAAGCGACGCGCTTCGCGCATCCGACACAGGTGCAAGGCTCGCGTCTCGTGGCCGTGCCGCAGGTGAGTTTTCCCATCATGCGCCCTGGCTACTTCATCACGCCCAAGCTGATGCTGAATGCCAGCGCGTATCAGCTCGACAATGACGCCCGGACCAAGGCGCTGTTTAAAACGACCTCGTTTACGCGCGCCGTGCCGACCTTCTCGGTCGACAGCGGCCTGGTGTTTGAACGCGACACGAATCTGTTTGGCACCAAGGGCGGCACGCAAACCCTGGAGCCGCGCCTGTTCTACGTCTACACGCCGTACCGCGACCAGTCGCAGTTTCCGAACTTCGATACGGCCGATGGCACGTTCAACCTGACGCAGATATTCACGGAAAACCGTTTTGTCGGCAGCGACCGCATCGGCGACGCCAACCAGGTCACGGCCGCCGTCGTATCGCGCTTCCTGCAATCGGACGGCACGGAGCGCATGCGCCTGACCTTCGGCCAGCGTTTCTATTTTGCCGACCAGCGCGTGCAGCTCAATTCGACGACGCCCGTCAACCAGTCGCGTTCCGATATCCTGCTGGCCGCAACGGGCCGGGTGTCCGAGACTTGGGCCGTCGACAGCCTGGTGCAGTACAATCCCAGCGATCGCCAGTTGATGAGCTACAACTACACCTTCCAATATCAGCCTGCTGCCAAGAAAGTATTGAATTTCAGTAACCGTTTTCAACGTGGCGTGCTGCGTAATGCGGAAGTGTCGACGCAGTGGCCGTTGACGGACCGCCTGTATGGCGTGGGCCGCATCAGTTACTCCATCAAGGATCGCAGCATACTGGAAAGCCTGGTCGGCCTCGAATACAAGGGCGACTGCTGGGTGTTCCGCATGGGGGCGCAGCGTTTCGTGACGACGACCAAGACTGTCTCGACGCCGATCTTCTTCCAGCTGGAATTGACGGGCTTGTCGAGTGGGCTGGGCCTGGGTGCGAATGGCCTGGAAACTTTTACAAAAACTATCCCTGGTTACCAGACATTGAGCCAGCCACTCCGTTAAGATAGTCACCGTTGCCGCCGCCGGTGTCCCCGGCGCTGGCACAAACCGGTTTTTTTATTCACCTGAACTCATGAGCGCTCTACACATTATGCGTAATGCCAGTATGCACCAACTCAAAATTGCAACGGTTTTGTTGTGCGCCATTTCCGGCGCAACGACCAGTAGTGTCTGGGCGCAACAGGCTGCGCCAGCGCCTGCGGCCAAGCCCGCTGCCGCTGCCCCAGCGCCAGTCAAGGGCTTCACGCCCCCTGCGTCGAGCAGTGGCCAGACCATCGACTCCATCGCCGTTGTCGTCAATGACGATGTGATCACGCGCAATGAAGTGGCGGCCCGCATCAAGAGCGTGGAGCAGCGCATGAAAGCGCAGAATATCCCGCTTCCCGACCCTGCCGACCTGCGCCGCCAGTTGCTCGAACGCATGATTGTCGAGCGCGCGCAAATGCAGCTGGCCAAGGAAATGGGCGTGCGCGTGGATGACCTGACCCTGGACCGCGCGATTGGCCGTATTGCTGAACAGCAAAAGATGACGGTGCAAGAGCTGCGCAACCAGATGGAAAAGGAAGGCACGCCGTTTGCGACCTTCCGCGAAGAAATCCGCGATGAAATCATCATGCAGCGTTTGCGCGAGCACGAAGTCGACGCCAAGATCCAGATTTCCGATTCCGAAGTGGATAACTTCCTGGAAGCGGAAAAAGCGGCAGCCAGCGAACAGGTGGAGCTGAACCTGGCGCAAATTCTCGTGCGCATTCCGGAAAATTCCAGCCCCGAACAAATCGCCGCACGCCGCGCGCGCGCCGAAGAAGTCAGCCGCCAGCTGCGCACGGGCGCCGATTTCGCCAAGATGGCCGCCACCTATTCCGACGCCAGCGATGCGCTGAGCGGCGGCGATATCGGCTGGCGCCAGAGCGACCGCCTGCCGCCCCTGTTCACGGAACAGCTGCTGAAATTGAAGCCGGGCCAGATTACGCCTATCATCAAGAGCAACACGGGCTTCCATATCCTGAAACTGGTGGACCGCCGCAGCGCTGCCGAGGCACAAGCTGTCGCCGCCGTGCAGCAGACGCATGCCCGCCATATCCTGCTGAAAGTGACGCCAACCCTGTCGGCGGCCGAAGCCAAGCGTAAATTGCTGGAATTGAAAGAACGTCTCGACAACAAGGCCGCCAAGTTCGAAGACCTGGCCCGTTTGTTCTCGAACGACGGTTCCGCGGCCAAAGGCGGCGACCTGGGCTGGCTGTATCCGGGCGACACCGTGCCGGAATTTGAAACGGCGATGAATGCGCTGAAACCGGGCGAAGTGAGCCAGCCGATCGAATCGAGCTTTGGCTTCCATCTGATCGAAGTGCTGGAACGTAAGAGCGACGACGTCTCGAAAGAGAAGAAACGTGCTGCCGCACGCAATGCCTTGCGCGAACGCAAGCTGGAAGAAGCGACGGAAAACTGGGCGCGCGAAGTGCGCGACCGTGCTTACGTCGAATTCCGCGCGGACGACCAGTAATGCTGCTGATTCATTGCGCATGAGTAACTTGCCCCTTGCACGCCGTCCGGCCATCGCCATCACCTGTGGCGAACCGGCCGGTGTCGGCCCGGAAATCTCTATACGCGCGGCCTGGGCCATGCGCAATGAAGTCAACTGCATCCTGCTGGGCGACGCCGCCCTCCTGGCGCTGACGGCCAGCCTGATCGATCCGGAGATCCGCCTGGCGGCGCTGTCGCTGCAAGCCGTGCGCAACAGCGGCTTGCCCCAGTTCGGTCCCGGCCGCCTGGCCGTGATCGATATTCCCACTGTGAACAATGTCATTCCTGGCGTGCTGGACAAGGAAAACGGGCGTTCCGTGCTCGCTACCCTGGACGCGGCCGTGGAAGGTGTCCAGGCGGGCTGGTTTGGCGCCATGGTCACGGCCCCCTTGCAAAAGAGCACGATCAACGACGCGGGCGTGGCCTTTTCCGGGCATACGGAATACCTGGCAGAAAAAACCGGCACGCCGCAAGTGGTGATGATGCTGGCCGGCGAACCGGGCCACGGCCAGCCGACCCTGCGCGTGGCGCTGGCCACCACGCATTTGCCATTGAAGGACGTGTCCGCTGCCATCACGATGGACAGCCTGGCCGTCACCCTGGATATTCTCCAGCTTGATTTGCAACAGAAATTCGGCATCGCCGCGCCGCGCATCCTCGTCACCGGCCTGAACCCGCACGCGGGCGAGGGCGGGTATCTGGGACGCGAGGAAATCGATGTCATCACCCCGGCGATTGCCGCGGCGCAAGCGCGCGGCATCGATGCGCGCGGACCGTACCCGGCCGACACCTTGTTCCAGCAAAAATATCTGGCGGACGCCGACTGCGTGCTGGCCATGTACCACGACCAGGGTTTGCCGGTGCTGAAATACGCGACCTTCGGGCGCGGCATCAATATCACCCTGGGCTTGCCGCTGATCCGCACTTCGGTCGACCATGGCACGGCGCTGGACCTGGCCGCGCAAGGACTGGGCCTGGCCGATTGCCACAGCATGGAACAGGCCCTGCGAACGGCGCTCGACATGCTGCGCGCCAGCACCCCGACCAGAGCGTAGGTCGGGTTAGCCGCAAGGCGTAACCCGACGCTGCCTGCTCAACGATCCCGCCGGCCTGTGCCGGCTTTACCGCATTGATAGAAAACACATTATGAAACACGTTGCCCGCAAACGCTTTGGCCAGAACTTCCTGCATGACCGCTTCGTCCTCGACGACATCACGGCCGCCATCGGGCCGCAGCCGGACGATGCCATGGTCGAGATCGGCCCCGGCCTGGGCGCCATGACGGAGCAGCTGCTGCGCCATTTGAAACAGATGCATGTGGTGGAACTGGACCGCGATCTGATCGTGCGTCTGGAAAAAACGTTTAATCCGGCCAAGCTGACGATCCATTCGGGCGACGCGCTGAAATTCGATTTCGCGCAAATCCCCGTGCCAGCCGGTCAGAAGCTGCGCATCGTGGGCAACTTGCCATATAACATTTCCAGCCCCCTGCTGTTCCACCTGGCGGACTTCGCGCCGCTGGTGCAGGACCAGCATTTCATGCTGCAAAAGGAAGTGGTCGAACGCATGGTGGCCGAACCGGGCAGCAAGGCGTATGGCCGCCTGTCCGTGATGCTGCAATGGCGCTACAAGATGTCGCTGCTGTTCATCGTGCCGCCGACGGCCTTCGATCCGCCGCCGAAAGTGGAGTCGGCCATCGTGCGCATGATTCCCGTGGCCGAGCGCCTGGCCTGCGACCAGGCCACTTTGGAAGCGGTAGTCATGAAGGCCTTCTCGCAGCGCCGCAAGGTGATCCGCAACTGCCTAGCCGGCATGTTTACGGAAGAGCAGATCAAGGCGGCCGGCATCGACCCGACCCTGCGTCCGGAAACGGTGGGCCTGGAGCAATACGTGGCGCTGGCGAATCTGCTGAAGGCACCTGCTTGAGTTTTAACTTAAAACCACTGATCGACCTGCTGCAAATCCTGTCGCAGGGCTGAAAAGCAATCATCGACATGGTGGTTGCGGCTGATTTCATTGCGCCGCATCAAGGCGATCTTGCGCTTGCACGTGGGCTGGCGCAGGGGCGCCACATGCAGGTCCTCGTCGTTGAGGAACGTCGTGTACAGGCTGGGCATGATACCCACGGCGATGCCGGCGCGCACCACGCCGTACAGCGATTCGCTGTGGATCATCTGGTACAGGTTTGACGGGCTCAAGCCATGCTGGCGCAGGGCGCTCGAGGCGAACTCCCAGATGCTGCCCTTGGTAAACACGACGATCTCCTGGCCCGCAAGCTGTTCCCAGCGCACTTCCTTGAGCGGCGCCAGCGCATGGCGTCCCGCCGTCACCAAGACCAGCTCGTCTTCGAACAAGCCCACGCTTTCCAGCGAGACGGAACCGGGCACCTCGATGCCCACGCAAAAGTCCAGCTGGCCCGAATGCAGCGCATGCAGCAAGCCGTCGTTGGGCATGTCCGACAGGACGATTTCCACCTCATCGCCATGCTGCTCGCAGTAGCGCGCCACCACGACGGCCGTCATCGCCATGGCAGAGGGAATCGCGCCGATGCGGATGCGGTGCCGGCCGCTGCCGATGGCGCGCTGGATATCGGCAAAGGTATTGCTCGCCGTATTCAATAAATGCGTAGCGTAGTCGAGCGCCAGCTTGCCTTCGCGCGTCAATTCCAACTGGTGGGTTGTGCGGTTAAACAACTTTTTTCCCAATTGATTTTCCAGCAGCTTGATCGACGCGCTGAGGGCCGGCTGGGTCACGCACAATTCCTGTGCAGCCTTGCTGAAGCTGTTTACCCGGGCTAGGGTGGAAAACGCTTGTAAATGTCGTAAGGAAATTTTCTTGCTCAGTTCATGCATGGGCGTTGCTTATTAGAAAAAGTAATGGATTTATAAAAATAAACAAATTTTCTTATCCCGCAATTTACCATATTCTGGACTGGTCCTTACTTGTCTTGAAAGCAACAATATTCAGGAGAAGCGCCTGGAATGCGGTGCCGGCACGTGCGGCGGCGCGCCATGCAAGGGATGCATCAATAAAATAATTCCAAAAAAACTCAGGGTTTATTCTTTTTAGGGTGGCGGCGATGAACAAATGGATGACGGGAACGATGGTAGTGGGTGGCTTGCTGGCGGCGCAGGGCGCGGCGCAGGCGCAAAGCAGCGTGCAAGTGTATGGACTGCTGTCGGCCGGTATCGGCTATGTGTCGGATGAGGGCAAAGGCAGCCGCACGCATGCGCTGAGCGGCACGAATCAGAATCCCCGCATCGGTTTCCGCGGTCAGGAAGACCTGGGCGATGGCACCAAGGCTATCTTCGTGCTGGAAAACGGTTTTAACGTGATGACGGGCACGGCTTCGCAAAGCGGCCGTCTGTTCGGCCGCCAGTCGTATGTGGGTTTGTCCAGCAATGACAAGGGCACATTGACCCTCGGCCGCCAGTACGAAGCCGTCAAGGATCTGCTGGGTCCCGTGGTCATCGCCAGTAACGGCGTGCACATCGGCGACAACGACAATGGCTACAACAACCTGCGCGTGCAAAACGCCGTCAAGTATGTCAGCCCGAATATCAGCAACCTGTCGTTCACGGGCTTGTATGGTTTCAGCGAGAACCCGGAAGATTCGAACCGCAACCGCGTCTACAGCATGGGTGCCGGCTACAAGGTCGATGCCTTCAGCTGGGCCGTCGCCTACACCAAGATGGATCGCCCGAACAGCCCCGATGCGCCGAATGGCGCCATCGGCAATGATTATGCCAGTTCCCTGTTGATCTTCAACAAGAGCGCCGTCAAGGGCGCCGGCGTGGACAGCCAGGCCATCGCCGGCACGGGAGGCTTTTATAATGTGGGCAAGACCAAGTTTGGCGCCTTGTACACCAATGTGCGCTACCACTACCTGGATCAAAGCAATCTGACCCTGCAGAACGTGGACTTGAACGTGAACCACAAGCTGACGGAAGCGTTGAACCTGGGCGCGTCGTATTTCTATACGACTGGTAAATATGACGTGATCAACAAGACGCCGAAATGGCATCAGGTTAACTTCCAGGCCGATTACTTCCTGTCCAAGCGCACCGATGTCGCCATCACCTGGAGCTACCAGAAAGCGGCCGGCGATGCGACGTTCGCCCGCGTGTTCGGCTTCGGCGCCTCGGGCGGCAAGACGCAAAGCGTGCTGATCGTTGGCATGCGACATTATTTCTGATTCTGATTCATCTTTACAGGCGCTGTTCCGCAGCGCCGCCCCCTGAAAGGAAGCATCTTGAAAAAGCACCTCATGTTGGCGTTGAGCCTAGGCTTGCTGGCCAACGCCGCCCACGCGGAAAAACGCGAGCTGGTCATTTCGGCCTATCCGATTGCCCAGCCCTTGTTCATGAAGTATGTGTACGAGCCGTTCAAGGCCAAATGCGGGTGCGATATCAAGGTGGAAACGGGGAATAACGCGGACCGCATCGCCAAGCTGGTGGTGCACGCCAAGAACCCGGTGATCGACCTGGTGCTGCTGTCCGATTCCGGCATGCTGGAAGCGGCGCAGAAGGGCGTGATCCAGCCCATGGATTATTCCAAACTGAGCAATTACAAAGCCCTGTATGACGTGGCGAAAAACCCCATCGGCGGCAACTTCGCCGTCGGCTACACGCTGTACTCGGTCGGCCTGGTGTACCGCAGCGACAAGGTTGCCCCGCTGACGTCCTGGAAGGACCTGTGGCGCCCCGAACTGAAGGGCCGCGTGGCCTTCCCCGACGTGAGCACCACGCAGGGTCCCTTGATGCTGCGCATGGCCGACGCGGCCTGGGGCGGCAAGACGGACGACTACGCCACGGGCTTTGCGAAGATCGTCGGCATGAAGGGCAACGTCGTCACGTTCTCGAAAAACAGCGCGCAGCTGGCCGCCCTGTTTGCGCAGGATGAAATCTGGGCCGCGCCCGTGGCGCGCTTTACCTGGTCGCAAATGCTCAAGACGGGCCTGCCCCTGAAGTGGAGCATCCCGGCCGAAGGCCAGGCGGCCGGCATGAACGTGATGGGCATCGTTGCCGGGTCGAAGAATGCGGACCTGGCCTACCAGCTGATGGATTTCTGGCTGTCCAAGGAAGTGCAGACGCAGCTGGCGACCAATCTGGTCGACTCGCCCGTCAACAAGGACGTGCGCCTGTCGGTGGCGGCCGCGCAATTCAATACCTATGGCGCCGATCAAATCAGCTCGCTGAAGTTCGTCAAGCCGGAAACCATCATCAAACAGCGCAGCAACTGGATGACGCAGTGGAACAAGGCCATGAGCAAATAGTGGTGACGAGGAGAAAACACCATGTTTGCTGATCCAAAAAAGCGCCTGGGACTGCTGCTGGTCCTGCCCGCGCTGATCTTTATCGTCGTCTGCTTCCTGCTGCCCGTGCTGGCCTTGCTGATCGACGCCTTCCGCGTCGGCGACGGCATGCAGTGGGGTGTTGAGCGCTTCGTTGCATTCTTCTCGCAGGAATTCAACCGCACCATCTTCTGGCGCACCCTGCGCATCGCCGCGCTGGTGACGCTCGCTTCCATTATCCTCGGCTATCCGGCCGCGCAAGCCGTGGCGCGCGTGTCGCCGAAGTGGCGCGGTCTGGTGGTCGGCATGATGATTCTGCCGCTGATGGTCTCGCCGATCGCGCGTACCTATGCGTGGATCGTGCTGCTGGGCCGTAACGGCGCCCTCAACGCGGCGCTCGTCAACATGGGTTTCACGGACGAGCCGCTGCGTTTGCTGTTCAGCGAATTCGCCGTCTTTGTCGGCCTGCTGCAATTGCTGCTGCCATTGATGCTGATGTCGCTGGCGGGCGCGCTGGAAAACCTGCCGCGCGACGTGGAACCGGCCGCGGCGACTTTGGGCGCGAATCCATGGCAAGTATTCTGCAAGGTCACCCTGCCGCTGACGCAGGAAGGCCTGGTGGTCGGCGGCACGCTGGTGTTTACGGGCTGCGTGACGGCCTACGTGACGCCGGCCCTCTTGGGCGGCACCAAGGTGCTGATGCTGGAAACGCTGCTGTACCAGAAGGTCAGCGTGGAGAGCGATTTCGGTGCCGCGAATGTGATCGCCGTCATCCTCGTCTGCATGACCCTGCTGGTGAATGCCGGCCTTAAACGTATTTCCTCGAGCCGGAGCTCCGTATGAAAGAAAGCTTATTCTCGCGCGCCGTCCTGTGGCTGGTGTTTTTGTTCCTGCTGGGCCCCTTCGCCATCGTCGTGCTGGCGGGCTTTTCCGGCGGCGAAACCCTGGCGTTCCCGCCCGAATCGTATTCGCTGCGCTGGATCCTCGAAGTGTGGGCTGCGCCCGAGTTCCGCCGCGCCTTCCAGACCAGCCTGGAAATCGGCCTGATCGCCACCGTCATCGCGCTGTTGCTGGGCATCCCCGTCGCGTATGCGTTTTCGCGCATGCCGCCGCCCGGTATCGGCGCCATCCGGCAAATCCTGACATCGCCGCTGATCATTCCCGCCATCCTGGTCGGTTTGGGCTTGCTGCACCACCTGGTGCTGACGATCAATGCGCCCGTGTACGTGGGCCTCTTGATCGGCCATATCGCGCTGCTGATTCCGTACTCGGTGCGCGTCGTGTACGCCAGCCTGGTGAATTTGCGCGTCGATATCGAGGACGCGGCCATCACCCTGGGCGCGTCGCGCCTGCGCGCGTTCTTCATGATCGTGCTGCCGAATATCCGCAACGCCGTGATCGCCGCCTTCTTCCTCGCCTTCGTCACCTCGTTCAACCAGGTGCCCGTCTCGCTGTTCCTCACGGGCCCCGGCATCAGCACCTTGCCGATCGAGATGCTGGGCCATATGGAAAACAGTTTCGATCCGTCGATCGCTGCCCTGTCGACCTTGCTGGTCTTGTTCACCATGGCCTTCGTGATGGTGACCGAGAAGGTGCTGGGCATTTCTAAATACATGTAAGAGGCAACACACGATGAGTTATCTGGAACTGCACAAGCTGAACCTCGGCTACGCCAAGAACACGACGTCCGTGAAAGACCTGGACTTGCACGTCGAGCAGGGCGAGCTGATTTCCCTGCTGGGCCCCAGCGGCTGCGGCAAGACCACCACCATGCGCGCCATTGCCGGCCTGATGCCGCTGCAGTCGGGCCGCATCGTGCTCGACGGCCGCGAAATCGGCAAGCTGGCGCCGAATAAACGCAATATCGGCATGGTCTTCCAGTCGTATGCGCTGTTCCCGCACCTGAACGTGTACGACAACATCGCTTTCGGCCTGCGCCTGCGCAAGGTGGCGCCGGCGCTGCTGAAAACGAAAGTGGAAGCCGTGATCGCCGCCGTGGGACTGACGGGGTTCGAGACGCGTTTGCCGGCGCAGATGTCGGGCGGCCAGCAGCAGCGCGTGGCGCTGGCGCGCGCCATCGTCGTCGAACCGGCCCTGCTGCTGCTCGATGAACCGCTGTCGAACCTGGACGCCAAGCTGCGCGTGCAGATGCGCGCCGAGCTGCGCCGCATCCAGCGCGAACTGGGCATCACCATGCTGTACGTGACGCATGACCAGGAAGAAGCGCTGGCCCTGTCCGACCGCATCGTCGTCATGAACGGCGGGCGCATCGAGCAGCTGGCCGCGCCGGAAGCCGTCTTCAATACGCCGTCCACGCGTTTTGTGGCCAACTTCATGGGCTTCGAGAACCTGTTCGACTACCGCGACGGCGCGCTGCACCACGCCGGTGCCAGCCTGCCGTACACGTCCCCCGTCGCTGCCGGCACCACGGTGCTGGGCTGGCGTCCGGACAAGGTGCGCGTCTGCGCCGCCGACGACGTAGCAGGCCAGTACCCTGGCACCGTGCTGGCGCGCGGCTTCCTGGGTGACACCGTTGAATACCTGCTGCAAACGCCGCTGGGCCAGGTCAAGGGTATTTGCGCGGCCGGCGGCGCCGCCTGGCGCGAAGGCACGGCCGTCTCGTTCGTACTGCCGTCCGACAGCGCCCTGTGTTTGGCTGCCTGATTGGCTGCCTGATTTTTTAACTGGAAACCATCATGACCCAACCCTTGAAAAAGATCTGGCTCGACACCGATCCCGGTTTCGACGACTGGCTGACGATGCTGCTCTTGGGCAGCAATCCCGACATCGAGTGGCTGGGCGTGAGCGTGGTGGCGGGCAATGCACCCGTCGCCATCACTTACGACAACGCCTTGCGCATCAAGGCCCATGACGGCTTGACGGTGCCGATCTACCGCGGCTGCGAAGAACCGCTGGCCGGCGTCATCGAGACGGCGCAGCGCATCCTCGGCGACAGCGGCATGCCGACCACGGGCGACATCCTGCCGCCCGGTGCGGCCAGTGACGCTGCAGGCCACGCCGTCGACGCGCTGATCGCCGCCGTGCGCAAGCATCCCGGCCAGATCACCATCATGGCGATCGCACCGATGACGAACCTGGCCACGGCCTTGTCCCGCGCGCCCGATATCGCGGGCAAGATCGTCGAAATCATCCTGATGGGCGGCTCGACCGACCAGGGCAACCATACGGCGGCGGCCGAATTCAATATCTATGCGGACCCGGAAGCGGCCGCCCAGGTGTTCAAATCCGGTATTCCGCTGCGTATGTTCGGCCTGAACCTGTGCCGCCAGCTCCTGGTGACGAATGCGGAAGTGGAGCGCCTGCGCGCCCTCGGCACGCCGCGCGCCCTGCGTCTGGCCGGCTACCTGGAAGCGTATGTGCGCATCCGCAGCAGCGACGGTTCCGTGCCCATGCCCATGTACGACCCGGTGGTGGCCCTGTATCTGGAAGCGCCGCAGCTGTTCCAGTTCCAGCCGGCTCACGTGGCCATCGAATTGACGGGCGAACTGACGCGCGGCATGACGGTGTGCGAATTCCGCGTGCCGCGCCGCGCCGCCATCAACACGCAAGTGGCGATGCTGGCCGATGGCCCCGCCGCCATCGAGCGCCTGATGCGCCGCCTGGCCGCCATTCTCGTCTGACCCACTTCACTACGAAACGAGCTTCATGTCTAATTCACCCCTGAGCATCGAACAGTTTTTACGCGCCATGCCGAAGGTGGAGCTGCATTGCCACCTGTTCGGCACGGTGCGGCAAGCCACTTTCCGCGCGCTGGCCGCCAAGACGGGCAATGTCGTCACCCCCGAGGAAATCGACGCGTTCTATACACGCGGCGACAAGCCCGTCGGCGTGCTGCGCGTGCTGCGCGCGCTCGACGCGCACCTGATCGTCTCGCCGACGGACCTGTATTGCCTCGCCTACGAATACCTGGAAGACGTGCATGGCCACGGGGTGCGCTACGCGGAGTTCTTCTGGAATCCGACCGGCACCGTGCGCGTGTCGGGCATCCGCTACGAGTCGGCGCAAGACGCCATCGTGGCCGCCATCCGCGACGCGCAAAGGGATTTTGGCGTGATCGGCCGTCTGATCCCCAGCATCGACCGTGAAGCGGCTCCCGCCGAAGCCGTGCAGATGGTGGAGTGGATGAAGGCGTACCGCGCGCCGGAAGTGATCGGCATCGGCATCGACTACCGCGAAAACGACCGTCCGCCCGAACTGTTCATCGAAGCCTATCGCGCCGCGCGCGCCGCCGGCTTCAAGTGCACGGCGCATGCGGGCGAATTCGGCATGCCGTGGATGAATGTGGCGACGGCGATAGACGAATTGCAGGTGGACCGGGTCGACCATGGCTACACGATCGTCGACAACCCCGAGCTGGCGCAGCGCTGCGTGGAACGGGGCCTGGTGTTTACGGTGGTGCCCACCAATTCGTATTATCTGCGCACACTGGCGCCCGAGCGCTGGGCGCTCGATCACCCGATCCGCGCCATGGCCAAGCTGGGCCTGAAACTGCATCCGAACACGGACGATCCGACCCTGCACCACGTGACGCCGACGGGCGCCTGGATGATGATGCGCGAATTCGGCTTCGGCCTCGACGACATGCGCGGCTTCATGTTGAATGGTCTGGACGCGGCCTGGATAGACGAGTCCACGCGGCGGGACTGGCGCGCGGAATTTGCGCGCGCATTCGACGCGTTGCGGGCAAGAGTCGTCGAGTAAATCAGGCCGATGCCGGTGGCGGGGCCAGCAGCGACGGAAACGCCCGCTGCGGGCAGCTCTGGCGCTCGCACACCTTGCAGCCCGTGCCGATGGGTGTGGCGCTGGAAGGGTCGTGCAAATCGAGTCCCTTCGAATAGATCAGCCGGTGCGCCTGCGAGATGTCGCAGCCCAGCGCCACGGCAAACGTCTTGCCCGGCGCGCGGAAGCCCGGTGACGCCGTGCTGACCTGGCGCGCGATCCATAAATAGGTGCAGCCGTCGGGCATGCTGGCCACTTGCGTCAGCACCTGGCCCGGATGGCTGAAGGCGTCGTACACGATCCACAGCGGGCAGGTGCCGCCCACCCGTGAAAAGTGAAAGTCCGTGGCCGACTGGCGCTTCGAGACATTGCCCGCGCGGTCGACGCGCACGAAGAAAAACGGCAGCCCCGCCGCCTGGGGGCGCTGCATGGTGCTCAGGCGGTGGCACACGGCCTCGAAGCCCACGCCGAACTGGTGCGCCAGGCGCTCGATATCGTAGGCGCGCGTTTCCGCCGCCTGTAAAAAACGCTGGTACGGCATCAAGAGGGCGCCGGCGAAATAATTGGAAAACGCCAGGCGCGCGCCCGTCTGCGCGGCCGCGCCCGAGAGTCCTGCCGCCAGCACCAGGGCGTCGATCAGGTCGCTGTGCTCGAGCAGGCTGATTTGCGCCGCCATCTGGAAAGCGCGCTGGCCGCCCGTCAGGGTGTCGGGCAGAAACAAGATATGGTGTTGCGCGTCGTAGCGGTGCTTGCGCACCATGCCCGCGTCGCCATCGGACAAGCGCACCTGGATGCCGTGGCGCTCCAGCAGCCGGCCTTGCAGCGCGTCGAGCGTGCGCAGGGAGGGATCGAGTTCGCCTGCCACCCGTTCGGCCGCCCGGTCCAGCTCATCGATATAGTTTTGCCGCCGGTTCAGGTATTCGCGCACTTCCTCGTCCGTGGAGGGCGCGGCCGAGCTGGCGCCGCGGCTGCCGTCGTCGAGGCGCGCGGCCAGCGTATCGGCCCGTTCCGCCATCACGCGGTAGCGCCGCTGCAAGAGCAAAATCGAGCGCGCCAGTTCCGGCATGTTTTCCACCAGCATTTTCAATTCCGCCATCGAGGTGGGCGGCGCGTCGGGCAATTCGCCGAACACGTCGCGCACGTCGGCCACCAGGCTGGCGCTGTCGTGTTCGGAAAAGATTTGCGGGTCAACGCCCAGCACCGTGCCGATGCGTAACAGAATCGGCACCGTCAGCGGGCGCTGGTTGCGCTCCATCTGGTTCAGGTAGCTGGGCGAGATGCCCAGGGCCTTGGCCAGCGCCACCTGCGTCATGCGCCGTTCCTCGCGCAGCCGCTGCAGGCGCACGCCCATGAAAACCTTTGCCATCGCGTTTCCTCTTCCCCGTTTGTGGAATCTGCAAATTTACAATCTTTGCAGATTAACAGATTCGTCTTTGCATTATCTCGCATTTTCACGCCTTGTTTGCAGGCTGGATTGTGCGAATAATGCAAACAGACCTATACCAACCAGGAGACTCCGAGTGACTACGCAAAACACAATTCCGACCGTTCCCCTCTTGATCAACGGCGAGTGGGTCGAATCCCGCACCACCGTCTGGCGCGATGTCGTGAACCCCGCCACGCAGGAAGTCCTGGCCAAGGTGCCGTTCGCCACGCCGGAGGAAGTCGACGCGGCCATCGCCTCGGCCCAGCGCGCCTTCAAAACCTGGCGCAAGACGCCGATCGGCGCCCGCGCGCGCATTTTCTTGAAATTGCAGCAGCTGATCCGCGAAAACATGGCCGACCTGGCCGCCACCCTGACGATGGAACAGGGCAAGACTTTGCTCGACGCGGAAGGCGACGTGTTCCGCGGCCTGGAAGTGGTGGAACATGCGGCTAATATCGGCACCCTGCAGATGGGCGAATACGCGCAAAACGTGGCCGGCGGCGTCGACACCTACAGCGTGATGCAGCCGCTGGGCGTGTGCGCAGGCATTACCCCGTTCAATTTCCCCGCCATGATCCCCCTGTGGATGTTCCCGATGGCGATTGCCTGCGGCAATACCTTCGTGCTGAAACCATCGGAGCAGGACCCGCTCGTGACGGAAAAACTCGTGCGCCTGGCCTTGCAGGCGGGTATTCCGGCCGGTGTGCTGAACGTCATCCACGGCGGCGAAGATGTGGTCAACGCCCTGTGCGACCATCCGGACATCAAGGCCATTTCCTTCGTCGGCTCGAGCAAGGTGGGCACGCATGTGTACCAGCGCGCCAGCCTGAACGGCAAGCGCGCGCAATGCATGATGGGTGCCAAGAACCACGCCGTCGTCTTGCCGGATGCAAATAAAGAACAAACCCTGAACCAGTTGCTGGGCGCCGGTTTCGGCGCGGCCGGCCAGCGCTGCATGGCGGCGTCCGTCGCCGTGCTGGTGGGCGAGGCGCGCGAGTGGCTGCCGGAACTGGCCGCCAAGGCGCAAACCCTGACGGTGGGCGCGGGCAAGGACAACCCGGACCTGGGTCCCGTCATCTCGTGCGCCGCGAAAGAGCGCGTGTTCGGCCTGATCGCCAAGGGCATCGAGCAGGGTGCCGTGCTGACTCTGGATGGCCGCGACGTGAAAGTTGATGGCTATCCGAACGGCAACTTCGTCGGCCCGACGATTTTGTCCGGCGTGAAACCTGGCATGGCCGTGTATGACCAGGAAATCTTTGGCCCCGTCCTGATCGTCGTCGAAGTCGATACCCTGGACGAAGCGATAGCCCTCGTCAACGCGAATCCGAACGGCAACGGCACGGCCCTGTTCACGCAGAGCGGCGCGGCCGCGCGCTATTTCCAGGAAGAAATCGACGTGGGCCAGGTCGGCATCAACGTGCCGATTCCCGTTCCCGTTCCCCTGTTCAGCTTTACGGGCTCGCGCGGCTCCAAGCTGGGCGACCTGGGCCCGTTCGGCAAGCAGGTCGTGCTGTTCTACACGCAGACGCAGACGATTACCCAGCGCTGGTTCACGGATGCGGCCTCGGTGGGCAAGGTCAACACCACCATCAGCCTCAAGTAAGGAGCTGCCATGGACTTTGAACTGAGCGACGAGCAGCGCGAGTTCCAGCAGGCGGCGCGTGCGTTTGCCGAAGGCGAACTGGCGCCGCACGCGGCGCATTGGGATGCGGAATCGATCTTCCCCGTGGACACCATCGCCAAGGCGGGCGAGATGGGCTTTTGCGGCCTGTACACGCCGCAGCGCTGGGGCGGCCTGGGCCTCTCCCGCCAGGATGCGGCCATCGTGTTTGAAGAGCTGGCCGGCGGCTGCACTTCGACCACGGCCTACATCACGATCCACAATATGGCCACCTGGATGCTGTCGCGCTGGGGCCAGGAAGCCCTGTGCGACGAGTGGGTGCCGGCCCTGGCCGCCGGCCAGAAGCTGGCCAGCTATTGCCTGACGGAACCGCAGTCAGGATCGGATGCGGCGTCCTTGCGCACGAAAGCCGTCAAGGAGGGCGACTTTTATGTGCTGGACGGTACGAAAGCGTTTATCTCGGGCGCGGGCCAGACGGACATGCTGATCGTCATGGCGCGCACGGGCGGCGAGGGCGCGGCCGGTATTTCCGCCTTTGCCGTGCCGGCGAATCTGCCCGGCATCGTGTATGGCAAGAAAGAAGAAAAGATGGGCTGGAACAGCCAACCCACGCGCATCATCAGCTTCGACCAGGTGAAAGTGCCTGTCGGTAACTTGCTGGGCGCGGAAGGTGAAGGCTTTGCCATTGCCATGAAGGGCATCGACGGCGGGCGCATCAATATCGCCGTGTGCTCGGTGGGCACGGCGCAGGCGGCCTTGACGCGGGCGCAAGCGTACATGAAGGAGCGCACGCAGTTCGGCCGCGAGCTGGCCCAGTTCCAGGCCTTGCAATTCAAGCTGGCCGACATGCTGACGGAACTGGTGGCGGCGCGCCAGATGGTGCGCCTGGCTGCCTGGAAGCTGGACCAGGAAAGCCCGGACGCCACGGCGTATTGCGCCATGGCAAAGCGTTTCGCCACGGACGTGGGTTTCAATGTGGCCAACGATGCGCTGCAATTGCATGGCGGCTACGGCTACATCCGCGAGTACCCGCTCGAGCGCCACGTGCGCGACACGCGCGTGCACCAGATCCTGGAAGGGACGAATGAAATCATGCGCCTGATCGTCGCGCGAGCGATTTTGAAAGACGGCGCCACGGAGACCTTACGATGAGCAAAGTGTATACAAATTTACTGCTGGAACGCCGTGGCCACACGGCCCTGGTGACTCTCGACAACCCGCCCGCCCACACGTGGACCCTGGCCAGCCTGAACGCTCTGAAAGAGCTGGTGGCCGACCTGAACGCCGATCCCGACGTGTACGCGCTCGTGATCACGGGCGGCGGCGCCAAGTTCTTCTCGGCCGGCGCCGACCTGAACGTGTTTGCCGACGGTAACAAGGACACGGCATTCGCCATGGCCGCCGCGTTTGGCGAGGCGTTCGAGGCATTGTCCGCGTTTCGCGGCGTCAGCATCGCCGCCATCAATGGCTATGCCATGGGCGGCGGTCTTGAATGCGCGCTCGCGTGCGACATCCGCATCGCCGAGGAACACGCGCAGATGGCCTTGCCGGAAGCCTCGGTCGGCCTGCTGCCATGCGCGGGCGGCACGCAGCACTTGCCGTGGCTGGTGGGCGAAGGCTGGGCCAAGCGCATGATTTTATGCGGCGAGAGAGTCGATGCGGCCAAGGCCCTGGCCATCGGCCTCGTCGAGGAAGTTGTTCCAACCGGCAAGGCTGCCGCCACGGCGTTGGCCCTGGCTGCCAAAGTGGCGCGCCAGAGCCCGAGCAGCGTGACGGCATGCAAGACCCTGATCCAGGGCGCGCGCAGCCATCCGCTCGTCGATTCCCTGCCCGATGAACGCACCCTGTTCCTGGGCCTGTTTGATACGCAAGACCAGAAAGAGGGCGTGCAAGCGTTCCTGGAAAAACGTCCGGCGGAGTGGAAGAATGGTTGAGACTTTGCTTGAAACCGTGAAAATCGAGGAGCGCGACTGTCCCGGCGGCATGAAGCTGGGCGTCATCACCCTCGATGCGCCCAAATCCCTGCACGCGCTGACCCTGGACATGATCCGCGCCATCGACGGCGCCCTCGTGCGCTGGGCCGCTGACGACGCCGTCGCCTGCGTGGTGCTGCACTCGTCGACCGACAAGGCCTTTTGCGCGGGCGGCGACGTGCGCAGCCTGCGTTCGGCCGTGGTGGAACAGCCCGGTGTCGTGCCGAATCCGCAGGCGCTGGCCTTCTTTGCCGAGGAATACCGGCTCGACCACCGCATCCATACCTATGTGAAACCGCTGCTGGTGTGGGGCGGCGGCATCGTCATGGGCGGCGGCCTGGGCCTGATGGCGGGCGCCAGCCACCGCGTCGTGACGGAAAGCACGCGCATCGCCATGCCGGAAATCACGATCGGCCTGTTCCCCGACGTGGGCGGCAGCTGGTTCCTGGGCCGCATGCCGGGGCGCAGCGGCCTGTTCCTGGGTTTGACGGGCGCGCCCTTGAACGCGGCCGACGCCCTGTTTGCGGGCCTGGGCGACTATTTCCTGCGCCAGGAAGAGCGGAACATGGTGCTCGACGCGCTGGCGCTGGCGCAATGGCAAGCCAGTCCGCAGGCGAACAGCGAGCAGTTGGACCGCCTGCTGCGCGGCTTCTCGGCTCCCGCATCCATGCTGCCCGTCTCCGAAGTGCGCGCCAACTTCGACGCCATCGCCGCGCTGACGCAAGCGCCCACCTTGGCCGAAGTGGTGGCCGCCATTGCCGCGTATGACGGCGATTCGGTCTGGCTGCAAAAGGCGGCCCACTCGCTGGACAAGGGCGCGCCCACTTCGGCCGCGCTGGTCTGGGCCATGCGTGTACGCACGCGCCACATGAGCCTGGCGCAAGTGTTTCAGCTAGAACTGATCGTTGCCGTGCAATGTTGCGCCCATGCAGACTTCAGCGAAGGCGTGCGCGCCTTGCTGATCGACAAGGACAACGCGCCGCAGTGGCAGCCGGCCAGCCTGGCCGAGGTCAGCGAGAAGTATCTCAATGAATATTTCACGGCGCCATGGGATAGCCATCCTTTGCGCGACCTGCATTAAAAGAACAACAGGAGACACATATGCAACATATCGCTTTCATCGGCCTGGGCAACATGGGCGCGCCGATGGCCCGCAACCTGGTGGCCGCCGGCTTCCACGTGTCCGTGTTCGACCTGGCGCCGGCGGCTGTGGCGTCGCTGGTCGAGGCGGGCGCCACGGCGGCCGCATCCGCAAGCGCAGCCGTGCAGACGGCGGACGCCGTCATCACCATGCTGCCAGCCAACAAGCACGTGCAGGAACTGTATCTGGCGGCAGGCGGCGTGCTCGATTCGGCCAAGCCCGGTGCCCTGTTCATCGACTGCAGCACCATCGCCGCCGACGTGGCGCGGCAAGTGGCGCAGGCGGCCAGCGAACGCGGTTTTGCCATGATCGATGCGCCCGTCTCGGGCGGCACGGCGGGCGCGGCGGCCGGCACCCTGACCTTCATCGTCGGCGGCAGCGAGGCGGCCTTGCAGCAGGCGCGTCCCCTGCTGGAAAAGATGGGCAAGAACATCTTCCATGCGGGCGAGGCGGGCGCGGGCCAGGTGGCGAAGATTTGCAACAACATGCTGCTGGGCATACTGATGGCGGGGACGGCCGAGGCGCTGAACCTGGGCGTGGCGCATGGCCTCGATCCGAAAGTCTTGTCCGACATCATGGCCAAGAGTTCGGGGCGCAACTGGACCCTGGAAGTGTACAACCCGTGGCCCGGCGTCATGGACGGCACGCCCGCGTCGCGCAATTACACGGGCGGCTTCGGCACGGCGCTGATGCTGAAGGACCTGGGCCTGGCGCAGCAGTCGGCCCTGTCGGCGAACGCGCCCACGCCCTTGGGCGGGCTGGTGCGCCAGCTGTACCAGATGCATGCGCAAGCCGGCTATGCGCAGCAGGATTTCTCCAGCATCGTGCAGATGCTGCAGCCGGGCTTGGATAAACCCGCCTGAGGAATTTTGGACAAAAAAAAGCCCGCTGGTGAAAGCGGGCTAAATCCAATTCTTGGAAGAGTTGGAGGAGACAGATGCATTATGCTGCATCGCCACATATAACTCCAATTTATCTTTCGAATATCAAATATATATTTTCGTGATATCTCTTCCTGGCAGCCGCGTCGCGGCTGCCAGCGCCACGTCTTAGCCTGGATTGCAGGCGATCTGCACGGTGGTCACGTTTGCTTCACCCATCACACCGACGCCCGTGTTGGGTGCCACGGTGCATTTCAAGCCGGTTGGCTGGGTAAATACGCTGATGCCATACTTGTCGCCATCGGCAACAGGCGACGCCAGGGTGAAGGTCGTGCTGCCTTTGGCCACCGTGGTTTGCGCATTGCCGTTGATCAGGATCAGGCCGTCGGCGGTCAGGCCAGTCACCGTGCCGCCTACCGTGTACGCGTTTCGCGCACAGGAAACCGATGCCTGGATACTGACGTAGTGACCGGCCGAGCCGGTTCCGCCACTGACGGTGCAAGTCATGTGGGCTGGCTGGGTCTGCACGGTGATGTTGTAGTCGGTGCCATAGTCGATGCGCTTGGCAAAGGTAAACGAGGTCTGGCCGGCTTTAATCGGGAGCGGATCGCCGCCATTGGCCAGGACCAGGCCTTCGGTGTTCAAGTTGCTGACGGTGCCACTGACATCATACGAGGCCTTGCCGCCGCAAGCAGCCAATCCCAGGGTCAACAGCAGCGCGGCGATAGGGCGCAGGCAGGATAACTTCATGTATTTCTCCAATCCAATATAGTGGTGACGAATCGCGTGGCTTACTGCGCCGTGCAGTTCAGTGCGGCGCCGGTCGTGGCGGCTGAGCCCATGGTGCCGACGACATCGCGGCCGTTGGCGCTGGCAGAACCCACGAAACTGCACGTCTGGCCCGTTGGATACGTCGCGATGGAAATATTGTAGGCAATGCCGTCATTGACATTCGGGAACGTATAGCTGGTGCTGCCTTTCAGCGGGCTGGTGGTGATATTGCCGATGGCCAGGGTCAAACCGTCGGCGGTCAGGCCCGTGATCGTGCCGCTCAGCGGGTAGGTATTGGTCACGCAAATCACCTGGGCCGTGGTCACGGTATAGCTCGATGCCTTGCCGGCGCCATTGGTAATCGTGCACACGGCGCCTTTTGGCTGTTGCGCGATGGTGATATCGTAGCGGTCATCGGTGCTGACCAGCTTGGTGAAAACAAAGGAAGTCTGGCCTGAGGTGACAGGCAGGCGTTCGCCGTCATTCAGCAGAATCAGGCCATCTTTTGCCAGATTGACGACTTGGCCGCTCAGATACAGATTGCCGCCGCTGCCGCCGCAGGCCGCCAATGTGACGGCGCAAGCCGCCGCCAGCATCGAGCGCAGGTACAAATTTTTCATACATTCTCCAAAACGAATTAGGTTGGGTAGCGCAACGCGGACGCTGGCGCCGCATTGGAATGGCGCCTATTTTAGTCTATCTGGCAAGCCGGATGATCTTGCCTTGTATCACCCTGTAACAATTTTTCGCCGGGAAGCGCCGGCCCGGCCCCATTTCATGGGGGCGCCGCCATGCCGGCGGCGGCGATCGGTGCGACAATAGCTGCGGGCTGCGCACAGTGACGCGGCATCTATATAGTGAGTTCCATGTCTCTTGCCCCTGTAAAACCTGCCGTGCCGCCCAAGGCCATCCTGTTCGACCTCGACGATACCTTGTGGCCCATCGCGCCCGTGATTGCCGCCGCCGAAACCCTGCTGCACGACTGGCTGGCCACGCATGCGCCCAAGGTGGCGCAGCAGTTTTCCATCGAGCTGTTGCGCCAGCACCGTCTGGCCATGCTCAATGAACAACCGCATTTCCATGGCAATTTGATCGAGCTGCGCCGCGCGGGCTTGCTGACCGCCTTCGAGGCCGCCGGCGAAGATCCCGCCCTGGTCGACGGCGCCATCGCGCAATTCCTGGCGGCGCGCCATCGCGTGCAGCCGTATGACGATGTCTTGCCCGGCCTGGCCTGGATGGGGCAGCGCATACTGGTCGGCTCGATCTCGAATGGCAATGCGGACCTTGAAATTATCGGCCTGGCGCAGCATTTTAAAGTGTCGATTGCCGCCAGCGATTTCGGCGTCGCCAAGCCTGACGCCAGCATCTTCCTGGCCGGTTGCGCCGCGCTGGGCGTGGCGCCGCATGAGGCCGTGTATGTCGGCGATGACTTGTATTTCGATGTCACGGGGGCGCAAGGGGCGGGCATGCGTGCCGTGTGGATGAACCGCAAGGGCAGCGATGCCCATCTGGCCGCCGGCGTGCAGCCCGACGCCATCTGCGCCAACTTTGATGAATTGCTGCTGTGGCTGCGGGGGCAACTGGAAGATTGATCGCCGCTGGCCAGGCGAACGTGCATAATAGGCGCTGTTGATGCACGTTCGGCCGCTTTCGTTGCCGCTTGCTTAATAATATGCTTGTTTAAAGAATATTTGCTTACCTAAGACACCATGCAACTCGATACACGTGCCCAAACACTGCTGAAAGCCCTGGTCGAGCGATATATCGCCGACGGCCTGCCGGTCGGTTCGCGCGCCTTGTCGAAAATTTCCGGCCTCGACCTGTCGCCGGCCACGATCCGCAACATCATGGCCGACCTGGAAGAGCTCGGTTATGTGTCCAGTCCGCATACCTCGGCCGGACGCATCCCCACGCCGCGTGGCTACCGCATCTTTGTCGACACCTTGCTGACCGTCCGGCACCTGGACGAGCACATGGTGGAGTCGCGCATGCGCCTGCAGACGCCGCAGCCGCAAAAAACCATCGCCAACGCGGCGCAGATGCTGTCGTCGCTGTCGCAGTTCGCCGGCGTCGTGCTCAGCCCGCGCCGCGAATCCGTGTTCCAGCAAATCGAATTCCTGCGCCTGTCCGAAAAACGCATCCTGCTCGTCATCGTCGCTCCCGGCGGCGACGTGCAGAACCGTTTATTGCTGACGGAGGCCGACTATACGCCGGCGCAACTGGTGCAATCGGCCAATTACATCAACCAGAATTATGGCGGCCTGTCGTTCGACGCCGTGCGCGTGCGCCTGCAAGGCGAGCTGCGCCAGTTGCGCGACGACATGGGCAGTTTGATGCAGGCGGCCGTGGAGGCGGGCAGCGAAGCGATGGCCGATCATAGCGATGACATGGTGATTTCCGGCGAGCGCAACCTGCTCAGCGTGAGCGATCTGTCATCGAATATGCATTCGCTGCGCCAGATGTTCGACATGTTCGAGCAAAAGACGGGCTTGATGCAGCTGCTCGACGTGTCGAGCAAGGCGACGGGCGTGCAGATTTTCATCGGCGGCGAATCGAATCTGGTGCCGATGGATGAGATGAGCGTGGTGACGGCGCCGTATGAAGTCAACGGCAAGATCGTGGGAACGTTGGGAGTGATCGGACCGACGCGCATGGCTTACGAGCGCGTCATCCCGATCGTCGATATCACCGCTAAATTACTGTCGAGCGCGCTCAGCCATCATTGATGCGGTTCAATGCTGCGCCGGCCGGCCCCTTGCGGGAACGGCCGGCGTGGGTCAGGCTGTTTTGTGCGGGCAAGCTGTCTTGGTGCAGTTGCCGTAGATGGCCAGAGCGTGTTCGGCGATCTTGAAGCCGCGCTCTTCGGCCACTTTTTGCTGGCGGATTTCGATTTCTTCGTCGAAGAATTCTTCGACCCGGCCGCAATCGAGGCACACCAGATGGTCGTGGTGGGAGCCTTCGTTGAGTTCGAAAATCGCCTTGCCGGTTTCAAAATGGTTGCGGTTAAGCAAGCCGGCTTGTTCGAATTGTGTGAGAACACGGTAGACAGTTGCCAAGCCGACATCCATATTGTCGGCCAGCAGAATCTTGTAGACGTCTTCCGCGGTCAGGTGGCGTACCGGGCTACTCTGGAAGATATCGAGTATCTTCAGCCGTGGCAGGGTGGCTTTCAGGCCGCTTGCCTTGAGATCACTAGGATTGTTACTCATGTTTGTTGCTCGTATGTGGGTCAGGTGCTTTATCATATAGCGTTTTGTCGGGGAGTGCCAAAATATGCATTTTTTTGGCGGGCCGGTCACTCCTGGCGTTTTGTTCATCCAATTGAGGTCATTTATGCGCGTAACCCCGGCTGTATTGCCATCTCTCTGGCACCGTATTTCATTTCGAGCACCAGTCGTGGCAGGCATGGTCTGTGTCGCGCTGGCCGTGTCCGGCTGCGCCAACCGTGGCATTCTTGGCGAAAAGCCGGCAGCTGCTCAAAAAGAAGGCAAGGAACTGGTTCCCGAACAGGGCGCACAAACGACCACCATTACGCCGCTGCAAAAATTCATGTGGTTTTTCTCGCCCTACCGTCCTGACATTCAACAAGGCAACTTTGTCTCCGAAGAGATGCTGGCCCAGTTGAAAGTAGGCATGACGCGTGACCAGGTGCGTTTCGTCCTCGGCACTTCGCTGCTGACCGATATCTTCCATGCCGACCGCTGGGATTATCCATTCCGCCTGGCGCGGGGCAGTGGTGAAACCACCAGCAGCCGCGTGGTCGTGTACTTCGGCAAGGATGGCAAGGTTGAACGTTTCGAAGGCGGCAACTTGCCGACGGAGAAAGAATATATCGACCGCATCGCCGGTCCGTCGCCATTTGCCAAGGTCGCCAAGGCCGACGTGCCTGCCGCCGTCGTGCCATCGCCCGTGGCGCCAAGCGCCGTGCCGGTACCGGCCGATGCCGCTCCTGCCATTCCTGTGAGCAAGCCTGACGTTGCACCAGCACCAGCAACGGCGCCTGCCGCCGAGCCAGCACCGACGCCTGCCGCCGAACCCACCAAATAAGTTGTTGTAAGAGAATAAAATGACTGAACTTAAAATCGCCATCGCTGGCGCCAGCGGCCGCATGGGCCATATCCTGATCGAAGCGGTCAGCAACGCGCCCGACGCCTTGCTGGCCGGCGCCCTCGACCGCGCAGGCTCGCCGTCCGTCGGCCAGGATGCCGCCGCCTTTCTCGGCAAGCCTGCCGGTGTGCTGATCGAGTCGGACCTTGCCACCGGCCTGGCCAATGCCGATTACCTGATCGACTTCACGCGCCCCGAAGGCACTTTGCAGCACCTGGCGTATTGCGCCGAGCATGGCATCAAGATGATCATCGGCACCACCGGTTTTGATGACGCGGGCAAGGCCGCCATTGCCGCCGCCGCCGAAAAGACGGCCATCATGTTCGCGCCGAACATGAGCGTGGGCGTGAATGTCACCATGAAGCTGCTGGAACTGGCCGCGAAAAGCCTGTCCGAAGGCTACGACATCGAAATCATCGAAGCGCATCACCGCTTCAAGGTCGATGCGCCGTCGGGCACGGCCCTGCAAATGGGTGAAGTGGTGGCCGGCGCCCTAGGCCGCGACCTGAAGGAATGCGCCGTGTACGGCCGCGAAGGCGTGACGGGCGAACGCGATCCGTCGACCATCGGCTTTGCCACCATCCGCGGCGGCGATATCGTCGGCGACCATACGGTGCTGTTTGCCGGCATCGGCGAGCGCATCGAGATCAGCCACAAATCGAGCAGCCGCGTCACCTACGCCCACGGCGCCCTGCGCGCCGCGCGTTTCCTGGCCGATAAGCCGACGGGCCTGTTCGACATGCAGGATGTGCTGTCGCTGAAGAACTGAGGAGTACCATGGCCACTGCCCTCCTGAATGGAAAAGACATCACCGATGAAGCGAGTTTTCACGCGCAATGCGTGCAAGCCTTCGGTTTCCCCGAGTTCTACGGCAACAGCATGGATGCCTGGGTCGATTGCCTCAGCTACCTGCGCGACGATGAAAACATGACGCAGTTCCGTTTGAAACCGAACGAAGTGCTGGACATCGTGGTGCAGGACGCTGACGCGATGAAGGCGCAAGTGCCTGATTTGCTGGAAGAAATCACGTTTTGCATCGCCGGCATCAATGAGCGCTATGACGATTACGGTGAAAAACCGGCATTGAAACTGGTACTCAAGTGAATGGAATCGTAGGTCGGATTAGGCCCTGCGGGCCGTAATCCGACAACATTGTTGGCTGTGCAAGTCGGACTGCGCGCAAGCGCTAATCCGACCTACGTCCAGACGACCAACATTTACACCACCTTGCGCTCACGCAAGCCGTCAATCTCCGCACCGTCCAATCCCAGCCACTGCTGCAATACCTCGTCCGTATGCTGCCCCAGCAAGGGCGGCGGCAAGCGGTATTGCACCGGCGAGCCGGACAGGCGCACGGGATTGGCCACCAGCGCCACCGTGCCCGCCGTCGGATGCGGCATCTCCACTTTCAAGCCACGCGCCACCACTTGCGGGTCGGCAAAGACCTGGTCGATGCGGTTGACGGGGCCGCACGGCACGGCTTGCGCCTCGAACGCGCTGATCCACTCTGCCGTCGTGCGCATGACCGTGGTCTGGCGCATCAACGGTATCAACACCGTCCGGTGCGCCACGCGCTGCGGGTTGGTGGCGAAGCGTTCGTCCTGCGCCCATTCCGGGTGGCCGGCGACGGCGCAAAAACGCGAAAACTGTCCATCGTTGCCGATCGCCAGAATCATGTCGCCATCGGCCGTGGGAAAGTCTTGATACGGAACAATGTTCGGATGCGCGTTGCCCATGCGCTGCGGCACCTTGCCCCCGCACAAGTAGTTGGCGGCCTGGTTGCCCAGCGCGGCCACTTGCACGTCGAGCAGGGCCAGGTCGATATGCTGGCCCAGGCCCGAGCGCTCGCGTTCGGCCAATGCGGCCTGCACGGCGATGGTGGCGTACAGGCCCGTCAGGATGTCCGTTTGCGCCACACCCACTTTTTGCGGTCCGGCGCCCGGCTGGCCATCGGGCACGCCCGTGATGCTCATCAAGCCGCCCATGCCCTGGATTAAGAAGTCATAGCCGGCGCGCGCCGCATACGGCCCATCCTGGCCGAAACCCGTGATGGAGCAGTACACGAGGCGCGGGTTGAGCGCCAACAAGCTCGCCGCATCGAGGCCGTATTGCTTCAAACCGTCCAGTTTGAAATTTTCCAGCAGCACGTCCGATTCGGCGGCCAGCTTGCGCACCAGGGCTTGCCCTTCAGGGGCAGCCAGGTCGATGCACAAGGAGCGCTTGTTGCGGTTGGCGCACTGGAAGTAGGCGGCCTCGGCCGTATCGCGGCCGTCCGCGTCCTTCAGATACGGCGGACCCCAGGAGCGCGTGTCGTCGCCGCGTCCCGGCTGCTCGACCTTGACGACGTCGGCGCCGAGGTCGGCCAGCATTTGCCCGGCCCAGGGGCCGGCCAGCACGCGCGACAGGTCGAGCACGCGCAAGCCGCTCAACGGCGCGGGCCGCAGGGTGGAAGCCAGGGCGTCCATCAGTTGCTGAAGGCGGCGATGCCGGTGATGGCGCGGCCGATGATCAGCGCGTGCACATCGTGCGTGCCTTCATAGGTGTTCACCACTTCCAGGTTGACCAGGTGGCGGATCACGCCGAACTCGTCGGAAATGCCGTTGCCGCCCATCATGTCGCGCGCCATACGGGCGATGTCCAGTGCCTTGCCGCAGCTGTTGCGTTTCATGATGGACGTGATTTCCACTGCCGGCGAGCCTTCATCCTTCATGCGGCCCAGGCGCAAGCAGCCTTGCAAGCCCATGGTGATTTCCGTCAGCATGTCGGCCAGTTTCTTTTGCACCAGCTGGTTCGCAGCCAATGGGCGGCCGAATTGCTGGCGGTCCATCGTGTACTGGCGCGCCTTCAGGTAGCAGTCTTCGGCCGCGCCCAGCGCGCCCCAGGCGATGCCGTAGCGGGCACTGTTCAGGCAAGTAAATGGACCTTTCAGGCCGCGCACGTCGGGGAAGGCGTTTTCTTCCGGGCAAAATACTTCATCCATGACGATTTCGCCGGTGATGCTGGTGCGCAAGCCCACCTTGCCGTGGATTTCCGGCGCCGACAGGCCTTTCCAGCCTTTTTCCAGCACGAAGCCGCGGATCGCGCCTTCATCGTCCTTGGCCCAGACGACGAACACGTCGGCGATCGGGCTGTTGGTGATCCACATCTTGGCGCCGGAGATACTGTAGCCGCCCGGTACCTTGCGCGCGCGCGTGACCATGCTGCCCGGGTCGGAACCATGGTTCGGTTCCGTCAGGCCGAAGCAGCCGATGAATTCGCCCGTCGCCAGTTTCGGCAGGTATTTCTGCTTGGTTTCTTCGTTGCCGAAGGCATTGATCGGCACCATCACCAGCGACGATTGCACGCTCATCATCGAGCGGTAGCCCGAATCGACGCGCTCGACTTCGCGCGCGGCCAGGCCGTAGCAGACGTAGTTCAGGCCGGCGCCGCCGTATTCTTCGGGTATCGTCGTGCCCAGCAAGCCCAGCTCGCCCATTTCGCGGAAGATGGCCGCGTCTGTGCGGCCATGGCGGAACGATTCAAGCACGCGCGGCACCAGGCTGCCCTGGCAATAGTCGCGGGCCGCTTCCAGCACGGCGCGTTCGTCGCCCGTCAGTTGTTCTTCCAGCAGCAGGGGGGAATTCCAGTCGAATACGGTTTTGCTCATCACAGGCCTCGCAGGTGAGCGCCGGTGATCGGCGCAAGATTGAATATGGCTCATGGTAGGTTTTTGCCTAGCCTTGCGCAAACGATTTTTTTGCACCCAGACATGCGTGATGCGCATATCTTGCGGCATACTGGAGCCTTTCACCGGCCCGATATCCCCATGTCACGCAAAATTCCCATGCTGCAAGCGCTAAATTGTTTCGAAGCGGCCGCGCGCCACCAGAGCTACACGCATGCGGCGCGCGAACTGTCGCTGACGCAAAGCGCCGTGTCGCGGCAGATATCCTCCCTGGAAAGCTTTCTTGGCGTGCAACTGTTCCAGCGCACGCGCCATGGCGTGCTGCTGACCAGCGCCGGTGCCGCATATGCGCGGCAGATCGCGGCCCGCCTCGATGGCCTGGAGCGCGACACGCTTGACACCATGGCGCGCCAGGGCGGCGGCGGGGCGCTGCAGCTCGCGTCCGTGCCCACGTTTGCCACGCGCTGGCTGATGCCGCGGCTGTCGTCGCTGGCCGGTTTGCACTCCGATATCGTCGTGCATATCGATGCCTATACAAAACCGTTCATGTTTGCCGATACGGAATACGATGGCGCCTTGTACGCGGGCACGCCCGAGCAGCTGGCGCGCTGGCCCGGCACGCGCGCCACCTTGCTCATGCACGAAGAAATCGTGCCCGTCGCCAGCCCGCGCCTGTTGGCGGCGCGCAGCGCCTGGCAGCCGCAGGATTTATTGGAGCTGACCTTGTTGCAGCAAAGTACGCGCCCGGGCGCCTGGCGCCAGTGGTTTGACGCGATGCAGGTCGATGGGGAACTGGCGCGCTACGGCGCCCGCTACGAGTTGTTTTCCATGCTGGCCATGGCGGCCGTGCAGGGGCAGGGCGTGGTCTTGCTGCCCCGTATGCTGGTCGAAGCGGAACTGGCGCGCGGCGAGCTGCGCATCGCATGCGAGCGCCCACTGCGCGGCCAGCGCGCGTATTACCTGATCACGCCTGAGGCGGCACATGAAAAACTGGCCTTGCAGCAGTTCCGCGTATGGCTGCAAGACGAGGCGGCCTAGACGACCTTGGCCGTATCGAAGTGGGGATTGTCGATCAGGCCGATCTGGTTGCCGAAGGGGTCGAGCAATTCCACCGTGCGGATGCCGTCGCCCACGTCCGTGATCGGATGGTGCAGGCTGCCACCCAGCGCCACGATGCGTTCGACTTCCTGCTCGATGCCATCCACGCCCCAGTACGTCACGCTGCCCTGCGTGCCAGGCTGGCCGTCCGGCAGCAGGCCCAGCTCGAAGCCGCCGATGGCAAAGCCGACATAGAACGGCTGGTCGAAATACGGTGCCGTGCCGAATACCTGGCTGTACCAGGCTTTGGCCTTGTCCAGGTCGGGGACGGGATAGGTGACGGTGCGCAAGCCCTTGATCATGTTCTGCTCCTGTTGATTGAAATAGTCGGTGAAATACCTGGCACCATCATGCCACCGGCACCTTCCGCGCGATTGGAAAAATGGAAGGTGCTCACGCGCGCCGGCCCGCCAACCACGCGTCGGGCGAGCTGCGGGCGAATTCCTGGAAGTCGTGGATCAGGTGCGACTGGTCGAAATAACCATATTGCAAGGCCACCTGCGCCCAGTCCTGCTGTCCCGCCACGCTTTGCATGGCCTGGCTGGCGGCGCGGAAACGGCAGATGCGGGCAAACAGCTTCGGGCTGATGCCCACTTGCTGGCGAAATTGCAGCGCCAGGTGCTGGCGCGACACGCCCAGCTGCTGCGCCAGTCCATCCACGCGCACCTGCCCCGATGCCGCCTCAATGGCCGCGATGGCATGTTCGGCCGCGCCGGCCTGGCGCCGTGGCGGCGCGGCGCGCAGGCGCAGCAGCAGATATTCTTGCAAAATAGAAACCCTTTGTGCATTGCTCAAGGGCTCGCACCATAGCGCGTCGCCGAGGCGCGCCGCCAGCTCGCGGCCCCACAGCTGCTGCAGTCCCGTGCGGCCATCGCTCAGTTCGCACAAGGGCAGCTGGAAGAAGCGTGCCGCCGCGCCCGGCTTGAAGCGGGCCGCCACCGTCTGCACCAGACCCTGGCTGACGACGGCAATCGGCGCCGTCATCATGCCGACGGCAAAGCTGGCGTCCTGCTGGTCCTGGCACAGAATATCGATGCAATTGTCGGGCAAGACCTGGTGCGTGAAGGGCGTGGCGCCCGTCTGCACGCGGCAGGTCCAGACGCAGTCCAGCCAGGGCCGCAGGGCGGGGAGGGGCAGATATTCCTGATAGACGATCATGGCCGGCTTTGATGCAAAGAACAAGATTGCGCATATATTACACAGCATAATTGTGCGCTTGCCAAAATTTGCCGGCCCGGGCCGCCAGCGCGCCGCGCTATCGGGCGGCGACAACCAGTATAATGCTCGGTTCATATCCACTATTGGCCGCACATCATGCAAGATAAATATAGTCCCGCCGACGTCGAACAAGCCGCCCAATCGCACTGGAAGGCGATCGACGCCTATAAAGCCGTCGAACACGACCCGCGTTTCCCAAAAGGCAAGTATTTTGCCTGCTCGATGCTGCCTTACCCTTCGGGCAAGCTGCACATGGGTCACGTGCGCAACTATACGATCAATGACGTGATGTACCGCTACCTGCGCATGAATGGCTACAACGTGCTCATGCCGATGGGCTGGGATGCGTTCGGCATGCCGGCGGAAAACGCGGCCATGGCCAACAACGTGCCGCCCGCGCAATGGACGTATTCGAACATCGCTCACATGAAGCAGCAGATGGAATCGATGGGCCTGGCCATCGACTGGTCGCGCGAAATGACCGCCTGCAAGCCCGAATACTATAAATGGAACCAGTGGATGTTCCTCAAGATGCTGGAAAAAGGCATCATCTACAAGAAGACGGGTACCGTGAACTGGGACCCGATCGACCAGACCGTGCTGGCCAACGAACAAGTGGTCGACGGCAAGGGCTGGCGTTCCGGCGCGCTGATCGAAAAACGCGAAATCCCCATGTACTACGCGCGCATCACCGATTACGCGGAAGAGCTGCTGGCCTATGTCGATGACAAGCTGCCGGGCTGGCCCGAGCGCGTGCGCACCATGCAGACCAACTGGATCGGCAAGTCGACGGGCGTGCGCTTCGCCTTCCCGCATGAGATCAAGGACGCGAACGGCGCCCTGATCGGCGACGGCAAGCTGTACGTCTTTACTACCCGTCCGGACACCGTCATGGGCGTGACCTTCTGCGCCGTGGCCGCCGAACACCCGCTGGCCATCCACGCCGCGCAAACGAATCCTGCTCTGGCCGCGTTCAACGCCGAATGCAAGCTCGGTTCCGTGATCGAGGCAGACATGGCAACGATGGAAAAGAAGGGCATGCCGACCGGCCTGTTCGTCACCCATCCGCTGACGGGCGCGCAAGTGGAAGTCTGGGTCGGCAACTACGTGCTGATCACCTACGGCGACGGCGCCGTGATGGGCGTGCCGGCGCACGACGAACGCGATTTCGGCTTTGCCAAGAAATACAATCTGCCGATCAAGCAAGTGATCGAAGTCAAGGGCCAGGAATTTTCGACGGACGCCTGGCAGGAATCGTATGGCAGCAAGGATGGCGTGTGCATCGCCTCCGGCAAATACGACGGCCTGCATTTCGCGTCCGCCGTCGATGCGGTGGCCGCCGACCTGGCGGAGCTGGGCCTGGGCGAAAAGAAAACCACGTTCCGCCTGCGCGACTGGGGCATTTCGCGCCAGCGCTACTGGGGCACGCCGATTCCGATGATCCATTGCGCCGATTGCGGCGTGGTGCCGGTGCCGGAAAAAGACCTGCCGGTGGTGCTGCCGGAAGACTGCGTGCCGGACGGCACGGGCAACCCGCTGAACAAATATGAAGCCTTCCTGCAGTGCGACTGCCCGCAGTGCGGCAAGCCGGCGCGCCGCGAGACGGACACCATGGATACCTTCGTCGATTCGTCGTGGTACTACATGCGCTATACCTCGCCAGGCTCGGACGACGCCATGGTCGATGCGCGCAACGATTACTGGATGCCGATGGATCAGTACATCGGCGGCATCGAACACGCCGTCATGCACTTGCTGTACGCGCGCTTCTGGACCAAGATCATGCGCGACTTCGGCCTGGTCAAGTTCGACGAGCCGTTCGTCAACCTGCTGACGCAAGGCATGGTGCTCAACGAAACGTACTTCCGCAAGGACGCCGCCGGCAAGACCACCTGGTTCAACCCGGACGACGTGCGCTTGTCGCTCGACGACAAGGGCCGTCCGCAGTCCGCCGTCCTGGTGGCCGACGGCCAGCCCGTGGAAATCGGCGGCACGGAAAAAATGTCGAAGTCGAAGAACAACGGCATCGACCCGCAAGCGCAGATCGAGCAGTACGGCGCCGACACGGCCCGTCTGTTCACCATGTTCGCCTCGCCGCCGGAACAGACCCTGGAATGGTCGGGCAGCGGTGTCGAAGGCGCGAACCGCTTCCTGCGCCGCGTGTGGAACTTCGGCTATGCCCAGTCGGCAACGATCCAGGCAGCACTGGCTGGCGGCGCCGCACCGGCCACGGGCGACGCGCAGAAAAACCTGCGCCGCGAATTGCACAAGCTGCTGCAGCAAGCCGATTACGACTTGAAGCGCATCCAGTACAACACCGTGGTGTCGGCCTGCATGAAGATGCTCAACACGCTGGAATCGGCCAAGCTGGACGATAGCGCGCAGTCGAAGGCGCTGATCGCCGAAGGCTTCTCGATCTTCCTGCGCCTGCTCAATCCCGTCGCGCCGCACATCACCCATGTGCTGTGGCAGGAACTCGGCTACGCTGGCGTGCACGGCGATCTGCTGAACGTGGCATGGCCGCAGGTCGACCCGCAAGCGCTGGAGCAGTCCGAGATCGAGATGATGATCCAGGTGAACGGCAAGCTGCGCGGCTCGATCACGGTGGCCAAGGATGCGGACAAGGCCAGCATCGAAGCGGCCGCGCTGGCGTGCGAAAGTGTGCAGAAGTACGTCGAGACCACGCCGAAGAAGATCATCGTCGTGCCAGGCAAGTTAATCAGCATCGTGGTGTAATCATGACGACTTCCTCTCAAGTATCGCTGTTGGGCCGCCGCGCCGTGCTGGCGTTGGGCCTGACCGTCCTGCTGTCGGCCTGCGGCTTTCACTTGCGCGGTTCGAACGGCAGTTTCATGCTGCCGTTCGCGACGATGTACATCGGCTTGCCCGACTCGTCGCCGCTGGCGATCGGCCTGAAGCGCTATATCCGCGCCATTGGCAGCACGGAGGTGGTCAATACCAGGGATGGCGCCGACGCCGTCCTTGAAGTGATCTCCGATCCGGAGATGAATCGTACCAAGACCATTTTGTCCCTGAACACCAGCGGCCGCGTACAAGAGTATCAGCTCGGCTATTCGATCAATTTCCGCGTGGTGGACAAAGCCGGCAACCAGTTGCTGGCGCCGACGACCATCAGCCTGGTGCGCCCCATCACCTTCGACGACAGGCAGGTACTGGCCAAGGAAACCGAGGAAGCGGCGCTGTACCGCGACATGCGCAACGACCTGGTGCAGCAGATCATGCGCCGCCTGGCCGCCATCAAGCCGGTCCTGCCGGCCATGTCGGTGGCGCCAGTGACGCCGGCCGCGCCGGCCGCCCCGCAGCAGTAACGGGGACGCCATGCAATTGCGGATAGATGCGCTCGATGGGCATGTGGCCAAGCCGCTGGCGCAGCTGTATGTGATCACCAGCGACGAACACTTGCTGGCGCTGGAAGCGGCCGACAAGATCCGCCGCGCGGCGCGCGCGCAGGGCTACTCCGAGCGCGACGTGCTGACGGTGGAGCGCAGCTTCAAGTGGGGTGAACTGCTGGCGGCGAACCAGGAGCTGTCGCTGTTCGGCGATAAAAAACTGATCGAACTGCGCATCCCCACGGGCAAGCCGGGCAAGGATGGCGGCGCGGCGCTGCAAAGCTACGCGAAAAACCTCAGTCCCGACAACCTGACCCTGATCACCTTGCCCAAGCTGGATTGGGCCACGCAAAAGGCGGCCTGGGTCGCCAGTCTGCAGCAGGCGGCCGTGTATATCGACATTCCGAATGTGGAACGGGCACAGTTGCCGGCGTGGATATCGCAGCGCCTGGCCGCGCAGGGGCAAAGCGCCGAGCGTGCCAGCATCGACTTCATCGCCGAACGGGTGGAAGGTAACTTGCTCGCGGCGCACCAGGAAATCCAGAAACTGGGCTTGCTGCATGCCGCGGGCAAGCTGACGTACGAACAAGTGCAGGACGCGGTGCTGAACGTGGCCCGCTACGATGTCTTCAAGCTGTCCGAAGCCATGCTGGCCGGCGATCCGGCGCGCCTGGTGCGCATGCTCGAAGGCTTGAAAGGCGAGGGCGAGGCGCTGCCGCTGGTCTTGTGGGCCGTCTCCGAGGAAATCCGCACGCTGTTAAAATTGAAGGCCGGCATGGCGCAAGGGCGTCCATTGGGCGCGCTGCTGAAGGAATACCGCATCTGGGGTCCGCGCGAGCGGATGATGGAACCGGCCCTGCGGCGCATTTCGCTGCCCGTGCTGGAAGCGGCGCTGCAGCAGGCGGCGCAGGTGGACAAGATGATCAAGGGTTTGCGCGCCAAGGGCTACGCGGGCGATGCCTGGGACGCCATGCTGCAACTGGGACTGAAGATCGCCCGAGGCTAGTTTTTTACTATATGGATACGAGCATGGACATCACAGAATATATGCAGGACGTGGGCACGCGCGCGCGCGCCGCTTCGCGCGCCATGGCGCGTGCCGACAGCGCCACGCGCAACCGCGCCTTGAGCCTGATCGCCGCCGCCATCGTGCGCGATGCCGATCTGCTGCGCGCGGCCAACCAGCGCGACCTCGATGCGGCGGCCGCCGCCGGCCTGGCGCCGGCCATGCTCGACCGCCTGACCCTGTCCGACGCCGCCATCGCCACTATGGTCGAAGGCTTGACGCAAATCGTGTCGCTGGCCGACCCGATCGGCGAAATCTCGAACATGAAATTCCGTCCGACGGGCATCCAGGTGGGCCAGATGCGCGTGCCGCTGGGCGTCATCGGCATCATCTATGAAGCGCGTCCGAACGTGACGGTGGACGCGGCCGGCCTGTGCATCAAGAGCGGCAACGCGACGATCTTGCGCGGCGGCTCGGAAGCGATTCACTGCAACCGCGCGCTGGCCAAGCTGGTGGCCGAGGGCTTGCTGGGTGCCGGCCTGCCTGCCGATGCCGTGCAAGTGATCGACACCACCGACCGCGCCGCCGTCGGCGCTTTGATCACCATGCCGCAGTACGTGGACGTCATCGTGCCGCGCGGCGGCAAGGGCCTGATCGCGCGCCTGATGGAAGAGGCCACCGTGCCGATGATCAAGCACCTCGACGGCATCTGCCACGTCTACATCGACGCCAAGGCCGATATCCGGAAGGCGATCGATATCGGCTTCAACGCGAAGTGCCACCGCTACGGCACCTGCAACACCATGGAAACCCTGCTGGTGGCGCGCACCATCGCACCGACCGTGCTGCCGCAGCTGGCCGAACTGTACCTGACCAAACAGGTGGAACTGCGCGCCGATCCGGAAAGCCATGCGATCCTGGCCGCCGCCGCTTATCCGCACCTGGCAGCGGCCACCGAGGAAGACTGGTCCACCGAATACCTGGCCGCCATCCTGTCGGTGAAGGTGGTGGACGGCATCGACGAAGCGATGGACCACATCAACCGGTATTCGTCGAAGCACACGGAGTCCATCATCACGGAAGACTACAGCGATGCGCTGCGCTTCCTGCGCGAAGTCGATTCCGCCTCGGTGATGGTGAACGCCTCGACGCGTTTCGCCGACGGCTTCGAATACGGCCTGGGCGCCGAGATCGGCATCTCGAACGATAAGCTGCACGCGCGCGGTCCGGTGGGCCTGGAAGGCCTGACCTCGCTCAAGTACGTGGTCTTCGGCCACGGCGAAGTACGCAAATAGTCTCATTCGCGGGTGGCCCACAAGGCGGCCCGTGCTCTTGTTTCTCTCCACCTCCGACACTGGGAACCCCATGCTCTTTCTCTGGACCAAAGCCTTCCACATCATCTTCGTCATTTCCTGGTTCGCCGGCCTGTTTTATTTGCCGCGCATCTTCGTGAACCTGGCGATGGAGACGGAAACGGTGGCCACCGAGCGCCTGCTGCTGATGGCGCGCAAGTTGTACCGCTTCATGTCCCTGCTGGCGCTGCCGGCGATGGTGCTGGGGCTGGCGTTGATGTGGATGCTGTATGGCGGGAGCCAAAGCGGCATGAAGATGCCGGGCTGGATGCACGCCAAACTGACCTTCGTGGTGCTGCTGCTCGGCTATCACCACGCCTGCGGTTCCATCCTGCGCAAGTTCGAAAAAGGCCTCAACAAGCGCAGCCATACCTGGTTCCGCTGGTTTAATGAAGTGCCGGTGGTGATGCTGCTGGCCGTCGTCGTGCTGGTCGTGGTCAAGCCTTTCTAAGGGAGTCGAAATGAGTGCAAGCCAGAGCAAAGTCGTGCAGTATTTTTTTGCGCCCCACTCGCCATGGACCTACCTGGGGCATGCGCGCCTGATGGCCATCGCCGCGAAGACGGGCGCACAGATCGACGTGCGTCCCTTTGACCTGGGCAAGGTCTTCAGCGTCTCGGGCGGCCTGCCGCTGGCCAAGCGCGCACCGCAGCGCCAGGCGTACCGCCTGGCGGAACTGGCGCGCTGGTCGGCCTTTTTGCAGGTGCCATTGACCCTGCAGCCGAAGTTCTTCCCCGTGTCGCCGGAAGCGTCGGCCAAGCTGATCATCGCCACGCGCCTGGCGCACGGCGTGGAAGTGTCGCTGAAGCTGGCGCACGCCATCATGCGCGGCCTGTGGGCTGAGGAGCGCAACATCGGCGACGAGGAAACCCTGGTGCAGATCGCGTTTGACGCCGGTTTCGACGGCCGCCAGTTGCTGAAAACGTCGGAGACGGCCAGTGTGCAGGCGGAATATGACGCCAATACGGAAGCGGCCACGGCCGCCAGCGTGTTCGGCTCGCCGTGGTACATCGTCGATGGCGAAGGGTTCTGGGGGCAGGACCGCCTCGATTTTGTCGAGCGCGCGCTGGAGAAGTAGTTTTTTAGAGAGCGGTAGGTCGGATTAGCGTGGCAAAGCCGCGCGTAATCCGACAGGCGCAGTGTGCGGCATGTCGGCTTATGTCGGCTTACGCCCTGGCGGGCTAAGCCGACCTACGCCAACCTGCGCCGACCTGCGCAAGATATTGGATGTAGGTCGGATTGGCGCTGCGCGCGTAATCCGACAAGTTTTGAAATTTTTAGTTAATTGTTTTTCAACGGATAAAAGGTACACCATGGCTTCATATTTTTGCCCATGCCCGCGCGGCATGGAAGCGGCGCTGGCCGAGGAACTGGGCGAGATCGCCCAGGATAGTGCGACCATGAAGGTGCACAACCAGGTGCCGGGCGGCGTCCATTGCTCCGGCGACCTGCTCGATTCCTACCGCATCAACCTGCATTCGCGCATCGCTTCGCGCGTGCTGATGCGCATGGCCCATTCCGGCTACAAGACGGAAAACGATATTTACGACCTGACCCTGGCGCAATCCTGGGAAGACTGGTTCGGCGTGCACCACACGATCCGTGTTGACGTCACGGCCGTGAAATCGCCGCTGCGCAGCCTGGAATTCACGACATTGAAAATCAAGGATGCGATCTGCGACCGCTTCCGCGACCAGTTCAACGAGCGTCCATCGGTCAACACCAAGACGCCGGACATGCGCATCGTCGGCTTCCTCGACGCGCATACCTTCACCGTCTATCTCGACACTTCGGGCGAAGCCTTGTTCAAGCGCGGCTGGCGCGAAGAGACGGGCGACGCGCCGCTGCGCGAAAATCTGGCCGCCGGCCTGCTGCGCGTGTCGGGCTGGAAGCCTGGCATGGTGTTGTTCGACCCGATGTGCGGTTCCGGCACCATCCTGGCCGAAGCGGCGCAGATGCTGCAAGGGATTCCGCCGGGCGCATCGCGCCAGTTCGCGTTTGAAAACTTCCACGACTTCGATCCGGCGCCGTGGAATGCCATGAAAAACGCCATCAAGGTCAATCCGCTGCCGGCCGAACCGACCATTTTCGGCAGCGACATTTCGGGCGACATGGTCGCCATGACGCGCCATAACCTGCGTTGCGCCGGCGTGCGCTTCGACGTGCCCCTGAAACAGATCGAGGCGCAGGAAGTCAAGCCGCCGAGCGACGTGCCGGGCATCATGCTGACCAACCCGCCGTACGGCGAGCGTATCGGCGTGCGCGGCGACAGCACCATCCCGGAAGATGAACTGTCGACGTCGTTCTATTCGGCCATGGGCACGACCCTGAAGCAGCGTTTCGCCGGCTGGACCGTGTTCCTGTTCACGGCCGACCTGGGCCTGCCCAAGCTGCTGCGTCTGAAGGAAGCGCGCAAGACGCCATTCTTCAACGGTGCGCTGGAATGCCGTTTGTTCCGCTTTGATATGGTGGCCGGCTACAATCGCCGCGAAGAAGCCAAGCCAAAAAATAACTGATCAAACCTGCTGCGCGTCGGGATAGGCGGCCTGTGATGCTCGCCGTACTAGTGTACGGCTGCGCTTCTCGGCCACCTCTCCCTTCCGCTCGCGACGGTTTTATCAGCTATTTTGGAGTCTGTAGACGTTTGTAGTAACGCAGTACCTTGCGCGGACCGCAACCGGTCCGCGCGCCACTTTGGATCCGCCATGTTTCCCACCCCTCCGGCCGATGTGCCGCCCGACCCGGTCACGCCCGTTCCGCCTCCAACACCGAGCCACATGGCGCCGCTGAGCCGCGGTGCGCTGGCGATGATGCTGGCGGGGCTGTCGATGCTGGGCCCCCTGTCGATCGACACCTATCTGCCCGCGTTTGGCGCGATCCAGGGTTCGCTGCAGGCGTCGCCGCTGGAAGTGCAGCAGTCGCTGACGTTCTACATGCTGGCCTTTGCCGGCATGGTGCTGTGGCATGGCGCGATCTCGGATACCTTCGGCAGGCGCAACGTCATTCTCGTGTCGCTGCTGATGTTTGCCATCGGTTCGCTCGGCTGCGCCTCGGCGCACACGGTGCACTACCTGTGGTTCTTCCGCATCATGCAGGGCGTCTCGGCCGGCGCCGGCGTGGTGATCAGCCGTGCCATCATCCGCGACCTGTATGCCGATGCGGCGGCGGCGCGGCTGCTGTCGCTGGTGACGATGATCTTTTCCATCGCGCCGGCCGTGGCGCCGATTCTGGGCGGCTGGATCGTCATCTGGTTCGACTGGCGCTCGATCTTCCTGTTCCTCGCCTTCTACACGGTGGTGCTGCTGGCGTTCTGCTACTGGCGCCTGCCCGAAACCCTGCCGATGGAAAAGCGCCAGCCCTTCAATCCCCGCTTCCTGGCGTCGAGCTATGGCCAGATCCTGCGCTCGCCGCTGTTCCACATCAAGGCCGGCATCGTCGCCCTCAATTTCGCGGGCCTGTTCCTGTTCATCACGGCCGCGCCGGAAATGCTGCCCAAGCAGCTGGGCCTGGGGCCATCGCAATTCGCCTGGCTGTTCATTCCCTGCGTGAGCGGCATCTTCATGGGCGCCGCGGCGGCCAACCGCATCGCCGGCAAGGTCACGTTCGCGCGCCAGATCGGCATCGGCTTTGCCTTCCTGCTGTGCGCCGCCAGCGTCAATGTCGTGTATCACCTGTTCCTGCCGCCATCCTTGCCCTGGTCGGTGCTGCCCCTGTTCTTCTATACCTTCGGCATGTCGCTGGTGGGCCCGGGCGCGACCCTGCTGGCGCTCGACCTGTTCCCGCACATCCGCGGCACGGTGGCCTCGTGCCAGTCGTTTGCCAGCACCCTGCTGGGTGCCGTGGTGGCCGGCGTGATCTCGCCGCTGCTGTCCGGTTCCGTGCTGTGGCTGGCGTCGGGCCAGCTGGCGTTTACGGGCCTGGCGCTGGCGCTGTGGCTGATATCGCGGCGCTTCCGCCACCGTTTGCTGGGTTCCTTCAAGGCATAAGTTTCCATGGCAGAACGCTGGATTTATTTCAACTTAATTTTCTATATTGCAAGTAATATCCGGCGCTTATGATAAGATGACTGCTTTTCCCGGCATCCTCTCAGGCGACATTTTTTGGGTTACAGGAGTGGAGGATTCCTCTGAACGTGGCCGCGCTTCGCTGCTGAGCGCTCTTCCTTTTCAAACCGGCAATGCCTGATACGATGCATCAATCTGATCAAGATATTCGCAATCGCCTGCTGATTGCCCGCCTGCCGGCCATGCCGCAGATCCTCCTCAAACTGATCGCCCACCTGCAGGCCGACGATGCCGGCATGCCGGAGCTGGCCGCGCTGATCGCCAAGGATGCGGGCATGACCAGCAAGATCCTCGGCGTGGCCAGCAGCTCGGCCTACCATCGGCAGAGCAAAGTCGTCAGCCTGGAACAGTCGCTCGTGTCGCTGGGCACGGACATGATCAAGACCCTGGTCATCAGCGAATCCGTCTTCCAGACCTTCAACAGCTTTCCCCATTCCGGCAGCACGGATTTGCGCGCCTTCTGGAAAAGTTCGCTGTCGGCCGCCGTCATGGCGCGCGCGCTGGCCAAGGCCATGGCCTATCCGCACGTCGAGGAAGCATATCTGGCGGGCTTGCTGCACAACGTGGGCCGCCTGGCCCTGCTGGCCACGGCGCCGAAGGAATACGCGTTCAATTTCACGGCGCGCGACGATGCCGCCCTGTGCGCGGTGGAGCAGCGTACCTTGCAGATCACGCATGCCGAAGCGGGCGCTTGGCTGATCGAGCGCTGGCATCTCGATTCCTTCCTGGCCGACAGCGTGCTGTATCACCATGAGCCGCTGGCGCGCCTGGAAGCGAGCCATCCCCTGATCCGCATCGTGCGCCTGGCGCACCTGCTGTGCTGCCATGCCGACGATGCGGAGTCGATCACGCAGGCGGCAAGCCTGTGCGCGCTGGACGTCGAGACACTGGACGAGCTGGCCGGCAGCGTCGCGCGCCAGGTGGAGCAGGCCGCGCAGCACCTGGGCATCGACCTGGCCGGCGCGGACGATATCGCCACGCCGCCCGCCTATGCGCCGCCAGCCGTCGATCCGGTGCAGCGGCGCCTGTCCGACGAAGTGCGCAATATGGTGCTGGTGTCCGAAGTGGGCCAGACCTTCGCCCGGCAGCAGGGCGAGAGCAGCCTGCTCGAAGCCATCACGCGCTCGGCGCGCATTCTGTTCGATTTCGACACCGCCGTCATCCTGCTGCAAAACCCCACCGGCCATGCGCTCGTCGGCGTGGCGGCGGGCGAACATCAGCAGCGCCTGGCCGGCTTCTCGATCCCGCTGGCCAAGGGCGGCCTCCTGGCCGCCTCGGCGCTGGAGTGCCAGCTGGCGTTCCTGAAACGCGACATGCCGGCGCTGGGCATCGTCGAGGAGCAGCTGTTCCGCATTCTCGGTACCGACAGCCTGGTCTGCGTGCCCTTGGCGTCGGGCCAGCGCAGCCTGGGCGTGCTCATTGGCGGCGTGGCGGCGTGGCAGATTCCCGCTTGCCAGAAGCGCGAGGGTTTCCTGCGCGCGTATGCCAACCAGGCCGCCACGGCGCTGGAAACGGCCATCAGCGCGCGCGGGCTGGCGCGGCTCCAGCTCGATCACGTGACCGAGGAATACCGCGCCGCGTCGCGCCGCGTCGTGCACGAAGTGAATAACCCGCTGTCCATCATCAAGAACTATCTGAGCGTACTCGATCACAAGCTCGAGAAGCAGGAACCGGTGTCGGGCGAAATGGCGATCCTGAACGAGGAAATCGACCGGGTCGGCCAGCTGATCGGCGGCCTGGCCGATCTGCAGCCGGCGGCGGCCAGCGGCGTGACCGATTGCGCGCGCGTGGTCGACGATGTGCTGCGCCTGTTCCGCGCCACCGACTTCCTGCCGCCGAAGATCGAGGTGGTCACGCGCATGCAGGACGCGCCATGCGAGGTGGAGGCCGATGCCGACATGCTCAAGCAAATCCTGCTCAACCTGCTAAAAAACGCCGTCGAAGCCCTGCCTGATGGCGGGCGCATCGAAGTGGCGAACCGTGGCCACGTGAACCGCGACCGCCGCCTGTACCTGGAGCTGTGCGTCAGCGATAATGGCGCAGGCCTGGCGCCGGACGTGCTGGCCAATCTGTTTTCCCCAGTGCGCAGCAGCAAGGCAGGCGCGCATCACGGCCTGGGCTTGTCCATCGTGCATGACCTGGTCACGCGCCTGCATGGCGTGATTGGCTGCCGCAGCAGCAAGTCCGGCACCTCGTTTGAAATTTTACTGCCCATTCCCTTGCCGGCAAGCGCTGCAGCCGCGCTGCCCTCGCCCGGCAATACCGCCATGTCTTCGTAACGTCCATGAACTCCTCCGCCATTCCGTTTGACCTGGAAAACAGCCCGCGCATTTTGCTGGTCGACGACGAGCCCCGCCTGCTCGCCTCTCTCCACGAATTGCTGAAGGACCGCGGCTACCAGCTGCACACGGCCACCTGCGGCAGCGAGGCGCTGGCGCAGTTGTCGAAACTGCGCTTCGACCTGATCTTGCTCGACTTGCGCCTGCCCGACATGAGCGGCCATGAAATCATGGACCACATCAACCGGCGCGGCATCGAGGGCGACGTGATCGTCATGAGCGGCGACGTCGGCATCGAGGCGGCCATCGGCGCCCTCAAACGCGGGGCCTACGATTATCTGCGCAAGCCCTACAGCCGCGAGGAGCTGCTCAAGACGGTGGAGAACGCGCTGCAAAAGAGCCAGCTGGCGCTGGAGAACGAGCGCATCGCGCTGCAGCTGGAAAACTCGGAAAAGATGTACCGCTACCTGGTCGATAGCTCACCCGACATCATCTATACGCTGAACCACGAAGGCCGCATCACTTTCATCAACGACCGGGTGCACCAGTTGCTGGGCTTTAGCCGCGAAGAGCTGATCGGCAGCCATTACTCGATTCTCGTACACGATGAAGACCAGGAGCGGGCGCGCTATGCCTTCAACGAGCGCCGCCTCGACGAGCGCGCCTCGCGCAATGTGGAACTGCGCCTGAAGTGCCATAGCGGCAGCGGCAGCGACCGGACCTTCAACAACACCCTGATGACGATTCCGCTCAACTCGATCGGCATGCACGGCCACGACCAGGAAGCGAAAAAGCAGGAGTACTTCGGCACCTACGGCGTGGCGCGCGACATCACCGACCGCAAGCGCGCCGAGGAAGTCATCTCTTACCAGGCCTATCACGACATCCTGACGGACCTGCCGAACCGCATGCTGTTCAAGGACCGCCTGGGGCTGGCCGTGATCCAGGCGCGGCGCAAGTTGACGGAACTGGCCGTGATGTTCATCGACCTCGATCGTTTCAAGCTGGTCAACGACACCCTGGGGCACGTGAAGGGCGACGAGCTGCTGCAGCAGGTGGCGTTGCGCCTGAAGGATTGCCTGCGCCGCGGCGATACCCTGGCGCGCCAGGGCGGTGATGAATTCACCATCGTGCTGCCGGAACTGCGCGACCGCCAGGATGCGCGCCTGATCGCCGACAAATTCCTCGAATGCCTGCACCAGCCGTTCGACCTCGATGGCAACCAGGTGCATATTTCAGCGTCCATCGGCATCGCCATCTATCCGGGCGACGGCGAGACCATCGACGAGCTGCTGCGCCACGCCGACATCGCCATGTACCAGGTCAAGGCGCTGGGCAAGAACGGCCACAGTTTCTATCACGAGTCCATGCTCGATGTGTCGCACCAGAAGATCGCGCTCGAACAGAGCCTGCGCAAGGCGCTGGAGCTGAATCAGCTGGAGATGTATTACCAGCCGCAGGTGGACGTGATGACGGGCCGCATCGTTGGCGCCGAAGGCCTGATGCGCTGGAACCACCCGCAGCGGGGTTTGCTGACGGCCGGCGAATTCCTGCCGTTCGCCGAGGAAAACGGCTTGATGCTGCCGATCTCGGACTGGATGCTGGGTGCCCTGTGCCGCGACCTGGTGCAGTGGAACGCGGCTGGCGGCGAAGCCATGCGCCTGTCGCTCAATTTGTCGCCGCAATACCTGGACCGGGGCGACTTTTTCGAGAAGATGCGCGGCGCGCTGACGCGCTACGGCATCGCGCCGGAAAAGATCGAAGTCGAGATCACGGAAAACATCTGCATCCGCAACCCGCAGTATGCGATCGAGCAGTTGAACAAGCTGTGCCAGTTGGGCGTGTCGGTGGCCATCGACGATTTCGGCACCGGCTATTCCTCGCTGTCGTACCTGCACCGCTTCCCCATCCACACCATCAAGATCGACCAGTCGTTTGTGAAGGAAATCCACGACGAGCACGGACACTATCCCGTCATCCTGGCCATCATCTCGATTGCGCGCGGCCTGGGCCTGCACCTGATCGCCGAGGGTGTGGAGACGGAAGGGCAGGCGCGCTACCTGCAGGACAAGGGCTGCACCACGATGCAGGGCTATCTGTACCACCGGCCCATTTCGCTGGGCAGTTTTATCGGCGTGCTGGAGGAGCAGAACCGCCTGATCGCCGATGCCGCTCCCGCGCCGTCCCCGACGCTGACCATCGAGGCTTGACCGTGTCGCTTGCCGATCCCCGCTACACGGCTGCTCATTACACGGCTGATTACCTGCGCCTGAAAGGACTGGCCGAGAAAGGCAATGCGAACGCCCAGCACAGCCTGGGATTCATGTATTTCAATGGCCAGGGTATCGAACAAAGCTATGCGCTGGCGCTGTACTGGTACGGCCTGGCTGCCGCGCAGGGACTCGAGCATGCGCAATACAACCTGGGCGTGATGTGCCAGAAGGGCCAGGGCGTGTCGCAGGATTTTGCGCAGGCGGCGCACTGGTACCAGCAGGCGGCCGAACAGGGCTACGCGGCGGCCCAGTACAACCTGGGCTGGCTGTATGCCAAGGGCCAGGGACTCGCGCAAGATAGCGGGCAAGCCATGCTGTGGTTCAGCCGCGCGGCGGAGCAGGGCGACGCGGGCGCGCAAAACAACCTGGGCATGATGTATGACAATGGCAAGGGCGTGCCGCAAGACTTCGTGCAAGCCATCGCCTGGTACCGCAAGGCGGCCGAACAGGGCTATGCGCGTGCGCAGTTCAACCTGGGTCTGCGCTACGACAATGGCCAGGGCGTGCGCCAGGATCGCCAGCAGGCGACGGCCTGGATGCGCAAGGCCGCCGAGCAGGGCTATGCGCCGGCCCAGTTCAACCTGGCGCTGCGCTATGAAAATGGCGACGTGCTGCCGCAGGACAGCCGGCAGGCGATCGCCTGGTACCGGCGCGCGGCCGAGCAGGGCCACGCCAGTTCGCAGTTCAACCTGGGCCTGATCTACGACAATGGCCAGGGCGTGCCTTGCGATAAACAGGCGGCGCTGGAATGGTATGTCAAGGCGGCGGGACTGGGTCATGCGGCGGCCCAGCACAATCTGGGCCTGCATCATGAACATGGCGCCCACGATTACGCGCAGGCGCAAGCGTTTTACCGCCAGGCCGCCGAGCAGGGCTTCCCCGCCGCGCAGTATCAGCTGGGACTGCTGCATGAGCATGGACAGGGCGTGCCTGCCGATGCGCAGGAAGCCATCTTCTGGTACCGCAAGGCAGCCGACCAGGGACATGTGCGCGCGCAGTTCGACCTGGGCCTGCGCTATGAACATGGCCAGGGTGTGCCGCAGGATCTGTCGCTGGCGCTGGAATGGTACCGCCGCGCCGCCGAGCAGGATTACGCGCCGGCGCAATACATGCAGGGCGTCTTGCACGACCGCGACGATGGTCCTGCACCCGACAGCCAGCAAGCCTGCGCCTGTTACTGCCGCGCCGCCGCCCAGGGCCACAGCCTGGCCCAGTTCGCGCTGGGCCTGCGGCACGACAATGGCCAGGACGTGCCGCAGGACTATGCCGCCGCCTGGGACTGGTATGCGCTGGCCGCGCGCCAGGGCCATGCGCGGGCGCAGATGAATCTGGGCTTGATGGCGGCCAGCGGCCAGGGCGCTCCGCTCGATTTGCAGCAAGCGTATATCTGGCTGTCGATGGCCGCGGCGGCCGGCGTGGCCGGCGCGGAAAAATCCCTGCGCCAGACGGCGGCGCGCATGCGCGAGACGGATCTGAACCAGGTGCGCGAGCGCCTGGAAGCGCTGGCCGATTAATTCACGCTCTCATTAAAATCGTCGCGCGCCACGCTGGCATTGAGGATGCCAGGTATGTCAAGAATGGGTCTTTATTTTACTGAAAACGGTTAACGCCATCTTCAAGAAAGATTGCGCATATTAATCCCGAATGAGAGTATCATAATATTCAAAAAAAATATCAAACACATAATATTCTGTCGCAGTAGTACGTTCGGTCAGGTCGTCCATCGACGATTGCACACTCGGGAACGCCTGTGAATTCGTTCAAGTGAGCAAAGGAAAGTAATATGATTTTAGTGACTGGTGGCGCCGGCTTCATCGGTTCCAACTTTGTAAGAGACTGGCTGGCGCTCAACGATGAGCCTGTAATCAATTTTGACAAACTGACCTACGCTGGCAATCTCAGCAATCTGGTCAGTCTGGAGCAAGACCCGCGGCATATCTTCGTACGCGGCGATATTTGCGATACTGCCCACGTCTCCCGCCTGCTGGCCGAACACCAGCCCCGTGCCATCGTGCATTTTGCCGCAGAGAGCCATGTCGATCGCTCGATCCATAGCCCCGGCGAATTCATTACCACCAACGTCAACGGCACTTTCAGCCTGCTCGAGGCCGCACGTGCTTACTGGTCTGGCCTGACAGGCGACGCCAGGGACGGCTTCCGTTTCCTGCACGTCTCGACCGACGAGGTGTACGGCACCCTGGGACCGAACGACCCGCCATTTACGGAAACGACGCCGTATGCGCCCAACAGTCCCTATTCGGCATCGAAAGCGGCGTCCGATCATCTGGTGCGCGCGTATTTCCATACCTATGGCATGCCGGTGCTTACCACCAACTGCTCTAACAACTATGGTTCCTTCCATTTCCCGGAAAAACTGATTCCGCTCATCATCAGCAATGCCCGTGCCGGCAAGGCCTTGCCTATCTATGGCGATGGTATGCAAGTGCGCGACTGGCTGTACGTGGGCGACCATTGCGCGGCGATCCGCCGCGTCCTGGAAGCGGGACGCCTGGGCGAGGTCTACAACGTGGGCGGCTGGAATGAAATGGCCAATCTGGAAGTCGTGCATATCTTGTGCGACATCCTCGATACGCTCGATCCCAAGGCGTCCGGCAGCTATCGCGAACAAATCACCTACGTACTGGATCGCCCAGGCCACGACCGTCGCTATGCCATCGACGCGCGCAAGATCGAGCGCGAACTGGGCTGGAAGCCGGCCGAAACCTTCGCCACTGGCATCCGCAAGACCGTCCAGTGGTATATGGACAACCAGGTCTGGGTACGTGATGTGCAGTCGGGCGATTACCTGAAGTGGGTAGAGAAAAATTACGCGGCACGCGACACAGCCGAGGAGCAGCAATAATGGGAAACGCCATCGAACGCAAGGGCATCATCCTCGCAGGCGGTTCCGGCACGCGCCTGTACCCTGTCACCATGGCCGTGTCGAAGCAGCTGCTGCCCGTGTATGACAAGCCGATGATCTACTATCCGCTGACCACGCTGATGCTGGCTGGCATACGCGACATCCTGATCATTTCCACACCACAAGATACGCCGCGCTTCCAGGAGTTGCTGGGTGACGGCAGCCAGTGGGGCATCAAACTCAGCTACGCCGTGCAACCCACGCCGGATGGCCTGGCACAGGCGTTCATCATTGGCAAAGAATTTGTCGGCAATGCGCCATCGGCCCTGATTCTGGGCGACAACATCTATTATGGCCATGACTTTGAAACGCAGTTGCGCGTAGCCTCGGCACGCACCAGCGGCTCGACCGTGTTCGCTTACCATGTCACCGATCCGCAACGCTATGGCGTGATCGATTTCGACGCGCAACGTCACGCCGTCAGCATCGAGGAAAAGCCGCTCAAGCCAAAATCGAACTACGCCGTCACTGGCCTGTATTTCTACGACAGCCAGGTCTGCGACATCGCCGCCAGTATCGTGCCTTCTGCGCGTGGCGAGCTGGAAATCACGGATGTCAACCGCGCCTACCTGGAACGCGGCCAATTGAACGTCGAATTGATGGGCCGCGGCATGGCCTGGCTTGATACGGGCACCCATGAGTCCTTGTTGGAAGCGGGCCAATTCATCGCTACCATTGAAAACCGCCAGGGCTTGAAAGTTGCCTGCCCCGAGGAAATCGCTTACCGCAAGGGATATATCGATGCCGCCAAACTGGAGCAGCTAGCCCGGCCGTTGAAGAAAAACGCCTACGGTCAATATCTGTTGCGTTTGCTCGACGACAAAATATTCTGAGGTGCGCCGCGCTTTCCACCTAGTTCATACGATACCGATATACCATGCAAATCCAGACCACAGCCATACCTGACATATTGATACTCGAACCGACGGTATTCGGTGACGACCGCGGCTTTTTCTATGAAAGCTTTAACCAGAAGCGCTTTGCCGAACTGACCGGCGTTACGCGCTCTTTCGTGCAAGACAATCATTCCAAGTCGGCCAAGGGGGTGTTGCGCGGCCTGCATTATCAGATCCAGCAGCCGCAAGGCAAACTGGTGCGCGTCACCGCCGGCGCAGTATTCGACGTCACCGTCGACCTGCGTAAAAATTCGCCAAGCTTCGGTCGCTGGGTCGGCGTGGTGCTGTCGGCTGCCAACAAACGCCAGCTATGGATTCCCGAAGGCTTCGCCCACGGCTTCCTGGTAACCAGCGACAACGCTGAATTTTTGTACAAAACCACCGATTACTGGGCGCCGGAATTTGAGCGTAGTATCTTGTGGAATGATCCGGCAATCGGCATCGACTGGCCGCTGGACGGCGAACCGCTCTTGTCGGGCAAGGACAAAGCCGCGACGTTGCTGGCCCATGCCGACGTCTTTGCCTGAGCACGGCAAGACAGCCGTGCCGCATTCACTGGAACAATTATGAGCCGTATCTTAATTACAGGAAAAACCGGCCAGGTTGGCTACGAACTGGAACGCAGCCTGCAAGGCCTGGGAGAAATCATAGCGCTCGACCGCAGGCAGATGGATCTGGCCGATTTGACCCAGGTACGCGAGATGATCCGCCGCGTCAAGCCGACGCTGATCGTCAACCCGGCCGCCTACACTGCCGTCGACAAGGCGGAAAGCGAGCCAGAGTTGGCCATGCGCATCAATGGCGAGGCGCCGGCTGTCATGGCCGAGGAAGCCAAAAAATTAGGTGCTGCAATGATTCATTACAGCACTGATTATGTCTTTGATGGATCGAAAAACTGTCCCTATGTCGAGACCGATCCGACGTGCCCTGTCAATGTGTACGGCAGTAGCAAGCTGGCCGGCGAACAGGCGATCCAGGCAGCCGGCATCCCGCATCTGATCCTGCGCACCAGCTGGGTCTACAGCATGCATGGAAAGAACTTTCTGCTGACCATGCTCCGCCTGGCGCAGGAGCGCGACGAGCTCAGTATCGTTTCCGACCAGGTCGGTGCACCGACCTGGAGCCGCACCATCGCCGACACCACCGCGCATATCGTGGCGCAAAGCGTCGTTGCCACGAACCGCCAAGCGTGGTGGGACAAACGCTCTGGTTTATATCACTTGACGGCACAAGGACAAACCAGCTGGTTCGGCTTCACTGAGGCGATCATGGCACATGCCTCGATTGCCAAGAAGCCGCGTCTCAGACCAATACTCGCGCAAGCCTACCCGGTACCCGCACGGCGGCCTGCCAATTCGGTGCTGTCTTCAGAACGGTTGAAGAAGACCTTCTGCGGATTGCCGCAGTGGCAGGATGCGTTGAAGCTATGCCAGGACTGAGGATATAAAACATGTAAGAGAAACAATTGCCCTTGTAAAGCTGAACTAGCGGGGCAAGCCAGGTCCCGAGCTGCTCAGGCGGAGCCGACAGAATGCTGGCCAACTACCGGAAGCCCGAAGACCTGATCGTTGAAAACGATATCCATGTTTGCCATATGGTCCAGGTCCTGAAGAGGACGTCGCAGCCATGCGCGGCACTCCACAAATTTGCCAAGTACTCGCCATCCCGCGTAAAATGCAGGCTTCGCGGGTGTAGCTCAATGGTAGAGCAGAAGCTTCCCAAGCCCCTCCACCTCGTCAAGAGCCACTGTTCATGCGGTTCTGAAGCGCATGAGTCTGCGATCACAACAAAACGCCACCTTAATCAACAAGTTACTTGCCATCACATTTTCGACCCCACATCTAGTCGAAAAAGCTGCTGATGTGTGCTTGTGACAGCTGATCGAACATCTTGCTGTTGTTCCTGCTATCGCTCGATGCGAATACGCCTCCTACCTTTTCGTCATACTCCCTGAACTCAACATCATCTGGGGCCAGATAGCTATAGTTTTTCAAATAGTACGCGACCCACGTAACACCCTATCTTTCGCAGGTATGAGCAGGGGTAGGTCAGGCTAACTCTATAGTTGTTGAATTTATACCGAAATGCGCTACGTGCTGGACATGCCAGCCATGTTTTTTTCATGCAATCATGTCATCTATCAGTTCTGCATGGAGAACTTCATGGGGAAGAAGCGCTGCGTTGCATGTGGCGCGCTTTTTCAGGCGCGTCCTCAGGTTCCAAATCAATCATATTGTTCAGCATCTACATGCCAACGCGAGCGTAAGCGCGAATGGCAACGCCGTAAGCTGCATACCGATCCAGACCATCGTGAAAATAAGGCAAGGGCGCAGCAGGCATGGCGCGAAAGAAACCCTGAATATTGGCGGGAGTACCGTGATGTTCGTTTGCTGGCCGGATTGACCCTCTCAGATTGACCCTCCCTCCAGGTCCTCGCGAACGCCGCGACCCTGTCGTAATACCCCTCGAACCCCAATTCTTTTAGGTCCTCATGGATCTGTTTCAGCGTGCGCCTCTGTTTGCGCGACTTGGTAGCCTCGGTCTTGAGGAGCGCTGAAAGCTGGAACGCGTATTTGTCGATGGCGCGGGTGGAGCGCCGCTCAGCGTAGGCTGGCTCTATGGTTTCCGAGCGCAGGTAGCGCCGGACGGTATTTCTGGAGATGCCCAACCGCCTGGCTATCTCTCTCAATGGGATATGCTCGCGAATGTGCCAGCGTCGAATAATGCCTAGTAGTGCCACGTCGATCACTCCGATTCCCCGCTCAATGTCATGAGCAGGATTGTGTCTTAAACGTGGGTCAGATTCGTTTGCAAATTATGGGGCAAAGTGGGTCAGATTTCGCTGCAAATCAACAGTAAGCATCTGATGAGAGGCAATCCGCTACAAAAACGAATGATAACGGTAAGTCAAATCTTCGTTGCATCTCATTGAACGCTCGTGCTTGTCACGAGACGACTCTATCCCTACGCAGATAATTCTAACGATACCAGTACATCGTTGAAACCTCTGGCAGAAGTGTCGACCGTCGGCCAGTGTTGAAAATTACAAAATCATTTTCTACGAGTCCTACATTACCTTTTGAGCGAGCATTGTAAACTGGTTGGTGAGCATAGATTAGAAGACTTTCAAGGCGCTCTACTATCGAATTTTCGGGTGGGGGATACTCAATGTCGTTTTGTATCTCATCCCAGCGAGAAAATTTTCTGCTAACTGCTGCTGCATAAACTTGAACCGGGTCAGGCTCATGGCCTATCCACAAATGTTCTTTCACGCGCGCAGAAACTGTACGCAACGTTTTCCCGATATACAGAGGTACGTTCTTGCCATACATCCCGTGCGTACCGCAGAGCATATAGAGCACAAGATTGGGATCATCGAGGACTTCGACGTGATCCAATGAATGCGGCCCATACCAGTGCACATTATAACAGTTAGACATTCAATCCCATTTCTTTCCAAATATTGAGTTGCCTGTATAGGCCCGTAGTGGCCAGCAAGAACTTCAACTCATCTGACAGTCAATGTCAGATGAAGTCTGGTCAGTATCCGTGAATTACTTGATCAAATACTGATTCTTATCCTTACCTTCCAGCCACTTTGGCGAACGGCCACGACCTGTCCAGGTCTCGCCAGTTACATCGTTGCGATACTTCACAGGGACTGTACTTGGAGCTTTGACAGCCTTCGCTTTGGTCTCCCGAAGGTCGTCGATGCTCAGGCCATACTGCTTCATGATGGCAGCGATTTGTGCTTTCGCACCTGCGAGTTCGTTCTTACGTGCCGCTTCTGCGAGTTCTTGCAGTTCTGCGATCTTGGCGGTGTATTCTTGATACGTGGTCATGTGTGTTCCTTGTAGTGTGGTTGCAGATCATACTTTACGCGAATTTTCCAATACTATCCAAATGTAACGTGGAAAAATCATGTTCCTTCGACATGAACATATATTTCAGATATTAAAAAGAAGCTTAAATCTATTAGACACGCAGCTATGATGAACGTGTCGAGGTCAATACATAGATTTTTGATATAAATTCAACCTCGTACAAAACAGATATTAAGGGTCTTTGTGGCATTGGGTAAGCGCGACTAAGGATGGGATTGCAATATTATGTCGCTTGCCATTAATCTAGACTTTAGTCATGTTTTGAAGTCGGGTTTTTCTTTCGTTAAGTGGCGGATGCGTATCAAATACACTTGTCATTTGAGGGGCGGGATCGGACAATAAAGTTAAGGCAGATATCATTTCCGGCACAGATGTCATAGCAGCTCCATCTGCATCTGCCACAAATTCCCTTTCCCGACTATAGGAAAACCACGCTCGCCTCAATGCATAGTTTAAGAAATAAAAAAATCCAATCATGGCGGCAGGCCACATAGAAAGTTTTAAACACATCCATATCCATTTGAGCGCTATATCAAATACATATGCGCTGCCTTGAAAAACGGCAACAGCCGTCAACAAGACCGCCCCAATAAAAATCGCTGAGATCACAATCATTCCCAATAGCTGGCGGCCTAGTTTTGAAAGAAATTCTGGATATACACGTAGTGCCTCATGAAAAGCAAGAATATAAGTCTTGTTTTGCGAGTCACCATTTTTTAAGTGAGCAATCTCGTGCGCAGCCATTGCTTTCAATTCTTGATCATTTGCAATTGTAAGTAGTCTTGTAGAAAATGCGATCAAATTCTTTCTTCCAGATAAAGATGAAATAGCAAATGCATTGACCTCGGCAGATGTGTATCGACCAACTTGTACTTCTTCATTAAAATTTTCTAGTAGATGCGCTATCTTTATCTTCAAAACTGGGTCATCAATTACCCCATTTTCTTTAGATACTGTTTCGACAGCACCATGAAAAAACTTAAATGTCTGCGAGGCTGGAATTCCAAGTGCAAAAATAATTAGAAATACAGCACCGGTGAATTTTTCAGTATTTTCAAAATTTTTACAAATAGCAAAAGCTACGATTAATATGACCAGAGAACACAAAAGAGTTAGTAGTGTGTATTTTGCAATTTTGGGATAGATATTAATTATTTTCATTTTCTTTAAAAATTCGTTTGTTTCTAAAAAACTCACATAAATTTTAACAAAAAAAGTTCCGTGCGGCAATTTTTTTGTTTTTTAAGCCTCTTAGGGGTGATATTAATTCTTTTAGATTCCATCGAATCGATAATGTAAAGTAAAAGAGTTATAGGTGGGAGAGGTGTGCTAGAGTGCCAGGCAGCGAGATAAAAATTATCGAGCAGCGAGCAGTGAGTGGGTAATCGCTCAGCACGTGATTGCACAATAGCGTGCGTCAGATTTCATCGTGCGCTTCCTTGAACTGTGGCACTGCGATACTTGATACCGCCAAGCAACCCAGCCTGATCATGATTGATGAGCAATGTGATGATTTATTCAGCGGCCATCACACCTCGGTGAAATCGGCCATCTCATTTTCGATCACAGCAACCATGCTGTAACGTTGCCAATAGCGGTGAAAGCCGCGTAAAATGCAGGCTTCGCGGGTGTAGCTCAATGGTAGAGCAGAAGCTTCCCAAGCTTACGACGAGGGTTCGATTCCCTTCACCCGCTCCATTTTTCGCTGGCGCCTGGCTTGATGCGGCGCGGCTACTTATTTCTCCATTCCCATGTCTTCTGATACCCCAGCAAACGGCCCGGCGCGGCCGATGATGTACGATCCGACCGAACACCGCATCCGCAGTTTCGTCACCCGCGCGGGACGGCTGTCTGTCGCGCAGGCGCGCGCGCTTGAGACCTTGGGGCCGCAGTTCCTGTTGCCATTCGCCAAGGAGTCCATGGACTTCGAGCAGGTGTTCGGCCGCAAGGCGCCCGTGATCCTGGAAATCGGTTTTGGCATGGGCGCGACGACGGCGCATATCGCCAAAGCCATGACGGAGAAAGATTTCATCGGCGTCGAAGTGCACACGCCCGGTGTGGGCAGCCTGCTGAAGCTGATCGGCGAAGAGTCGCTGACGAATCTGCGCTTGCTGCAGCACGATGCGGTGGAAGTGCTCACGCACATGATTCCCGCCAATTCGCTGGCCGGCATCCACGTGTTCTTCCCCGATCCATGGCACAAGGCGCGCCACAACAAGCGTCGGCTGATCCAGTCGCCATTCGTCAAGCAATTGACCGACCGCCTGGCGCCGGGCGGCTATCTGCATTGCGCCACCGATTGGGGAGATTACGCGGTGCAAATGCTGGACGTGCTGGGCGCCGAGCCGCAACTGCGCAATAGCGCCGATGCTTATGCGCCGCAACCGGCATATCGTCCGCTGACCAAGTTTGAAAACCGCGGTTTGAAGCTGGGCCATGGGGTGTGGGATCTGGTGTTCATCAAGAAATAAACGCATTATGGCGGCTTGCCCACCCCTGCCATTTGCATAAAAATGAAGGCTGCCGCAGCAATGCGGCGGGCTTTTTTATTACTTGCGCAGCCTTGTGCGGGCTTGGCAAAGCGGGGAAATTCCGCTAGTCTTATCTTTTTTGCATTGATTGATATTATGTCCAAGAAAATACTCGTGACCGGCGCATCCGGTTTCATCGGTTCGCATACCTGTATCGAATTGCTGGCTGCCGGTTTTGAGGTGGTCGCGGTGGATAATCTGTGCAATAGCGCGCGCGAAGCGATGGCGCGCGTGGAGCGCATTGCCGGCAAAAGCGTGCCCTTCTATGAAGCGGACGTGCGCGACCGCACGGCCATGGCCGCCGTCTTGCGCGAGCATGCCATCGATGCGGTGATCCATTTCGCCGGCTTGAAAGCCGTGGGGGAGTCCGTGGCCCAGCCGCTGATGTACATGGACAACAATGTGTCGGGCACCGTGGCGCTGCTGGAAGTGCTGGCGGCGGCGAACGTGAAGCGTTTTGTGTTCAGCTCGTCGGCCACCGTGTATGGCGATCCGGAAGCCTTGCCGATCGTGGAATCGTCGCGCCTGTCCGTGACCAATCCGTATGGCCGCTCGAAGCTGATGGTCGAGGAGATCCTGGCCGATCTCGTGCATGCCGATGCGCAATGGCAAGTCGGTGTATTGCGCTACTTTAATCCCGTCGGCGCGCATGCCAGCGGCTTGATCGGCGAAGATCCGGCCGGCATCCCGAACAATCTGATGCCTTTCATCGCCCAGGTGGCCGTCGGCCGCCGCGAGCGGCTGGCCGTCTTCGGCAACGACTACGACACGCCGGACGGTACGGGCGTGCGCGACTATATCCACGTGGTCGACCTGGCGCTGGGCCATGTGGCCGCCCTGAACCGCCTGTTCTCCACCGAGGGCGGCTTTACCGTCAATCTGGGCACGGGTCACGGCTACAGCGTGCTTGACACCGTGCGCGCCTTCGAGGCCGCCAGCGGCCGCAAGGTTCCCTACGAGATCGTGCCGCGCCGCCCCGGCGACATCGCCAGCTGCTACGCCTCGGCCGACAAGGCGAAGCAATTGCTGGGCTGGCAAGCGCAGAAAAATATCGACGACATGTGCCGCGACCACTGGCGCTGGCAGTACCAGAATCCGCAAGGCTACGCGGCGTAGTACCGCGTAAAAAAAGTCCGCGATATACAAAAAATCCCGCTCACACGTTAGTGTGGCGGGATTTTTTTTGAGCGCCATTAAACCAATGGCGTCAAAGGTCGCAATGGCGCCTGAAAAATGTCGGGGGCTAGGCGCCGCCCCGAAGACAGTACGCCAGTACGGCGAGGGGCAGGCAACAACGCCCCAGGCATTTTCTCAGGCAGCCATTATGGATACAGGCCGCGTACTTCGCGAGCCTGCAGCACGCGCGTGCACGCCAGGATGAAGGTGGCGGTACGCATCGACACTTTCTTCTCTTGCGACACTTGCCATACCGCGTCGAACGCTTCGCGCATGATGCGGGTCAGGCGGCTGTTGATTTCTTCTTCCGTCCAGAAGAAGCTCGAGAAGTTCTGCGCCCACTCGAAGTAGCTGACGGTCACGCCGCCGGCGTTGGCCAGCACGTCCGGCACGATCAGCACGCCGCGGTCGGTCAGGATGTCGTCCGCTGCAGGCAGGGTCGGACCGTTGGCGCCTTCCAGGATGATCTTGGCGCGGATGACTTGTGCGCGTTCGGCCGTGATCTGCTGTTCCAGCGCGGCCGGGATCAGGATGTCGCAATCGATGCCCCAGAAATCTTCGCGCGGCACGAATGCCTCGGCGCCCGGGAAGCCTTCGACGCTGCCCACTTCGGCCACGTGTGCCAGCAATTGCGGGATGTTCAAGCCGCCGGAATGCACGACGGTGGTCTTGTGGTCTTGTACCGCGACCACTTTCGAGCCGGCTTCAGCGAACATGCGGGCAGCGACGCCGCCCACGTTGCCGAAACCTTGCACGATGACTTTCGCGCCTTCGAGCGACATGCCGACCTTGGCGGCCGCATCGCAACCGACGACGAACACGCCGCGGCCCGTCGCATCGCGGCGACCCAGGCTGCCGCCCAGCGAGATCGGTTTGCCCGTCACCACGCCGGTCGACATATTGCCGCCGATCATGGCGTAGCTGTCCATCATCCACGCCATGACTTGTTCATTCGTGTTGACGTCCGGCGCCGGGATATCCTTGTTCGGTCCGATGATCATGCTGATCTCGCTCGTGTAGCGGCGGGTCAGGCGTTGCAGTTCGTTGCGCGACAGGGTCTTCGGATCGACGCGGATACCGCCCTTGGCGCCGCCGTATGGCACGTTGACCGCCGCGTTCTTGACCGTCATCCAGGCCGACAGGGCCATCACTTCCGACAGGGTCACGTCCTGGTGGAAGCGTACGCCGCCTTTACCCGGGCCGCGCGACAGATTGTGCTGCACGCGGTAGCCTTCGTAGTGGGCAATGGTGCCGTCATCGCGCTCGATAGGCACGTCGACCGTCAGGATGCGCTTTGGACGCTTCAGCGTTTCCACCCAGCGCGACAGGTTGCCCAGGTACGGCGTGACGCGGTCGATCTGCTCGAGGTAGACGCCCCATGGGCCCAGGTCTTCAGGATTGAGGTAGGAAGGAAGTGCGTGCTTGCTGGTCATGCTTGATAAGCTCCTGGACAAAACGGTGGTGTAATGCCGAAAAATCTACTGCGCGTCGTGCTTTGCGGCCGGCGATGCTCGCTGTACCTTGGTACAGCTGCGCTTCTCGGCCACAAATCACTGCCGCTCGCTACGATTTTTCCTGGCATTCAAAAATGCTGTGGTAGGCGCAATCAATTGAGTTGCGCGCAGCGGAACCGCATCGTAGGCGATAGCCTCATGCCCCGGCCAATGCTTTGTGCGCATCCGGTTATGCATTTATTGCATAGTTAGGAGGTCAGGATGGAATGGCGGTGACAGCCGCGCGCCGGCGTTTTTTTCCGCCGCGCGCGGCGCTTTCCTGCACCTGCACCAGGTATTGCCACAGGCTTTCGACGATCTGCTTGCCGGGGCGCAGGCTGGACGGGCGCTCGCGGTACAAGCGGATTTCCAGCTCGATTTCCCAGCCAGGCGCGCCGCCGTCGGCGCGTGCCAGGTGCTTGTATTTGACGTCGCGCATGACGGCCGATTCGGGCAGGAAGGCGATGCCGCGGCCTTCCAGCGCCATCATTTTCAAGCCTTCGGCCATGTCCGTTTCGTAGCAGGTTTCCAGGAACAGGGGCGCCTTGGCGTCGGCCAGCAGCAGTTCCACCATGCGCCCCAGGTAGGCGTTGTTGGTGTAGGAGAGGAAGGGCAGAGGCTCCCTGGCGCTGCCGGGCAGGACGAAGTCCGGCACCTTGTCCTGGCCGCAGCGCGCATACGCGCGCAGGGTTTCGCGGCCCATCACCAGCATGTCGTAGCGGCCCGGATCGAGCTGCACCGGCTGGCGCGGATGGTGATAGCACAGCAGCAGGTCGCAGCCGCCGTCGACCAGCTGCAGTACGGCGTCGTGCACGTTCAGGGCCATCAAACGGCTGTTGATCGGCGCAAAACCTTCTTCCAGCGCCGTCAGCCATTTCGGCATGAAGGTCAGCGACAGGGTGTGCGGCACGGCGAAGTCGACGCTCGTTTGCGTGGCCGCGCGCTTGCCGCGCAACAGGGCGCGCACGCCGTTGATCTGCCCCAGCATTTCCAGCGCCTGCTCGTAGAACACGGCGCCAGCGGGCGTCAGCCGCGTCGGGTACGAGGTGCGGTCGACCAGGTCGATGCCGAGCCAGTTTTCCAGCGACTGGATGCGCCGCGAAAAGGCCGGCTGGGTCACGTGGCGCAGGGCCGCGGAACGGCTGAAATTATGCGTTTCAGCGAGCGAGATGAAGTCTTCCAGCCATTTGGTTTCCATCGCGGCGGCGTTCTCTTGTCAAGGGCAGGGGCTAGGTGGAGTGGTCAGGGCGTCTCGGCCGATGCCGCCGGCCGGTACAGCGATGCCGGCAGGCCGAAGAAGGAGGGCGGACCCAGGGTCGTGCCATCGAGCGAGCCGCCCGCGTTCAAGGCCTTGTTGATGGCCGACAGCAAGGAGCTGCGGTCGGCGAGATTTTTTATCAGGGCGCGCGGGCCGTTGTGGAAAGTATGCTGGGCGATATCCGCGGCGACGACAAAGATCGGCTCGCGGCGCAAGGGGAACTCCACCCATTCGCCGTCCTCGTCCTGCGCGCGGAAGGTGTCGGGCAAGGTCATGTTTTCGGCGCCGGGAAGGTGCGAGGCCAGCACCAGGCCGAAGGCTTCCGGCACCACGTCGGCCAGGCGGCGAACGGTGAGGTCGTCCTGCACCAGCGTACGTACTTGCGCTTCCACCGCGTCTTCGGCGTCAGGCTGGGCGCCGAGGATTTTTACGGCCTGGTAAATCAGGTCGGGCGAGAGTGCTTCCATTAAATCATCTCCAGGATCATGGCGACGATTTCGTCGCCGTACGAGGCCAGTTTTTTCTCGCCCACGCCGCTCACGCCGCGCATTTGCTCGAGCGAGGTGGGCTTGGCCTTGGCGATTTCGCGCAGGGTGGCGTCGACGAAAATCACGTAGGCGGGCACGTTGTGCCTACGCGCCGTCTCCACGCGCCACCAGCGCAGCTTGTCGAAGATCGCCTGCTCGCTGGTGGACAAGTCCGTCTCGACATAACCCTTCGCCACGCTGGTGCTGCGCTTGCTGGTTTTCGCCGGCTTCTGGTACTGGCGCAGCTGCACTTTCTGGCCGCCCTTGAGCACGGGGCGCGAGGCGTCCGTCAGTTTCAGCGAGCTGTATTGTTCATGGTCGACCGAGACGAGACCGAGCGCGATGGCCTGGCGCAAAATCGATTTCCATTCCGCTTCGCCCAGGTCCGAGCCGATGCCGAAGACCGACAGCGAATCGTGGTGCCAGGTCTTGATGCGTTCCGATTCCACGCCGCGCAGCACGTCGATCACATGGCCGCCGGCGAAGCGCTGGTCGACACGGTAGATGGCCGACAGCAGTTTTTGCACGGGCACGGTGCCGTCAAAGGACACGGGCGGCACCAGGCAGGTGTCGCAATTGCCGCACGGCGAAGCCGGTTCGCCGAAGTATTCGAGCAATCGCATGCGGCGGCAGCTGAGCGTTTCGCACAGGCCCAGCATGGCGTCGAGTTTCACGCCCAGCACGCGCTTGAAGGTGTCGTCCGCTTCCGATTCGTCGATCATACGCCGCTGCAGCACCACGTCCTGCAAGCCGTACGCCATCCAGGCGTTGGCGGCCATGCCGTCGCGGCCCGCGCGCCCCGTTTCCTGGTAATAGCCCTCGATGCTTTTCGGCAGATCAAGATGCGCGACGAAGCGCACGTCGGGCTTGTCGATGCCCATGCCGAAGGCGATGGTGGCGACCATGACGATGTTTTCCTCGCGCAGGAAGCGCGCCTGGTTGGCGCTGCGCTTGGCGTACTCCATGCCGGCGTGGTAGGGTAGGGCGCGGATGCCGCTCTGGTTCAGAAATTCCGCCGTCTCTTCGACCTTTTTGCGCGACAGGCAGTACACGATGCCGCAGTCGCCCGCGTGTTCCGTGTTGATGAAGTCGAGCAGCTGCTTGCGGCCATTTGCCTTTTCCACGATCTGGTAGCGGATGTTCGGACGGTCGAAGGACGAGACGAACTGGCGCGCGTCTTCCAGCTGCAGGCGCAGCGCGATTTCGGCGCGCGTCTGCGGGTCGGCCGTGGCCGTGAGCGCGATGCGCGGCACGTCCGGGAACTGCTCGTGCAGCACCGACAGCTTGATGTATTCGGGACGGAAGTCGTGACCCCACTGGGCTACGCAGTGCGCCTCGTCGATGGCGAACAGGGAGATCTTCGACGCCTGGAACAGGTCAAGGCAGCGCTGCGTCATCAGGCGCTCGGGCGCCACGTAGACGACGTCGATGCCGCCCGTGCGCACCAGGCGCTCGATGCGGCTCGCTTCTTCGTAGGTTTGCGTCGAATTGAGGAAGGCGGCGCGCACGCCCACTTCGGCCAAAGCGTCCACCTGGTCCTGCATCAGCGCGATCAGCGGCGAGACGACGACACCGACGCCGTCGCGCAGCAGCGCGGGAATCTGATAGCACAGCGACTTGCCGCCGCCCGTGGGCATCAGTACCAGCGCGTCGCCGCCATGGCTGACGTGGTCGACGATGTCGGCTTGCTGGCCGCGGAAGGCCGGGTAGCCGAAAACGGTTTGCAGCAGGTGCAGCGCGCGCTGGTTAAGATCTTGATTCATAGTGCCTTATTCTGCCCAAACAACCCAGCCGTAGTGGGCGCTGGCCAATACCAGCAAGCCGAACACAATGCGGTACCAGGCAAAAAACGTGAAGTCGTGCGAGCTGATATAGCGCAGCAGCCAGCGCACGCACAGGAAGGCGGAAATGAAGGCGGCCACGGTACCCAGGCCGAACAGGGGCACGTGGGCGACCGACAGGATGTCGCGCGCCTTGTACAGCGAGTAGAAGGTGGCCGCCAGCAGGGTGGGGATGGCCAGGAAGAACGAAAATTCGGTGGCGGCCTTGCGCGACAGTCCCAGCAGCATGCCGCCGATGATGGTCGAGCCGGAACGGCTGGTGCCGGGAATCAGCGCGAACGCCTGGGCGCAGCCGACCTTAAGAGCATCAAGCGGACTCATATCTTCGACCGTATGTATGCGTACCGCGACCGGATTGTTGCGCGCGCGGCGTTCCACCAGCAGGATGATGATGCCGCCAATAATGAAGGCGGTCGCGACCGCGACAGGATTGAACAGCAGCGCCTTGATATTTTTGCCGAATTTCAAACCCAGCACGGCCAAGGGAATAAAGGCGATTGCCAGGTTCAGCACGAACATGCGCGAGCTGCACTTGGTGGTCAGGCTGCCCAGTACCGAGGCGATGCGTGCACGGTATTCCCAGCACACGGCCAGAATGGCACCTGCCTGGATGGCGATTTCAAATACCCCCATGACTTCTTTCGAGACATCCTTGGTAAAGTCGAGCAGGCTGCCGGCCAGGATCAGATGTCCTGTGGACGAAATCGGCAAGAATTCGGTAAAACCTTCGACCAGCCCCATGATGATGGCTTTTAGCGCAAGAATGAGATCCATAGATGTATAAACGGGTATAAGTGGCAGGATGGGGTAAGTGCGTGGCACCCGCAATGTGCGCGGGGTCGAAGCTTACCATGCCGCAGGCCCGTTGAGCCGATTTGGGCGCTGTCGGGCGGCGCTTTTTTAGCATCGTCCGACAGGCAGAAGGAGGATCAGGAACGTTGTTTGGCCGGCGCCACCAGGCGCGCGCTGGCTGCCACCAGCAGCAGGGCGGCGCCCAGCATGGCGAAGGCGATATTCAGGCTGGTCGCGTGCGCCACGAAGCCGATCACGGCCGGACCAGCCAGGATGCCCGCATAGCCGATGGTGGTGATGGCCGCCACCGCCAGGCTGGCCGGCATGGCATGTTGCTGGCCCGCCGCCGTGAACAGGATGGGCACGATGTTCGCCGCGCCCAGACCGATCAGCACGAAGCCGGCCATGGCCAGGCTGGCATGCGGCGCCAGCACGGCCAGGAAGAAGCCTGCCGCCGCGCACAGACCGCCGAAAGTGAGCACCCGCTTGCCGCCAAAGCGTGTAACCACCTTGTCGCCCGTGAAGCGGCCCACCGTCATGGCGATGGCGAAGGCGGCGTAGCCGAGACCGCCCTTGGCTTCTTCCACGCCGCGCGTGGTGGTCAGGAACAGGGCGCTCCAGTCGAGAATCGCGCCTTCGGCCAGGAAGACGATAAAGCACAGCAGACCGATGAAAATGACGGCGCCATGCGGCATGACGAACAGCGGCGTCTTTTCGCCGGAGGCGGACACCGTCGGCAGCAGATGGCCTTGCGCCGCGCCCAGCACGCCGCACAGCAGCAGCATCACCACCGCGCAGGACCAGGCCGGCGTCAGACCCAGCCACAACAGCAGGGCCATGCAGGCCGCGCCGGCAAAGCCGCCCACGCTGAACAGCGCATGAAAACCCGACATCATGGCGCCGCCGTTGGCTTTTTCGATGATCACGGCCTGGATATTGATGGCCACGTCAAACGTGCCCATGGCCGCGCCGAACACCAGCAGCACCAGGCCCAGTTGCAGCGGCGTGGCGGCCAGCGCCAGGCCGGGCAGGATGGCGGTCAGCAGCAGGCCGGCGCCGACGATGACCTTGCGGCAGCCGAAGCGGGCCGTGAGCATGCCCGTAAACGGCATCGCGCACAGCGAGCCGGCGCCCAGGCACAGCAGCAAAATGCCGAGCGTCGCTTCATCGAGGCTCAGGCGCGACTTGGCATAGGGAACCAGGGGGGCCCAGGCGGCCATGCCGAGGCCGGCGGCGAAGAAGACCAGGCGCGTCGCGCGTTGTTGCAGGGTGCCGGTAAGGTGCATGGGTAAGCTTTTCAAGGTCGGGGTGGAAAAATCAGGCGCGGGCGCGCAACACTTGCACGCCCAGCCGTTCGAATGCGGCCACGTGGGCAGCGTCGGCATCGGCTTCGAGCACCAGGTGCTGCAGCAGGCCCGTGGCCAGCACGCCGAAGGGCGCGGCCGTGCCCAGCTTGTCGCTGGTGACGGCCACCACCACGGCCTTGCTGGCGCCGGCGATGCTGCGCTTGAACTCGGCTTCGTCATAGTTGAACGCCGTCACGCCCGTGTCGGCATCGGCACCGCAGGCACCGAGGAAGCACAGGTCGGGATGCATGCGCTCGACCGTGCGCAGCGCTTGTGGACCCAGGCTGGCGCCGGCGCGGCGGTCGACCCGGCCGCCAGCCATGATCAGCTCGATTTCCGGGCGTTCCATCAGCACCATGGCGATCGCGGGCGCATTGGTGATGACAGTGAGCGCCAACTCCGGCAAGGCGCCGGCGATGGCCAGGTTGGTCGAGCCCGCATCGAGAAACAGCACCTGGCCCGTGCGCACGAGGGACACGGCGGCCTGCGCCAGGCGCGCCTTGCGTTCCGGCGCTTCCTGTTTGCGCTGCGTCAAGGTGCCGCCATCGGGCGCCAGCGGCAGGGCGCCGCCATACACGCGCTGGCACAGGCCGGCCGCCGCCATCTCGCGCAGATCGCGCCGTATCGTGTCTTCGGACACGTCGAGCTGGCGCGCGAGGTCCAGCGCCAGCACACGGCCGTCGGCATGCAATTGTTGCTGGATCAGCGCGTGGCGTTGTTTGAGGAGCAGAGTGGCGGACATGGATTTTAATTAAAACGTGCAGGAATGTGCATGAATATACGCAAACGTGCAAATTTCGTCAACGGTTACCTGATGCACGCATCGTGCTCGGGATGGGATCAGGGCAAGGAATTGCCAACAGTATCCCTGTTGTAAATGAATTTGCAAAAAAGATAAATTTACGTTTATGCTCATCGCCGATAGCTTGATGCACCTTGGTATTTGCTTGCCGAGGAATAAGGAAAACAGACGGATGAGTGACATTAAACTTTTCAAGTTGGCCCATGGCCAGGCCCAGGAACTGCAAGGCAGTGCATCGGACATGGAAAAACCATTGCAGACCTTGATTGAGGCAAACCTCGATACTTTGCTGAGTATTCGTTTTCTGGCGAGCGAGTATTCGACTGGAAAAACGCATGCTGGCCGTATCGATTCGCTTGGATTGGATGAGAACAATTGCCCGGTCATCCTGGAGTACAAACGGTCGGTTGGTGAAAATGTCATCAATCAAGGCTTGTACTATCTGGACTGGTTGATGGACCATCAGGCCGACTTTCAATTACTGGTCCTCGCTAAGCTAGGCAAGTTGGCATCGGAGGCCATCGATTGGAGCGCGCCGCGGGTAATTTGCATTGCGGCTGACTTTACCAAGTTCGATAGCCATGCCGTCCAGCAAATAGGCCGGACGATCGAACTGATCCGCTATCGCCGATTTGCAGAGGATCTGCTGCTCCTTGAATCCGCAAGCGCCGGCATGGATCAAGCAAGCAAGAAAGGGTTCGCCAGGCGGCAGACATCGGCGCCCACGAGGCAGGAAACAATGGCTGCCGGAGCCGTCGGCATGGGCACGAACAAGCCGACGGGACCAGACAGAGCATTTGTCGACGTGCTGTCAGGCCTGTCGGAACCCATGCGTCAGTTGTTGGCCTCGCTCGAGGATTACACGATGTCGCTGGGCGATGATGTTGAGCGTAAAGAGCTGCGCTTGTACCTGGCGTTCAAACGGCTTAAGAACTTCGCGACGGTGGTGATACACAAGAAGAACTGTCTCGCGCTGTACTTGCACATCGACCCAGCTCCCGTATTGCACGTCCTGCCAAATGCGCGCGACGTGACCGCCATCGGGCATTGGGGCACGGGTCACCTGGAGATCAGCATCGGCACGATCGCGGAATTGGATGCGGCAAAGCCATTCATTTTTGCCGCGTATGCAGGTCAGCCTGGCGTGAAACCCTAGCCGAGGGTGGCTGCGCGAGCATCAGTTGTGCGGTGCCGTTGCCCGTTCCAGCTCGGCTAGCCACTGGACAGCATGTTCGCGGCTGCTGCCGCACATCTCCTCGGAAGGCTGCAAGCCGCCGCAAAACGCGGGGCGCTCAGGCTGGCCAAAGATCTTGCAGCGGTTGTCGTCGGCCAGCTGCACGCAGCGTATACCCGCAGGCTTTCCGTCCGGCATGCCAGGAATCGGGCTGGTGATGGACGGTGCGGTGCAGCAGGCGCCGCACGATGGACGGCATGCCAGGGTGGCAGATGGTGACATGGGATTTCAGACGGGCGGGTGAGGAGCCGACAGTATAGCAAGTCGGCTCCCGTGCGTTGCCAGGGGCGCGTCTAAGTAACCCCCCAAAATTATTGTGATTTCTGACTGCCATAACCGGCGCTCTGTGGCGTTGCTCACTGCTAGCAGTGCCCGCACTGCGTCGCAGCGAGCGCCTTGCATAGCATCCGGTTCTGTTCGTCATAAATTCACACTAATTTCCCGAGGATTACTTAGCGCACGATGCTGACGCGCTTGCCCGACAAAGTGCGGCGGGCCGGATCGCCATGCACGGTGATGCGGCCGGAGCCGCTGGCGCGGGCGTTGACTTCATTCTGGACGCTGACGTCGATGTCGCCGGAACCGTTGCTCGCCAGATAGGCGACGTCGCTGCGCAGGGCAGCCAGGTTGACGTCGCCCGAGCCGTTGACGTTGGCGTCGAGGCGCTGCACGGCGCCGCTGGCGCTGATGCTGCCCGAGCCGTTGACGGCCACGTTGATGCGTTCGCCGCGCACGCTGCCCAGCTGGATGTTGCCCGAGCCGTTTTGCACCGCATCCGTGTTGCCGCTGGCGAGGGCCGCCGCATTGACGCTGCCCGAGCCATTGTTGGCTACGTCGAAGCGTCCCACCGTGCCCGACAATTCGCTCTTCATCGAACCGCGCTGCTCCAGGCTGAAATCGTCGCCATTGAAACCGCTGGCCACCAGGCGGCCCGAGCCGGAAATGCTGATCTTCCTCAATTGCGGCGTCGTGTAGATGACGTGGATGCCATTGCTGCTGCGAATGTTCGTATCGCTCCAGATGCGCAGGGTATTGCCGCTCACTTCGCTGTGGATGCGCGGCTGCAGGTTGCTGTCCGCTTCGATCACCAGCGATGTTGCCGGCCCCACGCGCACGTCGATCTTGATATCGATGCGCTTCATGTTGTCGATGTCGAGCGTGTTGATATTGCTGACCTGGCGCACGTCGCGGCTCACTTGTTCATTGCCCTGGATGGCATTGCCGCCCGAGTCCGCATGGCGCACTTCGCCATCGTTGGGGTTGATGACGATGGCGCAACCGCCGAGGGCAACGGCACAGCACAGGGCCAGCAAGGTACGCATGGTGTTTCCTTTATGATTGTTTTAGTTCAGGACAAGAAGTAAGCCGGCTGCCGCGCCGCGGCTGCCGTGCTGTCGATGTCAAGATAGCAAAGCGTCTGTCTTTGCTGAACGCCAATGCGATGAACTGCGCAAAACGGGGGCTGAAACGCATTCTGGTTCACCCAGCGCCACAGGTCAGGCGCCAGAGGAGGTGTCGCCAACGCCGGTACGGAGCGTACAATACCCGTGTTCGGCATGCTGGGCGGTGCCCCGCCTCGCCCGTGCTTGACCTTGCCCGTAGACAGGGCTACTATTAATGACTCAAAAGTAAGTTACTTGGAAAGATACATGCAAGCCCCGATTGATACCAAGCCCCGCTGGGAGCGGCGCAAGGATGCCCGCCCGCAGGAATTGCTCGCCGCCGCCCTCGACCTGTTTGTCGAACGGGGCTTTGCATCGACGCGCCTGGAAGATGTGGCCAAGCGGGCTGGCGTGTCGAAAGGCACCCTGTACCTGTACTTTGAGAATAAACAAGAGCTGTTCAAAGCCGTCGTGCGCGACAATATCGTGCAGTCGATCGGCGAAGCGGAAGACAGCATGGCCGCTTCGGACAGCAGCAGCGCCGAGCTGCTGCGCAAGGTAATGATGCAGTGGTGGCAGGAATTCGGCGCCACCAAACTGGCCGGCTTGACCAAGCTGATGCTGGCCGAATCGAACAACTTCCCGGAATTGGCGCAGTTTTACAACGAAGAAGTCGTCGCGCGCGGCAATGCGCTGGTCGTTTCCCTGCTGGAACGGGGCATGCAGCGCGGTGAATTCCGCCAGGTCGATCCCGTGCTGGTCAGCACCATCCTCAGCGCGCCCGTCACCATGCTGATGATGTGGACGCACTCCTTCCTGCCATGCGAGGTCAAGGATATCGATCCGCTCGCCTACATGGATGCGTTTATCGACATGAGCTTGCGCAGCCTGCAGGCGGAGGCGCCCGGGAAAAGCTGATGCACCGCAGCTGGCTACTACCGTTCAGTTACCCCTTTTCCAAGGTTCGCCCCCCCAAATCTGCAGATCGTCGCAAATTTCCTCCATTCCCCGCCTTTATGGTTAACATGTGCTTTCAGCCAGTTCAACGATAAAATGGCGGATTATTACTTCACTTACCGAGTCCAAAGATGAATATCGAACAAGCCCGCTTCAATATGATCGAACAGCAGATCCGTCCATGGGACGTACTGGATATCGACGTGCTGGAGCTGTTGAACGTGGTCAAGCGTGAAAATTTCGTGCCGGCCGCCTATAGAAACCTGGCCTTCGTCGATACGGAAATTCCACTGGGCGGCGGCGAATGCATGTTCACGCCAAAGCTGGAAGCGCGTATTTTGCAAGACGTAGCCGTCAAGAAGCATGAAAATGTGCTGGAAATCGGCACCGGTAGCGGTTACATGGCCGCGTTGCTGGCGCACAAGGCGCGTCATGTGACGAGCGTGGAAATCGTTCCCCAATTGAAAACCTTGGCCGAGCAGAACCTGGCCGCCAACGGCGTGACCAACGTGACCGTGGAACTGGGCGACGGCGCCCAGGGCTGGAGCAAGGGTGCACCCTACGACGTGATCGTCGTGTCCGGCGCCCTGGCCGTGCTGCCGGAAGCGCTGTTGCAACAAGTTAAAGTCGGCGGCCGCATCCTGGCGATCATCGGCGAAGCGCCGATCATGTCGGCGCACCTGATCACGCGCAGCTCGGACAAAGCCTATGACACGCGCAAGCTGTTTGAAACCAATGTCACGCCGCTGCAAGCTGTGGCACCGTCGCATTTCCAGTTCTGAGGCGACCGATTCGATGGAGCATTTGAGTGCACCGCAGCTGGCCGCCTGGCTGGCTGACCCTTCCCGCCCGCGTCCGTTCTTGCTGGACGTGCGGGAAAAATGGGAGTTCGACCTGTGCCACCTCGACGGTGCCACCTTGATGCAGATGAACTCGATTCCCGCGCGCATCGATGACCTCGATGAAGACGCCGAAATCGTCTGCATTTGCCATCACGGCATGCGCAGCATGCAAGTGGCGGCCTTCCTGGAGCGCAATGGTTTTGGCAAGATCAGTAATTTGACGGGCGGCGTGCATGCCTGGGCGCTGCAAGTCGACAGCGCCATGCCGAAATACTAAGTGAATTCGCAGTAGATGCACTTCCAGGCATGTTTTCCTGCATGCCTGCGGAGGCCTGTACCCCGCTCCTGCCGGCGCGGCCGCCAGGCAGGCTGTAACCGATTTTTGATTCCATCAACTTTTGACGACTCCAACGGAGAAATGCAATGCGGAAACCCCTTATCGCCGTGCTGATGACCAGCGCCTTTGTCTCGATGACATGCTCGCTGCAAGCGCAGGCGGCCGATCTCATCCAGGTGTACCAGCAGGCGCTGGCCAATGACGCGCAGTACGCCAGTGCGCGCGCGGCCCTGTCTGCCGGGATGGAGCGGGTTCCGCAGGGGCTGGCAGGCTTGCTGCCGCAAATCTCCGCCTCGGGCAGCAATACGCGTGGCAATCAGGAACAGATCATTCAGAACAATGGCGGCAACAAGATCACTTCGCCGTCCGTCAACGTCCGCGCGAACAGCTACAACCTGACCCTGGCGCAGCCGCTGTTCCGCTGGGACCGTTGGGAAACCTACCAGCAAAGCAAGCTGGCGCAGGCGATTGCCGAAGCGCAATTTGCGCAAGTCCAGCAAGACTTGATCACGCGCGTGGCGCAAGCGTATTTCGACGTGCTCAGCGCGCAGGACAACCTCGGTGCCACGCAGGCGCAAAAAGTCGCTACGACGGAACAGCTGGCATCGGCCAAGCGCAACTTCGAAGTCGGCACGCAAACGATTACCGACACGCACGAAGCGCAAGCGGCCTACGACCTGGTGGTGGCGCAGGAATTTGCCGCCATCAATGACCTGGCCAACAAGCGCAGCGCCCTGCAAACCATCATCGGCGAAGCGCCGACGAGCCTGGCGCCGATGCGCGCGGGCGTGGTCATCAGCGCGCCGGAACCGGCCGCCATCGAGCCGTGGGTGAGCTCGGCGGAAGAACAGAACTACAGCGTCGTCACGGCCCAGTTCAACGTGGAATCGGCCAAGCGTGACATCGGCCGCAACCGCGCCGGCCACTATCCGACCCTGGATCTGATCGCCAACACGGGCCATACCTACACTTCGGGTGGCGGGACCGGCAGCGGCAATAACAATAACGCCATCGGCGTGCAGTGGAGCATCCCCATCTTCAGCGGCTTTGCCGTGACGAGCAAGGTGCGCGAATCGATCGCGCTGGAAAACAAGGCCCGCAACGACCTGGAAACGGCACGCCGCACGGCATCGCAAGGCGCGCGCCAAGCGTTCCTGGGCGTCAACAGCGGCCTGGCGCAAGTCAAGGCGCTGGAAGCGGCGGAAGTGTCGAGCAAATCGGCGCTGGAGTCGAACCAGCTCGGCTATCAAGTGGGCGTGCGTATCAATATCGACGTCTTGAATGCGCAGAAACAATTGTTCTCGACGCAAAAAGACCTGTCGAAAGCCCGCTACGACACCATCATGAACGGCTTGCGCCTGAAGGCTGCCGCCGGCACCCTGAAGGAAACGGATTTGATGCCCGTCAACGCCTTGCTCGTCAAGTAAGCGCGTTCGTGCTTTGAATGAAAACCAGCCCCGGCAACGGCGCTGGTTTTTTTTCGCCTGGCGTTGTGGTCACACGGCGCGGCTGTTGGCGAACTGGGTCAGCACGACACCGGCCACCACCAGGCCCGCGCCGGCCCAGTGCAGCGGAGAAATATGCTTGACGGCAAAACCCAGCAAGCCGTAGCGGTCGATGGCCAGCGCTGCCAGCATCTGCCCGCCGATGACGGCTGCCATGAAGGGGCCGGAACCCATGCGCGGCGCCAGCATCAGCGCGGCCGTAATATAAAACACGCCGGCCGCGCCACCGAGCCAGGACCAGCCCGGTCCGCGCACGGCGAGGTGGAGATCGGGCGCCGGCACCCGCCAGACCAGCATCACGAGCGACGCGAGCACGGCGCTGACGGCCAGCGAGGCGAGCGTAGCCCACAGCGGGTGGCCCAGGTTGCGGCCCAGCGCGGCATTCGCGCCCGCCTGGAAAGGGACGACGGCGCCGGCCAGCATGGCCAGCGGGGCAAACAAGGTGATCCATCCGTGCATGTGCGACTCCCTGCGTGTTGAGTTGATGGCGTCATCGTATTATGCTGTCATGATTAAATCCAATTCGTAGTTTGTCATCCAACTATGCACCAAACGAATAATCTGCGCGCCGTTGACTTGAACTTGCTGGTAATCTTGGACGCGCTGCTGAGCGAGCGCCATCTGTCGCGCGCGGCCGAGCGCTTGCACATGAGCCAGCCAGCCGTCAGCCATGCGCTGGCACGCTTGCGCCACTTGCTCGACGATCCGCTGCTACTGCGCGGCAAGGGCGGTTTCCAGCCGACGGCGCGCGCACTGGCGCTGGCGCGGCCGCTGGCCGAAGCCCTGCAAAGCGTGCGCTCCGTGCTCGGCGGCGCCGTCTTCGAGGCGGCCACGGCGCAGCGCGTGTTTCGCCTGGCCATGTCGGATTACGGCGCAGCGTTGATCTTGCCCGCTTTGCTGCGGCGTTTGCGCGTGGAAGCGCCCGGCATCGACGTGGCCGTCAGCTATGCCAGCCGTTCTGCCGTGGTGGCCGGCGTGCAAGATGGCGAGATCGACCTGGCGCTGGGCGTGTTCCCGCAACTGCCCGAACAGTTGCACAGGGAAACCTTATTCGAGGAAACGTTCATGTGCGCGCTCGATCCGGCCAGCCTGGCGCCGGGCGAATCCTTGAGCTTGCAGACCTATCTGGCGCGCCCCCATGTGCTGGTGGCGTCCGGCGAAGGCGGCATGGCGGCCGAAGTCGACGCGGCGCTGGCGCAGCTGGGCCAGGCGCGCCGCATCGCCGTGCGCGTGCCGTACTGGACGGTCGCACCGGATGTCGTGATGGGGACAGATTTGATATTGACGGTGGCGCGGCGTGCCTTGCAGGGCATTGAGGCGCAGGGGCTGGCGCTGTGCTCCGCGCCGTTTGCCATCGCACCGTTTGCGTTTGAAGCGATACGGCACCGCCGCACGGACGGCGATGCGGGGATCGCCTGGCTGCGTGCGGCCATTGCGTCGGCCGCCGAGCCAGGCTGACGTCTTACAGGCCGGCGCCCTGGCCGTCGAACTTGCGTTCGATCAATTCGATCTTGTAGCCATCCGGGTCGGTGATGAAGGCGATGACCGTGTTGCCGCCCTTGACGGGACCCGGTTCGCGCGTGACGTTGCCGCCGTTCGCGCGTGCCGCGTCGCAAGCGGCGACGATATCGTCGGCCGAGATGGCGATGTGGCCGTATGCCGTGCCCAGCTCGTAGCTGGTGGTGCCATAGTTATACGTCAGTTCCAGTTCCGCGTGGTCGGGGTTCGCGCCATAGCCGACGAAAGCCAGCGTGTACTGGTATTCCGGATTGTCGCTGGTGCGCAGCAGCTTCATGCCCAGGACGTTCGTGTAAAAATCGATGGAGCGCTGCAGGTCGCCGACCCGTAACATGGTGTGCAAAATACGCATCGTAAATCCTTGATATGAATAGGGGAATGGCAGGATTTTATGCGTTTTACGGCTTTCTTGCCGAGACCGCCCCGGCTGCCCTGGTGGCAGGACAGCCGCGGACGGTGACGTTAGTGCCTCTGGAATTACTCCAGGCGGGCGTCCAGCGTGATTTCTGTGGCCAGCAACTTCGATACGGGGCAGCCGAGCTTGGCGCGCAGGGCCGCGTCCTGGAACGCTTCGTCAGTGGCGCCGGGAATGGTGGCCACCAGGGTCAGGTGCACGGCCGTGATGGCATAGCTGCCATCGATTTTTTCCAGGCTGACGTCGGCCGTGGTTTTCAGGGCCGTGGCGCGCAAGCCCGCCTCGCCCAGTTGGCCGGACAGGGCCATGGTAAAGCAGGCCGCGTGGGCAGCGCCGATCAGTTCTTCCGGATTGCTGCCGGGACCGTCTTCGAAGCGCGTGTTGAAACCATAGGCCACATTGTCGAGCGCGCCGCTTTGGGTGGAAATAAAACCTTTGCCGTCTTTAAGGCCGCCGCTCCAGACGGCTGATCCTGTTTTTTTCATGATGTACTCCTTGCGTGGTTCGAAGGTCCATCATGCGCGCCCCACCTTTGCCCTTCCGTTCGTTGCGCCACACAGGGGGCGCATGCGCGGCGCCAATGTGTCACGGCGCCGGCGTCACGCGCCAGATGACGTTGCCCACGTCGTCCGCCACCAGCAGAGCGCCCGCCTTGTCGACGGCCACGCCGACGGGGCGTCCCTGCGCCTTGCCATTGCCGTCGAGGAAGCCGTTGACGACGTCCTGCGGCGGCCCGCTGGGTACGCCATCGGAGAAGGGTACATAAATGACTTTATAGCCGCTGAAGGGCTTGCGGTTCCACGAGCCGTGCTGGCCGATGAAGGCGCCGCCCCGGTAGCGTTCCGGCAGCAAGGCGCCATCATAAAACGCCAGTCCCAGCGAAGCCGTATGCGCGCCCAGCGCGTAGTCGGGTGCAACAGCCGTGGCCACCAGTTCGGGACGGGGCGGCTTGACCCGCGCATCGACGTGCTGGCCGAAATAACTGTAGGGCCAGCCATAGAAGACCCCTTCCTTGACGGACGTCATGTAGTCGGGCACCAGGTCGTTGCCCAGCTCGTCGCGCTCATTGACGGCCGTCCAGAGGGCGCCCGTCCTGGGCTGCCAGGCCAGTCCCACGGGATTGCGCAAGCCTGTCGCATACACGCGAGCCTTGCCCGTCGCCCGCGTGAATTGCCAGATGGCGGCGCGGCCATCTTCGGCCGCCATGCCGTTTTCGCCCACGTTGCTGTTCGAACCGACGGCAACATAGAGAAATTTGCCGTCGGGGCTGGCGACGACGTTCTTGGTCCAGTGGTGATTGATGGGGCCGCCCGGTAAATCCATCACCTTGACGCCGGGCGCCGTGATGGCTGTCTGGCCTTCCTTGTAAGGAAAACGCATCAAGGCGTCGGCATTGGCGATGTACAGCTCGTTACCCACCAGGGCCATGCCGAATGGCGAGTTCAGTCCCTGCAGGAACACGCTGCGCGTCCGGGCCGCGCCGTTGCTATCCATGCCGCGCAGCAGGGTGATGCGGTTGGCGCTGGGCGTAGCCGCGCCCGCCTTTTTCATTTGCATCTGCATGATGGCGCCCTTGATGCCCTTGCCGTCGTCCGGTTTCGGCGGGGCGTTCGTTTCCGCCACGAGCACGTCGCCGTTCGGCAAGACGTACAGCCAGCGCGGATGGTCGAGGTCGCGCGCATACGCATGGATGGCCAGGCCCGCCGCGACAGCGGGGCGCTGCCCGGCCGTCCAGCGCTGCACGGGGGCGACGTTGACGGTGGGAATCAGCTGCTTGTCCGGCGCAGGCAGCACGGGCTGCGGGCCGAAGCCCACGGGCATGGCGGGCGCCTGGGCATGGGCGAGATTGGCGCCGCAGGCCGCAGCCATCAGGAAGGAACGGGCGTAACGGTGCATGACTTACTCCGGAGCATGAACAGTGCGAGCAGCAGCGCGTGACCGTTGGAGTCAGCGCGCCTTCTTTGGTTCCAGGTGCGCGTCGGGACGGGCTTGCTGCGGCGCGGCGGGCTTGACCTTTTCCACGCCCGGTTGGGCGTGCAGGTCCGTATCGACCAGTCCTTGCTCCAGGTCGCTGGCCGCTTGCTGCATGATCTTGTGTGGGCGCACGTTCTGCGCATCGGGCGATTCGTCGCGCTCGTGCGGCAGACGGTCGATGCCGTCATTCTTGACCTTTTCATCGGTATTGATCTTGCGTTCGCTATGCTGGGTAACCATATGGCCTCCTGACAGAAGAATTGACGTGGGATCAGTGTCCTGCCGCGCCAGGCTGCCTGCAAGCGGATTTGTCCATGCAGGGAGCGCTGGCGCACGCATGGATGATTCTTTTTCTGCGCTACACTGCGTGCAACACCAAGAACGCCCCTTGCGGGCACACGGCAGCCGCACTATACTGTGGATATATACAGTATCATGCGATGCCGGCGTGCGACGCGACAGCCAGGGGCGGTTTGCCACCGAATTCACTACCGAGATTTTTATGCCCGTCGATAACTACGCCGACCAGCGAGCCGAACAGCCAGCCGCGACCTTGCCAGCCCCGGGCGAGCGCTTCAACCTGGGCGCCAAGACCATTGCCCTGGTCGTGCGCCAGAATACGGATGGTATTGCCGAACCCGTGAAAAGCATCGTCGATTTCCTGCAAGTACTGGGCCACACGGTGGTCTTCGAGGCGGAGACGGCCGCGCACCTGAACCTGGCGTTTCCCGGCGTGCGCGCCATGTCGCCGGCCGAGATCGGCGCCGCCGCCGATTGCGCCATCGTCATGGGCGGCGATGGCACCATGCTCGGCATTGCGCGCCAGCTGGCGCCATTCGACGTCCCCTTGATCGGTATCAATCAGGGGCGCCTGGGTTTCATGACCGATATTCCGCTTGAGCGCATGCTGCCCGTGCTGGCGCAAATTCTCGGCGGCCGCTTCAAGGCCGAGCGCCGCACTTTGCTCGAAGGCAGCGTGCTGCGCGACGGCGAGTCGATTCACGTGGGCATGGCCGTCAACGATGTCGTCGTCTCGCGCGGCGGCGGCGCCGGCATGGCCGAATTGCGCGTCGAGGTCGACGGTCACTTCATGTACAACCAGCGTTCGGATGGCTTGATCATTTCCACGCCCACGGGCTCGACCGCGTATTCGCTGTCGGCCGGCGGTCCGCTGCTGCATCCGACCCTGGGCGGCATCGTGCTCGTGCCGATCGCCCCGCATGCGTTGTCGAACCGCCCCATCGTCCTGCCCGATTCCAGCCAGATCGTGGTGGAAATCGTGCGCGGGCGCGATATCAGCGTCAATTTCGACATGCAGACCTTTGCCAGCCTGGTGCAGCAAGACCGCATCCTGATCCGCCGTTCGCCGCATACGATTACCTTCCTGCATCCGGAAGGGTGGAGCTACTACAACACCCTGCGTGAAAAACTGCACTGGAACGAGTACCCGTCGGGCGAGGGCAAGCTCAGCTAATAGTTTCTCCACCTCAACCCGCGGTGCGCCGCCTAACCACAGAAGCCATGCTCCATACACTGTCCATTCGCGATTTTGTCATTGTCGATACCATTGAACTGGAATTTTCCGCCGGCTTCAGCGTGCTGACGGGCGAGACGGGCGCCGGCAAGTCCATCCTCATCGATGCGCTGACTTTGGCGCTGGGCGGGCGCGGCGACGCCAGCGTGGTGCGCGAAGGCGCGGCCAAGGCCGACATCACGGCCGATTTTTCCGTCAGCGAAGTGGCGCAGGCCTGGCTGGTGGCGCATGAATTCGCCAACGACGATGGCGGCGCCCTGCTGCGCCGCGTGATCGACAATGCGGGCCGCTCGAAGGCGTATATCAACGGCATTCCCGCCACGGCCGCCCAGCTGCGCGAACTGGGCGACATGCTGGTCGATATCCACGGCCAGCACGCGCACCAGTCCTTGCTGAAAAGCGAAGCGCAGCGTGCCTTGCTCGACGGCCAGGCGACGGCGCGCGAAGCGGGCGCGGAGCAGGATGCGCGGCAAGTGGCGGCCCTGCACAAGCGCTGGCGCGCCCTCGTGCGCCAGCGCGAGGAATTCGAAACGAATGCCGCCAACGTGCTGTACGAGCGCGAACGCCTGGAATGGCAAGTGGGCGAACTGGAAAAGCTGGCCGCCAAGCCCGGCGAATGGACGGAGATCACGAACGAGCACAGCCGCCTGTCGCACGCGGCCAGCCTGCTGGAAGGGGCGCAGGAAGCCCTGGCGATCATTTCGGAACAGGAAGATCATCCGATCGTGTCGCAACTGTCGGCCCTGAACCAGAAGCTGGGCAAGCTCGTGTCCGTCGATGCGGAATTGCAGCCGATCGTCGACCTGATCGAATCGTCGCGCATCCAGCTGCAGGAATCCGTTTATGCGCTGAACAATTACCTGGACCGTGTGGAACTGGATCCGGAGCGTCTGCACCAGCTCGACGCGCGCATGGAAGCCATGCACAGCACGGCCCGCAAATTTCGCGTCACGCCAGAAGAATTGCCGGAGGAACACGCCAAGCTGTCGGAAAAGCTGCAGCACCTTGCCGACGCTTCCGATATCGAGGGCTTGCTGCGCCAGGAAGCGAAGATCGAGGCCGAGTACCGCGCCGTGGCCGAGCGATTGTCCGCCACGCGCCGCGCCGCCGCCCTGGAACTGGGGCAAGCCGTCACGCGCGCCATGCAGGAACTGAGCATGACGGGCGGCAGCTTTGAAATCGCCCTGCACCCGTGCGAACCGGCCGCGCATGGCCTCGAGCAAGTGGAATTCCTCGTCGCCGGCCACGCGGGCACGGCGCCCCGTTCGCTGGCCAAGGTGGCGTCCGGCGGCGAACTGGCGCGTATCGCGCTGGCCATTTCCGTCATCACTTCGCACGCCACCACCACGCCGACCCTGATCTTCGACGAGGTCGACAGCGGCATCGGCGGCGCCGTCGCCGAAGTGGTGGGGCGTTTATTAAAACGCCTGGGGCAGGGACGGCAAGTGCTGTGCGTGACCCACTTGCCGCAAGTGGCGAGCCAGGCGAATCAGCATTTCCAAGTGGCAAAAAGTACCCTGGACAACGGCAAGACGGCGTCGCGCATCGACATGCTCGACGCCAAGGCCAGGGTGGAAGAAGTGGCGCGCATGCTGGGCGGCCTGGAAATTACGGCCACCACGCGCAAGCATGCCCGTGAACTGCTCGCGATTTGAACGCAGTCTTGCACCCCGGGGTCAGACCCCCGGATGTGTTGGCGCTGAGCTTGGCGTTAGCGGCATTGAGGGTCTGACCCCAGCCTTTGCTTGTGGGGTAAATCGTGCCAACAGCCATCGTTCCCGCGACGGATGCCCCCCGGATGCGTTCGCGCTGAGCTTGACGTTAGCGGCGTAATCGTAAATTGGCGGGTCTGTCCCTGCGGGACCGGAATACGCCCCACTGGGGCATATTCCCCCCTGCACCAATGCAACTATAATAACTGTCTAATCCATCCAACGCCTTCGAAGAGCCTTCATGTCATTTCAAACAGAACCGCCGTACACGCATGGCAGCATCGACCGCAGCGCCGTGGTGCTGGTCAACCTGGGCACGCCCGATGCGCCGACCTCGTCGGCCGTGCGGCGCTACCTGAAGCAATTTTTGTCGGACCCGCGCGTGGTGGAGATACCCCGCCTCGTCTGGTGGTTCATCCTGAACCTGATTATTTTGCCATTCCGCTCGGGCCAGTCGGCCAAGAAATACGCATCGATCTGGACGCGCGAGGGCTCGCCCCTGAAAGTGCACACGCAAAAGCAGGCGAAACTGCTGGCCGGCGCCCTGGCCGAACGTGGCCACGATGGTGTGACCGTGGCCATGGCCATGCGCTACGGTTCGCCTTCCTTGCCCGAGGTGCTGGCCCAGCTGAAAAGCGAAGGCTGCGAGCGGATCGCCATCCTGCCGGCCTATCCGCAATATTCGGGCACGACGACGGGTTCCATCTACGACGCCGTATTCGCCCATTACGCTACCGTGCGCAATGTGCCGGAATTGCGTTTCATCAAGCAATATCACGAGCACGACACGTATATCGACGTCTTGCGCGATTCCGTGCTGAACCACTGGGAAGCGCATGGCCGTCCGGAAAAACTGGTGATGAGCTTTCATGGCGTGCCCAAGCGCACCTTGCTGCTGGGCGACCCCTACCACTGCCAATGCCTGAAAACGGCGCGATTGCTGGCAGAAAAACTGAAATTAACTAAAGAGCAATACGTGGTGACCTTCCAGTCGCGCTTCGGCAAGGCCGAATGGCTGCAGCCGTACACGGCGCCCACCCTGGTGGCGCTGGCGCAGCAGGGCGTCAAGCGCGTCGATCTGCTGTGTCCTGGCTTTACCAGCGATTGCCTGGAGACGCTGGAAGAGATCGCCATGGAAGCCAAGCATGATTTCGAGACGGCCGGCGGCCAGCACTTCCATTACATCGCCTGCCTGAACGAAACGCCGGCCTGGATCGCGGGCATGGCGGAAATTGCGGAGCAGCATATGATCGGCTGGCCGACGATGAAGACGGCGCCGCAGCGCGACGCGGACAAGAAGGCGGGCGAGCAGGCGCGCGCGGCGGCGCTGGCACTGGGCGCGGCGAATTAAAGATAATTAATTTTTTCACAATCAAAAGCCGCGCTTGCGCGGCTTTGTCATGTGTGGCGCGACAAAAGTACTATCCAGATAGCAACGCCGCCAGTGGCGATGGCCGTGGCGGGGCTGGTAGAATGCCCGCTTTGCCCGGGGAAGCCTGGAAAATCAAGGGGGCGCGCACGGCTCACTGGCCGAAATGGGTCGCCTTTTGTAATAAGCTGTAACATGAATCGCTGTAATTCTGGTTTTGCCGTGTATACCCCTTGAAACAATAGGATATAGCCCCATCTGCCCGTTAGTGTTGTAAAGATAGTTAGACTAACTCATTTAAGTCATTGATTGTAGGAGCTTTCTAGATGCAAGATCAGGAAAACCAAGCTGTACCTAATCCGCAAGCGGACGCCGCGGCGACTGCCCCATCGACTCCCGCAGAGCCTACTTTGGAAGAGCAGCTGGCGAGTACCGAAGCGCGTCTTGCAGAGATGCACGATGCCTTCATGCGCGCCAAGGCCGATGGCGAAAATATTCGCCGCCGTGCGCAGGAAGATGTTGCTAAAGCGCATAAATTCGCAGTGGAAAGCTTTGCCGAAGCCATGGTGCCGGTGAAAGACAGCCTGGAAACGGCGCTGACGGTGGAAGCACCGACCATCGAATCGCTGAAAGAAGGCGTCGAGATGACCCTGAAGCAACTGAACGCCGCGTTCGAGCGTAACCGCCTGGTGGAAGTCTTGCCAGTGCAGGGCGAAAAGCTCGATCCGATGAAACACCAGGCCGTTGCCGTGGTGCCAGCGGAGCAGGAAGCCAATACCATCGTGTCAGTCTTGCAAAAGGGCTATATGATTGCGGACCGCCTGCTGCGTCCAGCCATTGTCACGACCGCGCAAGCAAAATAATCAGAGTGCGGCATCAAGCAAGCCTTGAAACCATGCCGCTTTGCCACATATAAGAACCATCTGAAATCTAGCAAATAAAAGGAAAAAAATCATGGGTAGAATTATCGGTATCGATCTGGGAACCACGAATTCCTGCGTTTCCATCATGGAAAACGGTCAACCAAAGGTAATCGAAAACGCTGAAGGCGCACGCACGACGCCGTCGATTATTGCTTATCAAGAAGATGGCGAAATTCTCGTCGGCGCGCCAGCGAAACGCCAGGCCGTGACCAATCCGAAAAACACGCTGTACGCAGTCAAGCGTCTGATCGGTCGCAAGTTCGACGAAAAAGAAGTGCAAAAAGACATCGCGCTGATGCCGTATCAAATCATGAAAGCCGACAACGGCGATGCATGGATCGGCGTACGCGACAAAAAACTGGCGCCGCCGCAAATTTCGGCTGAAGTCCTGCGCAAGATGAAGAAAACGGCAGAAGACTACCTCGGTGAAGAAGTCACCGAAGCCGTCATCACCGTGCCTGCGTACTTCAACGACTCGCAGCGTCAAGCCACCAAGGATGCCGGCCGTATCGCTGGCCTGGACGTCAAGCGCATCATCAACGAGCCAACCGCGGCAGCGCTGGCATTCGGCCTGGACAAGACCGAAAAAGGCGACCGTAAAATCGCCGTGTATGACCTGGGCGGCGGTACGTTCGACGTGTCGATCATCGAAATCGCAGATGTTGATGGCGAGAAACAATTTGAAGTGCTGTCGACCAACGGCGACACCTTCCTGGGCGGCGAAGACTTCGACCAGCGCGTCATCGATTACATCATCGACGAGTTCAAGAAGATCAACGGCATCGACCTGAAAAAAGATCCGATCGCCCTGCAGCGCATCAAGGCTTCGGCCGAGCGCGCGAAGATCGAATTGTCGTCGTCGCAGCAAACCGAGATCAACGAGCCGTACATCGCCATGGCGAACGGCGCGCCGGTCCACTTGAACCTGAAGATGACCCGCGCCAAGCTGGAATCGCTGGTGGAAGAGCTGATCACGGCCACGATGGAACCATGCCGCACCGCTATCAAAGATGCAGGCGTGAAAGTGTCGGACATCGATGACATCATCCTGGTCGGCGGTATGACCCGTATGCCGAAGGTGCAGGAAAAAGTGAAGGAATTCTTCGGCAAGGATCCACGCAAGGACGTGAACCCGGACGAAGCCGTTGCCGTGGGCGCAGCGATTCAAGGTTCGGTCCTGTCGGGCGAACGCAAGGACTTGCTGTTGCTGGACGTCACTCCTCTGTCCCTGGGTATCGAAACCCTGGGCGGCGTGATGACCAAGATGATCCACAAAAACACGACGATTCCGACCAAGTTCAGCCAAGTGTTCTCGACGGCCGACGACAACCAGCCTGCGGTGACCATCAAGGTCTTCCAGGGTGAGCGCGAAATCGCTGCCGGCAACAAGGGTCTGGGCGAATTCAATCTGGAAGGCATCCCGCCAGCATCGCGCGGCACGCCACAGATCGAAGTGACCTTCGACATCGACGCCAACGGCATCTTGCATGTCGGCGCGAAAGACAAGGCCACCGGCAAGGAAAACAAGATCACGATCAAGGCCAATTCCGGCTTGACCGAGGCTGAAATCCAGAAGATGGTGAAAGACGCCGAGCTGAACGCGGAAGAAGACAAGAAGGTCAAAGAATTGGCCGAGTCGCGCAACCAGGCCGATGCTCTGGTACACTCGACCCGGAAATCCTTGACCGAATACGGCGACAAGCTGGACGCGGGCGAGAAAGAGAAGATCGAAGCGGCGATCACCGACCTGGAAGCAAGCATCAAGGCCGGCGACAAGGCTGAGATCGACGCCAAGGTGGAAGCACTGTCGAGCGCATCGCAGAAACTGGGCGAAAAAATGTATGCCGACATGCAAGCGCAGCAAGCTGCCGGCGGCGCGGAAGGTGCACAGCAAGCTGCTGGCGCATCGGATGCAGGCGCCAAGCAGGACGACGTTGTCGACGCTGACTTCAAGGAAGTCAAAGACAGCAAGTAATTGTCTTGCGCTCCCATGAACCGGGGGCAGCCGGGCTGAACGCTACATCGCGGGATTAGCCGCGAAGACCGGCCGAGCCGAGTCGCTGCCCAGTGCAGCACTCGACTCGGCTTTTTCGTGTAATTTTTACATCAGTAGATAGACTGCAAGGTGCCGACAACATGGCAAAGCGTGATTTTTACGAGACACTCGGTGTCGCAAAAAATGCTTCGGAAGAAGAGATCAAAAAGTCTTACCGTAAACTGGCGATGAAATACCATCCGGACCGCAATCCGGATAGCAAAGAATCGGAAGAAAAGTTTAAGGAAGTCAAAGAAGCCTATGAGATGCTGACCAATCCGGAAAAGCGCGATGCGTATGACCGTTATGGTCACGCCGGCGTGGATCCGAACATGGGCGGCGGTGGCGGCTTCGGCGGCGGTGCTGGCGGCTTTGCCGACAGCTTCGGCGATATCTTCGGCGACATCTTTGGCGGTGGCGGTGGACGCAGCCGCAATGCGGGACCACAGGTGTACCGTGGCGCCGACTTGCGCTACAACCTGGAAATTACGCTGGAGCAAGCTGCGCACGGCTTCGACACGACCATTCGCGTGCCGAGCTGGGACAAGTGCGACACTTGTCATGGCAGCGGCGCCAAGCCGGGCACCTCGCCGACCACCTGCGGTACTTGCGGTGGCCACGGCCAGGTGCGCATGCAGCAAGGCTTCTTCAGCATCCAGCAAACCTGCCCGAAATGCCATGGCAGCGGCAAGGTCATCACCGACCCCTGCACGCCATGCGGCGGCGCCGGTCGCATCAAGCGCAACAAGACGCTGGAAGTCAAAATTCCAGTCGGTATCGACAACGGCATGCGTATCCGTTCGTCCGGCAACGGCGAACCGGGCACGAATGGCGGCCCGTCGGGCGACCTGTATGTGGAAATCCACATCAAGCCGCACGCCGTGTTCCAGCGCGAAGGCGACGACCTGCATTGCGAAATGCCGATCTCGTTCACCAAGGCAGCTTTGGGCGGCGAAATCGAAGTGCCTACCCTGAACGGCAAGGTGTCGTTCACGATCCCGGAAGGCACCCAGTCGGGCAAGACCTTCCGCCTGAAAGGCAAGGGCATCAAGGGCGTGCGTTCCGGTTACGCGGGCGACCTGTTCTGCCACGTGGCCATCGAAACACCCGTGAAACTGACGGAAAAACAGAAAGACCTGCTGCGCGACTTTGAAAAGTCGACGACCGAGGGCGGTGCCAAGCACAGTCCGCAAAGCAAGACCTGGAAGGACAAGGTCAAGGATTTTTTTGAGTAAGCACACGTAATACCATGCGCCGGGATGCTGAAACATCCCGGCGTTTTTTTCATCACGACTGAGAAATGTGCGCGCATCGCCGGCCTATGGGCGCGATCTGCGGCCAATTCAGTCGTACGCACACAATGGGAGCGATATGACCGAACAGAAAAATGGCCCGGCCCTGGCGGAACTGCTGCAGCGTAACCGCCGCTGGGCCGACTCGATGGTGGCGAAGGACCCAAACTTCTTCAAGAACCTGGAAGCGCAGACGTCGCCCGAATACCTGTGGATCGGCTGTTCCGACAGCCGCGTTCCCGCCAACGAACTGCTGGGCATGGCGCCTGGCGACGTGTTTGTACACCGTAATATCGCCAATGTGGTCGTGCATTCCGACCTCAATTGCCTGTCCGTCCTGCAATTTGCCGTGGACGTGCTGAAAGTCAAACATATCATCATCGTCGGCCATTACGGCTGCAAGGGCGTGCATGCGGCCATGACGGGCACGCGCATCGGCCTGGTCGACAACTGGCTGCGCCACGTGCAGGACGTGGGCCAGAAGCACGAGCGCTACCTGGGCGACGTGCTGACGAGCCGCCAGCGCGGCGACCGCCTGTGCGAACTGAACGTGGTCGAGCAAGTCTTGAACGTGTGCCAGACCACCGTCGTGCAAGATGCGTGGGAACGGGGCCAGGAACTCAGCGTCCATGGCTGGGTCTACGGCTTGAAGGATGGCTTGCTGAACGACCTCGAAGTGACGGTCACGGCCGGCCACGAGCTGGCGCCGCGTATGGCGACCCGCCTGGCCCGCTACGAAGCAATCGCGTAAGCGGCGCTGGCGCCGCGTCTATGGCGCGGCGCCTTCCAGGCGGCCCAGGTAATCGGCCGCCTCCCGCACGCCCTCCTGCGCCGCCTGGCGCAGCCAGGTTCTGGCCTGGGGAAGGTCCTGCGGCGTGCCCCGGCCTTCGGCCAGCGCCACGCCATAGTGATAGCGCGCCAGCCGCGCATAGGCGGCGTCATCGTTGGTATGGGCGCCGCGCCGCATCAGCGCCGTCGCCTGCGCCAGGTCCCTGGGCACGCCGATGCCCGTTTCATACAGCTGGGCCAGCCAAATCATCGAATACACATCGTTCCAGCGCCGGATGCAGTCTTCAAAGATGGCGACGGCCGCCGCATGGTCGCCCGTCTTGTCGGCCGCATAGCCGTATAAACACTTGATGCGCTTGTCGCTGTGCACATAGGCTTTGTAGCTGAGATCACTTTCATCCTGGCTGTCCTGGGCGTGGACGGGAACAGCGAACAGAACGGCGAGCATCAGGGCGTAGGTGCGCATGGTTTTCCTGGGCGATGGTTGAAGATTGGCAGACAAGCAAGTTGCGTGCTAGCTCCCTTTCCGGGCAAAGCCGGTGCCGCTGTGCCATTGCGTGACAGCGCCTGTTGCTGCATGGCGCAACGCGCCGCGCATATCCATAGCAGAAATGCTTCGTTTGCAGGATCGATGCGCAGGCATACAGTGGACTTCCCCAGACTCTAGTCGAGTTCCCATGTCGGCCGTCCTGAAATCCGCGTTTTCTTCCAGCCAGTTCCGCATCGAAACGTTCGACGCGCCGCTCGGCGCGCAAGTGCTGGGGCTGGACCTGTCGCAGCCGCTGTCGCTGGGCGACTTCCAGCGCCTGCACCACGCCCACCTCGACCATCATGTGCTGGTGTTCCGCGACCAGCGCATCACGCCGCAGCAGCAAGTCGATTTCAGCCGCCGCTTCGGCCCCCTGCAAATCCACGTGCTGCGCCAGTTCCAGCTGCCTACGCAGCCGGAAGTGCTGATCATCTCGAACATCGTCGAGGATGGCCAGCCCATCGGCCTGGGCGATGCGGGTCATTTCTGGCATTCCGACCTGTCGTACAAGGAAGTGCCCAGCCTCGGCTCCATGCTGCACGCGCAGGAGTTGCCGGACGAGGGCGGCGATACCGTGTTTGCCAACATGCACCTGGCCTGGGAAAGCTTGCCGGCCGCGCTGCGCCACGCCGTGCGCAGCGCCCGCGCCGAGCACAGCTATCTGAGCCAGTATGAGGAGTTGCGCCGCCGCAACCCATGGCGCCCCGCGCTGACGCAGGCGCAGATCGATGAAGTCAAACCCGTGACGCACCCCGTCGTGCGCGTGCATCCGGAAACGGGACGGCGTGCCCTGTTCGTCAGCGAACATTTCACCACGCGCATCGTCGGCTTGCCCGAGGACGAAAGCCGCGCCCTGCTCGACGAATTGTTCGTGCACAGCGTGCGCCCCGAGCATTTATATGTGCACCGCTGGCAGCCGCACGACCTGGTGTTCTGGGACAACCGCTCGCTGATGCATCTGGCGACGGGGTGTCCTCCAAACCAGCGTCGTAGGTTGTATCGCACGACTATCGAAGGCGATGCGCCGTACTGATTTTTGACCGTAGTTGACCAAGGAGTGTCCATGTTGCCGATCTTGCCCTTTTCCCGCCCGCGCCGTTTTCTCGCCGCCATCGCCATCGCCATGCTGTGCATGGCCATGCCCATGGCCCGGGCCGAAGGCCAGATCCGCATCGCGGGCCAGCACGGCATCACCTTCTTGTTGCTCAATATTGCGCAGGAACAAAAGCTGATCGAAAAGCATGGCAAGCAGCGGGGCGTCGACGTGAAAGTCGAGTGGATTACCCTGTCCGGCGGCCCCGCCATCAATGACGCTTTGTTGTCGGGCAATATCGATATCGCGGGGGCGGGCCTGGGGCCGCTGCTGACCATCTGGGACCGCACCAAGGGACGGCAGAACGTGCGCGGCGTGGCTTCGCTCGGTAATTTTCCCTACTATTTGATCAGCAACAACCCGAAGGTAAAAACCCTGTCCGACTTGACGGACAAGGACCGCATCGCCTTGCCCGCCGTCTCCGTTTCCGTCCAGGCGAGGATATTGCAGATGGCCGTGGCGAAGCAGTGGGGCGACAAGGAATTTGCCCGTCTGGATAAAATCACGCAAACCCTGCCGCATCCGGATGCGGCGGCGGCCATCATCGCCGGCGGCACGGAATTGAGCGGCCATTTCGGCAATTCGCCGTTCCAGGAGCAGGAACTGGCGCAGAATCCGAACGCCCACATCATCCTGAATTCGTATGACGTGCAGGGCGGACCCAGCTCGTCGACCCTGCTGTATGCGACGGAAAAGTACCGCAAGGACAATCCGAAGACGTACCGCGCCTTCATCGCCGCGCTGGCCGAAGCGGCGCAGTACGCGAGCAGCAATCCGCAGGGCGCGGCCGACATCTATATCAAGGTCAATAAAAGCAAGGTGGACCGTAATCTGCTGCTGAAAATCTTTGCCAATCCGCAAGTGCAATTCAAGATCGCGCCGCAAAACACCTATGGCCTGGCGCAATTCCTGCACCGCGTGAGTGCCATCCACAACCTGCCCGACAGCTGGCGCGATTACTTCTTTGACGACCCTGCCATCACGCAAGGAGGCTGACATGAATGCACCCGCTTTTCACCTGGTACGTCCTCCGCTTGCGCTGGAACCCTTGCTCAGTGTCAAACATGTCAGCCTGGAATACCGCACGGAACAGCGTACCGTGCGCGCCACGCATGACGTCAGTTTCGACGTGTTCCGCGGCGACCGTTTCGTGCTGCTGGGGCCATCGGGCTGCGGCAAGTCGTCCTTATTAAAAGCCGTGGCCGGCTTCATCGCGCCGCGCGCCGGCAGCATCGCCATGCAGGGCGTTCCTATCAGCAAGCCGGGGCCGGAGCGCGTCGTCGTGTTCCAGGAATTCGACCAGTTGCCGCCATGGAAGACCGTGCTGGAAAATGTCATGTTCCCCTTGCTGGCTAGCAAGCGGCTGGACAAGCAGGCGGCCCGCGAGCGCGCCCATCACTGGATCGCCAAGGTGGGCCTGGCCGGCTTTGAAGATGCCCATCCGCATACCTTGTCGGGCGGCATGAAGCAGCGGGTGGCCATCGCGCGCGCCCTGGCCATGCAGCCGGAAGTGCTGTTGATGGACGAGCCGTTTGCCGCGCTCGACGCTTTGACGCGGCGCAAGATGCAGGAAGAGCTGAGCCGCCTGTGGGAAGAGCTGCGTTTTACCCTCGTCTTCGTCACGCATTCGATCGAGGAAGCCTTGGTTGTCGGCAACCGCATCCTACTGCTGTCGCCCCATCCGGGCCGGGTGCGCGCCGAACTCAACAGCCATCAGTTCGGCTTGCACAGCGCGGGCAGTACGGAATTTCAGGCTGCCAGCCGCCGCATCCACGGCTTGCTGTTCGATGAGGAAGTTGTTCCTGTTCCGCAAGCAGCTGGCGCGCAGCGGGAGGCCGTATGAGCGCGCTGCTGGAGCCGCCCATCCGCCAGGAATTCGTCTATGCGGCACCGCCGCCCGCCGGCGTCACCGTCGAGCGGCCATTGTCGCGCTGGCAGCGCTGGAGCCAGCACGCGCTGTGGCGCAAGGCTGTCATTTTGCTCAGCCTGGCCCTGCTGTGGGAAGGGGCGGCGCGCTGGACGCAGAACGATTTATTGCTGCCCAGCTTTATCCAGACGGCGCAGGCGTTTATCGGCGGCATCGCCAACGGAGAATTGCTCACGCGCACGGCCGCGTCCCTCGTCGTCTTGCTGCAAGGCTATGCGGTGGGCGTGCTGGCCGCCTTCGTGCTGACCTTGCTGGCAGTATCGAGCCGCATCGGGCGCGACGTGCTGGAAACCCTGACGGCCATGCTCAACCCCTTGCCGGCGATCGCCCTGCTGCCGCTGGCCCTGCTGTGGTTCGGCCTGGGACGCGCCAGTTTGATCTTCGTCATCGTCCATTCCGTGATGTGGCCGCTGGCCCTGAACACGTATGCGGGATTCCAGGGCGTGCCGGAGACCCTGCGCATGGCGGGCCGCAACTACGGCTTGAACGGCTTGCGCCTGGTGCTGCACATCCTCGTGCCGGGCGCCTTGCCGTCCATCGTTTCGGGCTTGAAGATAGGCTGGGCGTTCGCCTGGCGCACCCTGATCGCGGCCGAGCTGGTATTCGGCACCACGTCGGGGCAGGGCGGCCTGGGCTGGTACATCTTCCAGAACCGCAACGAGCTGTACACGGACAAGGTGTTTGCGGGCCTGGCGGCCGTCATCGTCATCGGTTTAATCGTGGAAAACATCGGCTTTCGCACCCTGGAGCGCGTCACCTTGAAACGCTGGGGCATGCAGCGGTAGTTATCTGACCATACTTATTTCAGGATCTTGCGCGCCGCCGCGATGATTTGCCGCGACAGCTGCTCCATGCGCGGCGACTGCACCTTCCACGTGTGCCAGTACAGGGCCACGTCGGCCGGGGTCTTGGGCGTGAGCATTTCCACGAGTTCGCCATCCGTGTTCGCTTTCAGCAGCAATTCCGGCACCATGCCGTAGCCAAGGCCGTAGCGGATAGCGTTGAAGTGCGAGGTGGCGCCCGGCACGTAATGGCAGGGGTAGGCGCCTTCGGGCAAGCCCAGCGCCTCTAGCAGAAACGACGACTGCAGGGTGTCCTTGCGCGTGTAGGCGACCACGGGCGCCGTGCGCGCCGCCTTGCGCGTCAGCCCGTGCGCAAACCACTGCTGGCGGAACGCTTGTGTGGCCACCAGCCAGTAGCGCATCACGCCCAGCGGCTCGGCCGTGCAGCCGCGCATGGGTTTGGCTTCCGTGCTGATGCAGCCGATGGCCATGCCCGTCTCCAGCAAGGTATACGTGTGGTCCTGGTCTTCCACGGTCAGGTCCAGCAGCACGCGTTCGCGTATCAACACCTCGGACAGGGCCGGGAAGAACCACGTGCCCATCGAATCCGCGTTCAGCGCCAGCACCAGGGTCAGCGGGGCATCCTGCTGCACCGCCAGCTCCGCCTGCAAGTCCGCTTCCAGCAGCTTGGCCCGCTTCAGATACTGCATCAGGCGCTGGCCCATGCGCGTGGCGCGCGCGGGACGGCTGCGTACGATCAGCGCATTGCCGAGCTGGCTTTCCAGCGCCCGCACCCGCTGCGAAATGGCCGGCGACGTCAGGTGCAGCCGCAGCGCCGCCTGCTCGAAACTGCCCGTTTCGACGACGGCGCGGAACGCTTCCGTGTGCTTGGGATTGAGATCCATGACCGATGCCTTACATAAGAAAAATTTATCAATACTAAATAATACTTACTTTTCATAAGGATGGGTGTGTTGCAGTGCACAATGCCTCTTTGATGGAGTGCAGCGTACGCGTATGCAGCGCGGCCTCCTGGCAGCAAGGGAATACCACCATGGAAGCACAAGCGCAAGATACAAAACCCCGCAAGCCGTCATCGAAACTGGCGCGCAAGCTGAAATTCGGCCTGGGATTGACCCTGGGCCTGGGCTTGTCCGCAGCGCTGGCGGGCGGCTGGTGGCTGCGCCAGGCATGGCAGGACTTGCCGCCCGTCGAGCACCTGGCCCAGTACAAGCCCGCGCTGCCGCTCCGCATTTTCTCCAGCGAAGGCGAGCTGCTGGCCGAATATGGCGAAGAGCGCCGCGAGTTCCTGCCCCTGAAGGAGATCCCGCTGCGCATGCGCCAGGCCCTGCTGGCCATCGAGGATGCGCGCTTCTACGAGCATGGCGCCGTCGACTTTTATGGCTTGACGCGCGCCACCCTGGCCAACGTCGTCACGGGCCACCATGCGCAGGGCGCCAGCACCATCACCATGCAGGTGGCGCGCGACTTTTTCCTGTCGCGCGAAAAGACCGTGCAGCGCAAACTGACGGAGATGCTGCTCGCCTACAAGCTGGAACAGCACTACGGCAAGGACAAGCTGCTGGAACTGTACATGAACCAGATTTATCTGGGCGAGCGCTCCTACGGCTTTTCCGCCGCTTCGAACATCTATTTCGACAAGCCGCTGGCCGACGTCAGCATCGCGGAAGCGGCCATGCTGGCCGGCTTGCCGAAAGCGCCGTCGGCCTACAACCCCGTCGCCAATCCGCAGCGCGCCACCGTGCGCCAGCATTACATCCTGCAGCGCATGCGCGAACTCGGCTACATCACGCCAGCCGAATACGACGCGGCCGTGGCGGAAAAACTGGCCCTGAACAAGGACCGCAACAGCTCCGTGCACGCAGCCGCGTATGCGGTCGAGGAAGCGCGTCAGCTGATCGTGCAAAGCTATCCCGAAGGCGCCTACAGCATGGGCCTGGACGTGACGACCACCATCCGCATGGCGCCGCAGCGGGCGGCCGACAAGTCGCTGCGCGATGGGCTATTGAACGCGCAGGCGCGGCGCGGCTATCGCGGCCCGGAAGCGCGCCTGGCCGCCTCCGCAGACAGCGTGGCGCGCCAGCTGGCCGCCTACCCGGACAGCGGAGAAGTGCGCGCCGCCCTGGTGCGCAAGGTAGAGACGAGCGGCAAGCGCCAGCTGACGGCGCAGCTGCGCAATGGCGACGAGATCGTGCTGACGGCATCGGACGCGCGCCTGGGCGGCAAGCTGCCGCTCGACGGCAAGCGCGCCATCGTTGAAAACAGCGTCATCCGCGTGGTGCACGACGCGGCGAAAAAGCGCTGGCTCGTGAGCCAGCTGCCCGAGATGGAAGGCGCGCTCATTTCCGTCGAGGCGCACAGCGGCGAAATCGTCGCCATGGCGGGCGGCTTCGATTTCTACCGCAACCACTACAACCACGCCATGCAGGCCTACCGCCAGCCCGGTTCCAGCTTCAAGCCCTTCGTGTATTCGGCGGCGCTGGAAAAGGGCTATTTTCCCGGCACGGCCGTGGACGATACGCAGCGCCTGCTGCTGCCGCGGGAAACGGGGGCGCAGCCGTGGCGTCCGCGCAATTACGGCAACAACTATGAAGGCTTCATCAGCGTGCGGCGCGGCCTGGTGCGCTCGAAAAACCTCGTCGCCGTCAGCCTGATGCAGGCGGCGGGGCCCGGCTACGTGCAGCACTACGCCACGCGCTTCGGCTTCGAGGGCGCGCGCAATCCCGTCTCGCTGCCGCTGGCGCTGGGCGCGGGCGCCGTCACGCCGCTGCAGCTGGCGCAATCGTATGCCGTGTTCGCCAACGGCGGCGTGCAGATGCCGCCAAAGCTGATCAAGGAAGTGCGCAGCCGCAGCGGCGCGGTGCTGTTTTCCGACGCGGCACCGCGCGCCAAGGGCGAGCCAGCGCCGGGCACGCAGGTGATCTCCACGCGCAATGCCTACGTCATGGACAGCATGCTGCGCGACGTCGTCAAGAGCGGCACGGGACGCGGCGCGCTGGCGCTGGGACGCGGCGACGCGGCCGGCAAGACGGGCACTTCGAACAATGCGTATGACGCCTGGTTCGCCGGTTATTCCTCAGGCCTCGTCTCCGTCGTCTGGCTAGGCTACGACCAGCCCAAGAGCCTGGGCAACGCCACCGGGGGGACGCTGGCGCTGCCCGTCTGGCGCGATTACATGCAGGTGGCCGTGCAGGGCCGCCGCGAGCAGGTGCTGGCCGAACCGCCTGGCCTGGCCCTGCTCGATGGCGACTACGTGTATGCCGAATACCTGGCCGGCGACTGCCTGAAGGATAACTTCGCCTTTATCCACAGCAGCGTCGGCTGCGGCAGCGGCGGTGCCGATACGCGCATGGCGCACGGTGAAGCTGGCGCTGGCGGCGATGGCGGCTCCGGCACGGGCACGAATGAAGCGCGCACCCTGAGCGAAGCGCGCGAACGCGAACAAATTCTCAAATCATTTTCGGAAGAGTAAGACCATGCTGTTATATACGATCTACCTGGTGGCGATTGTCGCCGAAGCGATGTCCGGCGCCATCATGGGCATGCGGCGCGGCATGGATTTGTTCGGCATCTGCATGATCGGCACCGTCACGGCGCTCGGTGGCGGCACCGTGCGCGACGTGCTGCTGGGGCACTACCCGCTGGGCTGGATCGCGCATCCCGAATACCTGTTGTTTACCATCGGCGCGGCCATTGTGACGGCCTTTGTCGCGCGCTATCTGCACCATCTGCGCGCCATCTTTTTGCTGGTCGACGGCCTGGGCCTGGTGGCGTTTTGCGTGATCGGCTGCGACATCGCCATGTCGGCCAAGATGCACCCTGCCATCGTCGTGCTGGCGGGGATGATCACGGGCGTCTTCGGCGGCCTGCTGCGCGATATCCTGTGCAACCAGATTCCCCTCGTACTGCAGCGCGAAGTGTATGCCACCGTGGCCCTGTTTACGGGCGCCCTGTATGTCGGCCTGCTGCACTTCAAGGTCGACAGCTCCGTGGCGCAGCTGTCGTCCATCGGCGCGGGCTTTTTGTTCCGCTTCCTGGCCTTGCACTTCGAGTGGCGCCTGCCGAATTTCAACGGTGACCGGATCCGGGGATTCGAATAGCGGCGGCGCCGTCGGGCATATCGTTAAATACCGCCCATGCAGATGTATTTGATGACCAGGTAATCGTCGATCCCGTACGACGATCCCTCCCGGCCCAGGCCCGACTGCTTGACGCCGCCGAACGGCGCCACTTCCGTCGAGATCAGCCCCGTGTTCACGCCCACCATGCCGGATTCCAGGCCTTCGGCGACCTTCCAGATGCGGCCGATGTCGCGCGAATAGAAATAGGACGCCAGGCCGAATTCCGTGTTGTTGGCCAGGGCGATGACTTCCTCGTCCGTCTTGAAGCGGAACAGGGGCGCCAGCGGCCCGAACGTCTCTTCGCTGGCCACCAGCATGTCGCTCGTCACGTCGGCGATCACGGTGGGCTGGAAGAAGTTGTGGCCCAGCGCATGGCGCTTGCCGCCCAGTAGCAGGCGCCCGCCCTTGGCCAGTGCGTCGGCCACGTGCTGCTCCACTTTTTTTACGGCCTTTTCCTCGATCAGCGGCCCCTGCGTGACGCCTTCGTCGGCGCCGTTGCCCACCTTGAGTTTTTGCACGGCCGTCACCAGCTTTTGCGCAAAGGCCTCGTACACGCCATCCTGCACGTACAGCCGGTTGGCGCACACGCAGGTCTGGCCCGCGTTGCGGTATTTCGAGGCGATGGCGCCTTCCACTGCCGCATCCAGGTCGGCGTCGTCGAAGACGATGAACGGCGCATTGCCGCCCAGTTCCAGCGACAGCTTTTTGATCGTCGGCGCGCACTGGCGCATCAGCATGCGGCCCACTTCCGTCGATCCCGTGAAACTGAGCTTGCGCACGAGGGGATTGGACGTCATCTCATCGCCGATCTCCTGCGACGAGCCCGTGATGACATTGAACACGCCCGCAGGCACACCCGCGCGTTCGGCCAGCACGGCCAGCGCCAGCGCGGAAAACGGCGTCATGCCGGCCGGCTTGACGAGCATCGGGCAGCCGGCCGCCAGCGCCGGTCCTGCCTTGCGCGTGATCATCGCGGCCGGGAAGTTCCAGGGTGTGATGGCGGCGCACACGCCGATCGGCTCCTTCGTCACGACGATGCGCCGGTCCGGCCACGGCGACTGCAGGGTGTCGCCCGCGACGCGCTTGCCTTCTTCGGCGAACCATTCGATGAAGGAGGCGGCGTATTGCACTTCGCCTTTGGCTTCGAGCAAGGGCTTGCCCTGTTCCGCCGTCATGATCAGCGCCAGGTCGTCCGCGTTTTCCAGTATCAGGTCATTCCAGCGGCGCAGCACGGCCGCGCGGTCCTTGGCCGTCTTCTTGCGCCAGGCGGGCCAGGCGGCGTTGGCAGCGCTGATGGCGTTCCTTGTCTCCTGCGTGCCCATCACGGGCACATGGCCGATCACTTCACCCGTGGCGGGATTGCGGACGTCGGCGTGCTGGCCGCCGTCGGCATCGAGCCATAGTCCGTTCAGGTAGCATTGCTGGCGTAGCAGCGCGGGGTCTTTCAGTGTGAGCATGGCAGACTTTCAGCAGTGGTTGCGTGATCGTCCATGGTAGTCCTTTTTGCCGGGCGCACGATTGCGTCCCATGTGCGGCGTCTGGCCTTCAAAAATAGTTGACCATTTTTAACCCCGTTTCGCCGCGCATGCCGTTTCATGGTCATTACCCCAATCAACCGGAGCAGAAGCGATGTCCAGCGCCCACAAGATCATATTGATGCTGTCCCTGCTGCTGTCGGCAGGCAGCCATGCCGCCGGCACGGCGCCGCGCAAGACCCTGGCGCCGTTCGCCAGCGAGCAGGCCTTGAGCAGCTACCTGCAGCAACTGCAGGCGCGCCAGGCGGCGCTGCAAAGGGAGCAGCAGAAACTGCAGCGCGCCACGGTGCAGTCCATGTCAGCGCCGCCCGCTCCTCCCGCGCCGATGGCGGCCAAGGCGGCCCCCGCGCCATCGGCAGAAGCGACGGAATCCGTCACCAATGTGCAGACGGCGGGCGTGGACGAAGGCGGCATCGTCAAGCTGCACGGCAAGCATCTGGTGATGCTCCGGCGCGGCAAGCTGTTCACCGTGCAGGTGGGCGGCAATGCCCTGCAGCCCGTCGCCTCGCTCGACGCGTTCGCGCCGGGCAGCGACCCGTCCGGCAGCTGGTATGACGAGATGCTGATCGATGGCGACACGGTGGTGGTGATCGGCTACAGCTACAGCCGTGGCGGCACGGAGATCGGCGTGTTCGACATCGGTGCGGATGGCAAGCTGGCCTATCGCGCCACGTATCACTTGCGCTCCAACGATTATTATTCGTCGCGCAATTACGCGAGCCGCCTGGTCGGCGGCAAGCTGGTGTTCTATTCGCCCCTGTCGCTGAATTTGCGCCGGGGCGACCCGTTCGGCGGCTTTCCCGCGCTGCGCCGCTGGCGTCCCGACGCCGTGCCGTCCGACTTCAAGCGCATCGCGCCGGCCACGCGCATCTACCGCACCGATGAAGAACCCGAACCGGGCTTTGGTCTGACCCTGCATACGGTCACCGTGTGCGACCTGGCGCACCGCGACATGCGCTGCGAAGCGACGGCCGTGATGGGACCGCAGGGGCGCGTGTTTTATGTGTCGGGCGAATCCGTTTTCGTGTGGACCACGCGCCGGGGCAGCGACTCGGGCGTGTTCCGCATTCCCCTCGACGGCTCGGCGCCCAGCGCCCTGAAGGTGGCTGGCGCGCCCGTCGACCAGTTCTCGTTCCTGGAAAGCAGCGATGGCCACCTGAACGTCCTGCTGCGCGCCGAGGGCCAGGGCGACGCCATGTGGGATGGCGCGCGGGGGCGTGGCGACATGGCCCTGCTGCGCGTGCCATTGGCGTCGTTTTCCGATGGCCGCGACAGTGCGCCGGCCGGCAGCTACAAGCCGCTGCCCGGCGGTGGCAGCTACGGCTTGCAGAACCGCTACGTGGGGCCCTATCTGTTGTACGGCAATCCGGGCAATGCGGGACGCCGCAAGGCCGACCAGGCCTGGCCCCGCCAGCCCCTGTATGCACTGCGCTGGGCCGATGCGGGCAGCGTGCAAGCCTTGTCGCTGCCGCACGGCGTGGAGCGCATCGAGGCGCTGGGCAATGACGCCGTGGTGATCGGCGCCCAGGGCAGGGATCTGCACTTCAGCACCATCGGTCTGGGGGCGCAGGCGGCGGTCGCCACGCGCTACATCCGCGCCGATGCGGCGCAGGGCGAGTCGCGCAGCCACGGCTTTTTCTACAAGCCGCAAGCGGCCGGCGAGGGCATGATCGGCCTGCCCATCCTGGCCGCGGACGAGCGGCCTGGCCTCAACAAGTCAGCCGCCTCCGTCCTGTATCTGCGCAACAGCGGCTTGCAATTGACGGAACTGGGTGCGCTGGCGGCGCGGTCCGGCCAAACGCCGGACGATGGCTGCCGCGCCTCCTGCGTGGACTGGTACGGCAATGCGCGCCCCTTGTTCCTGCAGGGCCGGGTCTTCGCTTTGCTCGGCTATGAATTGGTGGAAGGGGCGCTCAGGGATGGACAGATCCGCGAAGTACGCCGCATCAGCTATGCGCCCATTGCGTCCACTGTACGCTGAAGGCGTAGCGAAATTGCCGCTGCCGCGTAGTTCGGCTACACTGGTCCGCATGCCTGACACTTTATTGACCGCGACGGATGAAGACCTGATGCTGCGCTACAGCGCAGGCGACCTGCCGTCGTTTCGCGAACTGTACCGGCGCCATAGCCAGGGCCTGTACCGCTTCGTGGCCTGGCGTTCGCCGCGCCGCGCGTGGGTGGACGAGATCGCGCAGGACGCGTGGGCCAGCCTGCATGCGGCGCGCGCCGGCTACCAGCCGCAGGCGGCGTTCCGCACCTATCTGTACCAGATCGCGCGCAACCGCCTGATCGACATCCTGCGCCAGCGGGAAGGGCATGAACAGGAGGAAACGGGCGAACTGGCGGACGAGGGCGCGTCGCCGCCGCAATCGCTGGAGCAGAAACAGCAGCACGCGCGGCTGCATGCGGCCATCGCCGCGCTGCCGGCGGAACAGAAGGAAGCGCTGGTGCTGCAGCAGTTCAGCGGCATGAGCATCCTCGAGATCGCCGCGGTGACGGGGGCGGAAGCGGAAACCGTCAAGAGCCGGCTGCGCTACGCCATGCAGAAATTGCGCGCGGGCTTGGACAGCGCCGCTGGCGCGGGAGGACAGGCATGAATACGCACAATCACGACGAACCGAATGACGAGGAATTGACCGCGCTGCTGGCCAGCCTGCCGCAGCCGGCGCCTTCCAGCGCGCTCGATGCGGCCATCCTGGCCGACGCGGAAAAAGCCTTGCACCAGCCGGCAGCGGCCAATGACAGCGCCGATGGCGTGCTGCGCACTCTGCCGGCCAAGAAATCACCGGACTACCTGCAGCGCTGGCGCGTTCCGCTGGGGCTGGCCGCTGCCGTGCTGCTGACGGTAAACCTGATCGGCGTGGACTGGTTCGGATCGAAGCCGGCGCAGTTTCCCGTGGTCGGGGAACCGGTCACGCAGGAGGTGATGCGGGAAGCCGCACCGGCCGCTGCACCTGCGATTGAGTCCGCGCCACCGCCGCCGGCACCGCGCGCCATGGCCAAGGCGGCACCGAGGCCGCCGGTGCAGGCCGAGCCGGTAGCAGCCGTGCCGTCAGCACCTCCGCTGGCGGCGACCGTACCCGTGGCTCCTCCTGCGCCGCCGCCACCACCGGCGCCTGCTGCGGCAATCGAGCAGCAAGCCGCCATGCAGGCCGAGGCCAGCCTGCAGCGTCAGGCGCCGGTGCAGCGCGCGCTGGCCATGCCCGCTCCCGTGGCGGCCCGCTCCGCGCCGCTGCCGCCGCCCGCAAAGCTCGACGCTTCCGTGTGGCTGGTGAAGATCGACGCCCTCTTGAAGGCGGGCGAAGGCGCGCTGGCGCAGGAAGAGTGGACGGCGTTCCGGCAGGCGTATCCCGACTACCCGGTGGCCGAGGAGCTGCGGCAGCGGCTGGAAAAGAAATAGCGCGTTACACGATCCCTTTCCTGCGTTCCCACACGGCGCTGCCGACGAAAATGGCGCAGCACACCCACATCACGGCCGGCAGGGCGTTTACGCCCGCCGATTGCATCAGGACGCCCGTCAGCAGGGGGCCGCCGCCGCTCGTGATACCCCAGGTAGCGTTGACGATGGCGCTGGCGCTGGTCAGCGACAGCCCCGTAAACCGCTCGCCGCAGGCCACCAGCGCCAGCATGTAGATGCCGCCCGCGGCCGCGCCCAGCAACAGCAGCAAGGTCCACCACAGCCATGGCGTGCCGACGGCGAACGGCAGCAGCGGCAGCAGCAGGCAGACGGCCACGCCGCAGCCCGCGTGCACCCTGGCGCGGCCGAAACGGTCGGCCATCCAGCCCAGCGCGAATTGCAGGCCCGTGTCGCCCACCAGCACCACGGTGGCCGACAGCAGGGCCAGGTCCGTGCCGATGCCGTGCTCCATCGCATACAGCGGCAGCAAGCTCAATGCCAGCGTGTCGAACAGGGCGAAGAAGGCGGCACCGAGCACGATCATCGGCATGCGCGGCAGGATCAGGGTCCATTGCACGCCGTGTTCTTGCGGCTCCTTTTCCGGGCCGCTGTTCGAGATCAGCATCAGGCCCGGCACGGCCAGCAAAAACAGCAGGCCGCAGGCGGCGAAGCTCCACGCAATCTTGTCGTTGAAGAGGGCCACGAGGGCGGGGCCGATCAGCTGGAAGAAGGTAAAACTGGTGGTGTACATGGCCACTACGCGCCCGCGCGAATTATCGGGCGCCAGGCGGTTGATCCACGCTTCGCCGATGGTAAACAGCACGCCCATGGCGCCGCCGAACAGGAAACGCAGCACGCTCCACGCCAGCAGTTGGTCGCTGAACTGCATGGCGATCGTCGCCAGCGAGGCCACCCAGACGGCGCCCAGCATGGTGGCGCGCGCACCGAAACGCCCCACCCAGCCCGAGACGAACGGCGAGGCGGCCAGGATGCCGAGGGCGCTGACGGCCGTGATCATGCCGATGATGTCCGTGCCCACGCCGCGCTGGTGCAAGGTCAAGGCGGTGAGCGGCATGGTGGCGCCCAGGCCCAGGCCGACCACGCCGATGCTGACCACGAGGGCGAAGAAGTCGCGCCACGGCATGGTCTTCATGGCTGCCCCCGCAAGGGATAAAAGGTGTTCGGAATGGCGGAAAAACGGTATGGATGCATGGGAAAGTAGGCAACTGTGCCTGCGGCGCTGGTGTTTGGCACCGGACGGGCATATGATGATTTTAATAAAGGCAATATTGCAAAGCCGTAGTGTAGGCGATATGCGCCGCCGCTGGCCACGTCCATCGGTGTGGCCGACTCTACCGGCTCTGCTGTACAGTGAAGCGAGCGGCAGCGCTGTCTTGGCGCTGTCATTGGATCGTCACGCCAGCGAGGTAGCACTATGCGCCGTCCCATCGTTCTCGTTCCCGCCTGCCAGCGCCAGCTGGGCAGCCACGCCTGGCACATGGCGCAGGACAAATACCTGCACGCCGTGCTGCGCGGCGCCGGCTGCATGCCGCTGCTGCTGCCGGCCCTGGGCGCCGATGCCGACCTGGAAGCGGCGCTGCGGATCGCCGACGGCGTCATGCTGACCGGTTCCGCCTCGAACGTCGACGCGCGCCTGTATGGCGAAGAGATTCTGCATCCCGAGCTGCCGCAGGACCCCGCGCGCGACGCCACCACCTTGCCCCTGATCCGCGCCGCGCTGGCGCGCCAGCTGCCGCTGCTGGCCATCTGCCGCGGCTTCCAGGAAGTCAACGTGGCCCTGGGCGGCAGCCTGCACCAGGCCGTGCAGGCGGTGCCGGGCATGATGGACCACCGCGAGAACGTGCTCGATCCGCTGGCGCGCCAGTATGCGCCCGCACACCGCATCAAGCTGATGCCCGACGGCATGCTGTCACGGTTGCTGGGCGGCGAGAGCGAAATGATGGTCAATTCCCTGCATGGCCAGGGCATCGCCCGGCTGGCCGATGGCCTGCTGGTGGAAGCGCTGGCCGACGACGGCCTGGTAGAAGCGTACACGGTGGCCAGCGCCGCCGGCTTTGCGCTGGCCGTGCAATGGCATCCCGAATGGCAGGTCGAGGAAAATCCGCAGTCCATGCGGCTGTTCGGCGCCTTCGGCCAGGCTTGCCGCGATTACCAGGAGCAGCACAGAAAGACAGAATGACAGGCGCACCGCCCGCAGTACGCGGTGTTTGATCAAGACCAGCGAGAGGGAAACATGGCAATACGCGAAAATTTCACCTATACGGATATGGATTTGTGGCTCAATGAAAAGCGCGTCACGGAAATCGAATGCCTGGTCCCCGACTTGACGGGCGTGGCGCGGGGGAAGATCCTGCCGCGCGGGAAATTCACCCAGGAGCGCGGCATGCGCATTCCGGAAGCGGTACTGGGTATGACGGTGACGGGCAATTATCCGGTCGACGATGGCGGCTATGACCGCGCCATTTCCAGCACCGACCGCGACATGATTTTAAAGGCCGATCCCACCACCATCACCATGGTGCCCTGGGCTACGGACCCCACCGCGCAAGTCATCCACGACTGCTATTTTGCCGATGGCGCGCTGGTCGATTTTGCTCCCCGCTCCGTGCTGCGGCGCGTGCTGAAACTGTATGCGGACAAGGGCTGGAAGCCCGTGGTGGCGCCGGAGCTGGAGTTCTACCTGACGGCGAAAAACACGGACCCCGATTTGCCATTGAAACCGCCCATCGGGCGCAGCGGCCGGGCCGAGACGAGCCGCCAGGTGTACAGCATCGACGCCGTCAACGAATTCGATCCGCTGTTCGAGGACATCTACGATTACTGCGAACTGATGAACCTTGACGTCGATACCCTGATCCACGAAATCGGCGCGGGACAGATGGAAATCAACTTCCTGCATGGCGATCCGCTGGGGCTGGCCGACAAGGTCTTCTTCTTCAAGCGCACCTTGCGCGAAGCGGCGTTAAAACACGATATGTACGCCACCTTCATGGCCAAGCCCATGGCGGGCGAGCCGGGTTCCGCCATGCACGTGCACCAGAGCGTCGTCGATGCGAAGACGGGCCTGAACATCTTCAGCAACGAGGACGGTTCGGCCGCGCCCATCTTCAAGCATTACATCGCGGGCCTGCAGCGCTACATGCCGTCGGCCATGGCCATCGTCGCGCCCTACGTGAATTCCTACCGCCGCATCGTGCGCCACACGGCCGCGCCGATCAACATCCAGTGGGGCCTGGACAACCGCACGGTGGGCTTCCGCGTGCCCGAGTCGGGCGTGCAGGACCGCCGCGTGGAAAACCGCATCATCGGCGCCGACGCGAATCCCTACCTGGCCCTGGCCGTCACCCTGGCCTGCGGCTACCTGGGCATGACGGAACAGCTGGAAGCGACGCCGATGATGGTGGGCAGCGCCTATGACATGAAATTCGAGCTGCCGCAAGGCTTGCCCGAGGCCCTGCAGCTGCTGCGCGCGGAAGACAAGCTGCGCACGGTGCTGGGCGAGCGCTTCATCGACGTGTATGCGGCCATCAAGGACCTGGAGCACCAGGAATTCATGACCGTCATCAGTCCGTGGGAGCGCGAACACCTGTTATTACACGTTTAAAAGGAACACGCATGAGCACATCCAACAATCCGCTGGCGCCGAGCGCCGCTTTTGTATCCTCCGTGGCGCAGAAAAACGCGATGCCGCAGGTGTACGACACGGCCGCCATCCAGAAAATGGATACGGCCCATTACCTGCACCCGTTCACCGATTTTCAGGACCTGGCATCGAAAGGCGCCAGGGTGATGGTGCGCGGCGACGGCGTCTACCTGTGGGATAGCCAGGGCAAGAAGATCGTCGACGGCATGTCGGGCCTGTGGTGCGTCAACGTGGGCTACGGCCGCACGTCGATTTCGCAAGCCGTGTACCGGCAGATGGAGACGCTGCCCTTTTATAACAGCTTCTTTGGCACGACGAACGTGCCGGCCGCGCAGCTGGCCGCCAAGCTGGCGCAAATATCGCCGCCGCAGTTCCAGCACGTGTTCTTCACCAGTTCCGGCTCGGAAGGCAACGACACGAATTTGCGCATGGTGCGCCGCTACTGGGATATCCTCGGCTACAAGGAGCGCCACACCATCATCAGCCGCCATAACGCCTATCACGGCAGCACGGTGGCGGGAGCATCGCTGGGCGGCATGGATGGCATGCATGCGCAGGGCGGCTTGCCGATACCGGGCATCGCGCATATCGGCCAGCCCAATTACCTGGAGTCGGGCCACGGCTTGTCTCCGGAAGCCTTCGGCCTGAAGGCGGCTGGCTGGCTGGAAGACAAGATCCTCGAAATCGGCGCCGACAAGGTTGCCGCCTTCATCGGCGAACCGGTGCAGGGCGCCGGCGGCGTCATCATCCCGCCATCGACCTACTGGCCCGAGGTCCAGCGCATCTGTGACAAGTACGGCATCTTGCTCATCGCCGATGAAGTCATCTGCGGCTTCGGCCGACTGGGGCGCTGGTTCGGCTCCGAGCTGTTCGGCATCAAGCCCGACCTGATCACCTTTGCCAAGGGCGTCACCTCGGGCTACGTGCCCCTGGGCGGCGTGCTGGTGGGCGACAGGGTGGCCAAGGTATTGATCGAGCGGGGCGGCGAATTCACGCACGGTTTCACGTATTCGGGCCACCCCGTGGCCTGCGCGGCCGCGCTGGAAAACATCCGCATCATCGAGGAAGAGCAGCTGGTGGCCAAGGTGGCCGACGACACGGGGCCGTACCTGAAGCAGTGCTTCGCCAGCCTGGGCGAGCATCCGCTGGTCGGCTATGCGGACAGCTGCGGCCTGGTCGCGGGCCTGAACCTGGTGCGCCGCAAGGGCGCCACCGTGCACGACAACGAGCTGTTCGACGAGGGCCAGGGCGTGGGCATGATCTGCCGCGGCCATATGTTCGACAACGGCGTCATCATGCGCGCCGTGGGCGAGCGCATGATCGTCGCCCCGCCCCTGGTCATGACGCGGGCGCAGATCGATGAGATGGTGGCGCTGATACGGCTGTGCCTGGACAAGACATATGACGAGGTGAAGGCGAAGGGCTGGGTGTAGGTTCTGGCTGAACCCAAACGCAAGAATACCGGGGTCAGACCCGCCGGGGGAATACGTCCCGGTGGGACGTATTCCGATCGCGAAGCGACTGACCCCGGATTTCTGCTGAATGCGCCACAGAAATCATAATTTTCACAGCACATGCGGGTGAGTTCCGCTAAACTTCCATCCTGGCCGCTCTTGTAGTGGCCAGTTTTTCATTTTGACACCCTCTTACCCAGAAGCTACCCACACATGACGATAGCAACACCTGCCGCGTCGGCCAGCGACGCCCAAGCGCCTTTCTTGCTGATTGATCAGCTGGTCAAGGAATTCGATGGCGTGCGCGCCGTCGATGGCATTTCCGTGACGATCAACAAGGGCGAGATCTTCGCCCTGCTGGGCAGTTCAGGCTGCGGCAAGTCGACCCTGCTGCGCATGCTGGCCGGTTTCGAGACGCCGACCTCGGGGCGCATCGCCCTGGCGGGCAACAGCATCGTCGACGTGCCGCCGCACCAGCGGCCCATCAACATGATGTTCCAGTCGTACGCGCTGTTCCCCCACCTGTCCGTGTGGGACAACATCGCTTTCGGCCTGCGCCGCGACGGCTTGCCGAAAGCGGAAGTGGCGGCGCGGGTCGAGCAGATGCTGGCGCTGGTGCAGCTGGGCCAGTACGCGAAGCGCAAGCCGCACCAGCTGTCGGGCGGGCAGCAGCAGCGCGTGGCGCTGGCGCGCAGCCTGGCCAAGCGTCCGCAGTTGCTGCTGCTCGACGAGCCGCTGGGCGCGCTCGATAAGAAACTGCGCGAACGCACGCAGATGGAACTGGTCAACATCATCGAGCAGGTGGGCGTGACGTGCGTGATGGTCACGCACGACCAGGATGAAGCCATGAGCATGGCCACGCGCATCGCCGTCATGAGCGAAGGGCGCATCCTGCAGGTGGGCGCGCCCGGTGAAATCTACGAGACGCCGAATTGCCGTTTCGTCGCCGACTTCATCGGCAGCGTCAACCTGTTCGATGGCCGCATCTCGGAAGACGAACCTGATCACGTGGTCATCGACACGCCCGACGGCCGCCACTATGTCGCGCATGGCATCACGGGCAATCTGGGCATGGATGTCTCGGTGGCCGTGCGCCCCGAAAAGATCGGCATCCAGACCGAACCGCCCGCCTTGGAAGAACGGGCTTCGCCAGCGGAACACGGCTACAACTGCGCCAAGGGCGTGATTGTCGCCATGGCGTATTTTGGCAATGAAACGAGCTACCACGTGCGCCTCGACAGCGGCACGGTGGTGAAAGTCTCGCGCACCAACGCGGCCCGCCACGACGCCGCGCGCCTCGAGCGCGAGCAGCGCGTGTGGGTGTGGTGGGACGGCGCCGACATCGTCGTGCTGACCAGCTGAGGCCACCATGACGTCCATTTTGCAATCGCTGCGCAAGCTCGTCACCCTGCGTTGGGTCACTGGGCGCAACGCCGTCATCGCCGTGCCCGCGTTGTTCCTGACGGCCGCCTTTTTGATACCGTTCCTGATCGTGCTGCGCATCAGCCTGTCCGACATGGATACGGCGGGCAGCCCGTTCGGCGGCCTGCTGTCGTATGTCGACGGTATCGTCGTGCTGAAGGTGAAAATCGCCAACTACCTGTTCATCGCCGCCGACGAACTGTATCTGCTCACCTACCTCAGTTCCATCAAGTACGCGGCCATCACCACGGCCATCTGCCTGTTCATCGGCTACCCGTTTGCCTACTTCATGGCGCGCGCCAGGCCATCGATCCGCCCCGTGCTGATGATGCTGGTGATGCTGCCGTTCTGGACTTCGTTCCTGCTGCGCGTGTATGCGTGGAAGGGCATCCTGGCCAACCACGGCTTGCTCAACGATCTCTTGATCGCGCTGGGCGTGGTGCAGGAACCGCTGCACATGATGAATACCTCGTTCTCGCTGGTGGTCGGCATGGTGTACGCCTATCTGCCGTTCATGATCCTGCCCCTGTACGCGAACCTGGTGAAAATGGACGTGCGCTATCTGGAAGCGGCGGCAGACCTGGGCGCCACGCCTTTGCAGGCGTTCTGGCGCATCACCGTGCCCCTGTCGAAGTCGGGCATCATCGCCGGCGCCATGCTGGTGTTCATTCCGTCCGTGGGCGAATACGTGATTCCCGAGCTGCTGGGCGGCCCGGAAACCCTGATGATAGGCCGGGTGCTGTGGGATGAGTATTTCACCAATAACGACTGGGCCATGGCTTCGTCCGTGACGGTGCTGGTGATCCTGCTGATCCTCGTGCCGATGGCCATTTTTAACAAATACAAGACCGACCAGGACGCGGAGGAGCGCACATGAACGGACGTACCTTCCTGCAGCGCTGGTTCGGGCGCGGCTGGCTCTCGCTGGGCTACCTGTTCCTGTACCTGCCCATCATCGTGCTGATCGTTTTCTCGTTCAACAGCTCGCGCCAGGACATGGTGTGGAGCGGCTTCTCGCTGCGCTGGTACAGCGAGTTGATGAGCGATGCGGAGATCATCTCGGGTTTCGGTTTATCCCTGAAGATCGCCTTCATGTCGGCCACCTCGTCCGTCATCCTCGGCACGTTTGCCGCCTTTGCCTTGAGCAGTTACCAGCGCTTCCGCGGCCGCACAGTGTTTTCCGCCATGGTCAGCGCGCCCTTGGTGATGCCGGAAGTGATCATCGGCCTGTCCCTGCTGCTGATGCTGGTGTCCATGCAAAAGGTCTTCGGTTTTCCCGAGCGGGGCATGCTGACCATCTGGCTCGGTCACACCTTGCTGGGCATGGCGTATGCGGCCGTGGTGGTGCAATCGCGCCTGCAGGAAATGAGCAAGTCGCTGGCAGAAGCGGCCATGGACCTCGGTTGCCGCGCGCACCAGGTGTTCTTCCTCGTGACCCTGCCGAACATCACGCAGGCACTGGCATCAAGCTGGCTGCTGACGTTTACCCTGTCGCTGGACGACGTGGTGCTGTCGGCCTTCCTGTCCGGCCCCGGTTCGACGACGATGCCGCTGGTGATCTTTTCGCGCGCGCGCCTGGGGCTTGACCCGCGCGTGAACGCCATCGCCGCGCTGACCATTCTCGTCGTGACGCTGGCCGTGATCGCGTATGCCGTGATGCTGGCGCGCGCCGACCGCAGACGCCGCAAGCAGATGTCTGCGGCGTATTCGGCGGACCAGGAGTAAGCTGTTTGTAAACTGACACAGGAGACGACCATGACGGAAAACACCAGCTGGCATGCACGGGCCGCGGAGATCAATATCGATGGGCGCGCCTTCATCAACGGCGAACGGGTCGCGGCCAAGTCCGGCCAGACCTTCGACAATCTGTCGCCCATCGACGGGCGTCAGCTGGGGCAGGTGGCCCGCTGCGACGGCGCCGACGTGGAGGCGGCCGTGCAGGCCGCGCGCGCCGCTTTTGACGACCGCCGCTGGGCCGGTAAATCGCCGGCGCAGCGCAAGCGGGTATTGATCAAGTTCGCCGACCTGGTGCAGAAATACGGTCCCGAGCTGGCCCTGCTGGAAACCCTGGACATGGGTAAACCGATCAAGTACAGCCAGAGCGTGGACGTGGGCGCCACGGCCAACTGCCTGCGCTGGTATGGCGAGGCGATCGACAAGGTCTACGATGAAATCGCGCCGACACCGGCCAACAGCCTGGCCCTGATCACGCGCGAACCGGTGGGCGTCGTCGCCGCCATCGTGCCGTGGAATTACCCGATGATCATGGCCGCCTGGAAGATCGCGCCCGCCCTCGCGGCCGGCAACAGCGTGATATTGAAGCCGTCTGAAAAATCGCCGTTGACGGCGCTGCGCCTGGCCGACATCGCGCTGGAAGCGGGCGTGCCGGCGGGCGTCTTCAACGTGTTGCCAGGCTACGGCAACGAGGCCGGCGCTGCGCTGGCGCTGCACATGGACGTCGATTGCATCGGCTTTACGGGTTCCACGCGCACGGGGAAACTGATCGTGCAGATGGCGGGCCAGTCGAATCTGAAACGGGCGTGGACGGAACTGGGCGGCAAGTCCGCCAACATCGTGTGTGCCGATTGCCCTGACCTGGACAAGGCCGTGGCTGCCGCCGTCGGCTCCATTTTCTTCAACCAGGGCGAAAGCTGCAACGCGCCCTCGCGCCTGTTCGTGGAAGAATCGATCAAGGAAGAGTTTATCGCCAAGGCGCTGGCCATGCTGCCCCGCTTCCAGCCGGGCGACCCGCTCGATGAAGCCACCATCATGGGCGCTATCGTCGACGCCACGCAGATGCAAACAGTGATGGGCTATATCGCGTCCGGCAAGAGCGAAGGCGCACAGCTGCTCGGCGGCGGCGAGGCCGTGCGCGTAGATTCGGGCGGCTATTACGTGCAGCCGACCATCTTCGGCGTGGACGCCGGCATGACGATCGCGCGCGAAGAGATCTTCGGGCCCGTCCTGTCCGTGCTGGGCTTTACGGATATCGCCGAAGCCATCCAACAGGCCAACGCCACGCCCTACGGCTTGCAGGCGGCCGTGTGGACCTCGGACATCAGCAAGGCCATCCAGACGGCGCGCGCCCTGCGCGCGGGCACCGTGCACGTCAACCAGTACGACGGCGACGACATTACTGTGCCGTTCGGCGGCTACAAGCAGTCGGGCAACGGGCGCGACAAGTCATTGCACGCACTGGACAAGTACACGGAGCTGAAGACGACGTGGATACAGGTGGGATAATTTCTATAAGGGTACTTAAAAGGGCTAATTAAAGGTATTTTCGGCTTAAAATAGTCCTTTTAGGTGCTATTAAATTTTTCATGGCGCTGCACTTGCTAAAATTTGGATCGTATAAGTGCTAATTTAAGGATAAACTGAACATAATTAGCTACTATAAGATCCAATTGGAGCGGCCATGCAATGCCATTTTCAAATTTTTCATGATAATGCGTGGCACGATTGCGCATCGCTGACTTTGCTTGAGCCTGCAGGCGGCAATCCACGTACCGCTGCCCTGTTCGAATATGATCTCGATTATGCCTTCTTCAAGCTTGAGAGTGGGCCTGTCTCGCTGCGTTTTCCCGTCACGGCAGAGATGCAGAAGCTGGCGCAATGGCCAGCCTTTATCTTTGACCTGATTCCCCAGGGAAGCGGACGGACATATCTGCTTGGGCAGCTGCAACTGGCCGATGGTCCGGCTGCCGATTTTCCGCTGATGTGCGCCGGCGCGTTCAATCCCGTCGGGCGCGTGCGCATCGCCGAAGCCGTGCAGTACTACGCACAACATATGAATCGCCATGACAAGGGCAAGCCGCTGACCGGCTTTTCACTGGACGAGATCATAGGTCGCGGCGATGCCTTCAATGAGCGCATGCTGATGCATGGCATGCTGGCCGCCGGCAGTCTGGGGGTGCAAGGAGCGGCGCCGAAATATCTGCTGACCACTGACCATGCCGGTCTCTGGCATGCCGATGGAGCCCTGGCGGACCAGGATGCGGCTGCCCATTTCATCGTCAAGCGTCCGCGCGGAAAGACCGCCAGCGACGCCAAGGTATTGCGGAATGAGGCCGCATACATGACTGTGGCGCGCGCGGTGGGCTTGCGCACCGAAGGCCAGTTGCGCTACCAGGACGATACCTTGTTCATTCCCCGTTTTGACCGCCGCATCCTCGATGGAAAAGTGCTGCGACTGCATCAGGAAAGCGCCGCTTCGCTGGCAGGTATCGTCGGCTTTGAAGCCACGCCCAGCCAGTTCGTACTCTTGCAGGCGCTGCGCGCCGTCGTCAGCGACAAGACTGCGGAAACCATCGAATTTCTCAAACGCGATATCTTGAACCTGGCCATGCGCAATACCGATAATCACGCACGCAATACGGCGGTGCAGCAAATTGGTGCCGAGGTGCGCCTCACGCCGCTGTTCGATTTTGCGCCGATGTACCTGGACCCGGATGGCATACCACGCGCGGCGCGCTGGTATCACCCGGACACCAAAAACGAGCTGCATGACTGGACGACGATACTGGCCACGATCGGCATGCCGGACGTGGAGCGCCAGCAGATCCGCCTCGCGCTATACGGATTTTCCCAGCACCTGGTTGCGCTGGAACAGCATATGCAGGAGGCTGGCGTGGATGATGACATCATTGCTTTCCTCCGGCCACATATCGCCGGGCAGATCGAACAGCTCAAGGCATTGGGAGAGCACTGACATGGCGCGTACAAAGAAGACCGTTGACAAGGAAGAGTTGCGGCAGCGCAGGGCAGTGCTTTACGAAGCCATTGAAGCAGGAGCCGTCACGCTACAGCATGCCGTCAAGGAAATGCGCGCCATCTCGCGCATGACGCAGGCAGAGTTTGCGATGCATCGGGGCGTGAGCACGAAGGTTATCAAGGAGATCGAGAGCGGCAAGGGCAACCCGACCATCCAGACGCTGAACCGTATCGGGCAATTCTTTGGCCTGGAGGTGGCCTTTGTACGGACAGAAACGCTGCGCGAAAAAAAAATCGCCCCGGCGAGTGCCGGGGCGATATCACCTCAATAGACTAGATCAGAAGCAGTGTTCCAGCGCCGGGAAGCTGCCGTCCTTGACGGCTTTCACATAGCCGGTGACGGCGTCGTCGATGCTGGCCGCGCCTTCCATGAAGTTGCGCACGAAGCGCGCCTTGCGGCCTGGGAAGACGCCCAGCATGTCGTGCATGACGAGGACCTGGCCCGAGCAGTCGGGACCGGCGCCGATGCCGATGGTGGGGATCGTCAGCATGTCGGTCACTTCCTTGCCCAGTTGCGACGGCATGGCTTCCATCAGCACGATGGCGGCGCCCGCGTTTTGCAGCACCAGTGCGTCGTTTTTCAGCTCGGCGGCGCTTTCCGTGCTCTTGCCCTGCACCTTATAGCCGCCCAGCTGGTGCACGAATTGCGGCGTCAGGCCGATGTGGGCGCAGATGGGGATGCCGCGTTCGGTGAGGAAACGGACGGTCTCGGCCAGCCAGGCGCCGCCTTCGATCTTGATCATGTGCGCGCCCGCCTGCATCAGGATGACGGCGTTGGCATAGGCCGTTTCAGGCGTGCCGTACGCGCCGAACGGCAGGTCGGACAGGATCATGGCGGACTTGCTGCCGCGCGCCACGGACGCCGTGTGGTAAGCCAGTTCGGCCACGGTGACGGGCAGGGTGGAGTTCAGGCCGTTGCAGACCATGCCGAGCGAATCGCCGATCAGCAGGATCTCCACGCCGCAACGGTCCATCAGCGACGCGAAGCTGGCGTCATAGCAGGTCAGCATGGAGATCTTTTCGCCGGCGGCGCGCAACGTGGCCAGGGTATGGATGGTCACGGCCTTGTTGGCGACAGGCTTGGATGGCGCCGGCGCCGGTGTGGCGGCCTTGTCTTTTGCGGCCAGATCTGTTCCTTGCAAATAAGCGGACATAGGTATTCTCTAGAGTGAAAGGGGGGGATGCTATTGCGACGCCGCTAGTGTAGTACTTTATAGGGCGGCGTGCAGGGGCGGCATTGTAGAGCAATGCCGCGTGGCGCTCAGAGTTGGCTGATGGCCTGGTCCGCCACGCCCGCCAGATAGCCTTGCGCGGGGCCGCGTCCTGGCACGGCGATGTCGGGCGCCAGGGCCAGCAGCGGCACCAGCACGAAGGCACGCTCCGTCAGGCGCGGATGCGGTACCGTCAGGGTGGCGCTGGCGATCTGTGCATCGCCGTACAGCAGCAAGTCCAGGTCCAGGGTGCGCGGGGCGTTGCGGTAGGGCCGTTCGCGCCCGTGCGCCGCCTCGATGGCGTGCAGGGCCAGCAGCAGTTCCTCTGCCGGCAGGGTGGTCGCGATGCGCGCCACGGCGTTGATGTAGTCGTCGCCGCTGGAATCGATGGGCGCCGTGCGGTAGCTGGCCGAAGCGTCCAGCAAGCTGGCGCCGGGCAGGCGCGCCAGGCGCGCGATCGCCTCCTGCACATTCGCGCGCGCGTCGCCCAGGTTGGCCCCGATGCCGATGTAAGCGATCACTGACATTATTCGCCGCTGGTGCTGCCGGTGGTGGTGCCGCCGCCCGTTTTGCTGCGCGTGCTGCGGCGCGGCGGGCGCTTCTTCTTGACGGCGCCCGGCGCGGCATTGGCGCTGACGAGCAGCGCTTCGCGCGTTTCCTCGTCGCCTTCATAAAAGGCCGTCCACCATTCGCCGATGTCCGCGTCGATCTCGCCCGAGGCGCAGCGCAGCAGCAGGAAGTCGTAGCCGGCGCGGAAGCGCAGGTGCTCGAGCAGTTTGTACGGCGCCTTGCCGACCCGGCGCTCGAAGCGGGGCTGCATCGACCAGATGTCGCGCATGTCGGAACCGATCTTGCGCTGCAAGGCCAGTTTTTCCGTCTGCGAATCGAGCACGTCGTCGGCCGCCAGGTGCAGCGCGGGAATCGTCGACTCGCCGGCGGCGCGGTAGGCCGTCCATTTTTCCAGCACCTGGTGCCACAGCAGCGAGGCAAACAAAAAGCCCGGCGAGACGGTCTTGCCGGCGGCGATGCGCTGGTCCGTGGCGTCCAGCGCCAGGGTGACGAATTTCGCGCCCAGCGGCTGTTCCAGCACCACGTCGAGCAGCGGCAGCAGGCCGTGATGCAAGCCTTCCTTGCGCAGCTGCTGCAGGCAGGCCAGCGCGTGGCCGCTCATCAGGAGCTTGAGCATTTCATCGAACACGCGCGGCGCCGGCACGTTGTTGATCAGCGGCGCCATGACGGGAATCGGCGCGGCCGTGTGCGGCTCGATGGTGAATTTCAGCTTGGCGGCGAAGCGCACCACGCGCAGCATGCGCACGGGGTCTTCGCGGTAGCGCTCTTCCGGCTTGCCGATCATGCGCAAGGTCTTGGCGCGGATGTCTTCCACGCCGCCGTGGTAATCGAGCACCTCCTGCGTGGCCGGGTTGTAGTACATGGCGTTGATGGTGAAGTCGCGGCGCAGCGCATCTTCGTGCTGCAAACCGAAGGTGTTGTCGCGCAGGACGCGGCCATGTTCATCCTTGGGCGCGGAATCGGCGCCGGCACCGCGGAAGGTCGTCACTTCCAGCAAATCCTGGCCGAACATCACGTGCACGATCTGGAAGCGCTTGCCGATGATGAAGGCGCGGCGGAACAAGCGCTTGACCTGTTCCGGCGTGGCGTTGGTGGCGATGTCGAAGTCTTTGGGTTTGACGCCCAGCAGCAGGTCGCGCACGGCGCCGCCGACGACAAAGGCCTCGAAGCCCGCTTCCTGCAGGCTGCTGGTGACGCGGATGGCATTCGACGATACCAGTTTCGGGTCGATTCCGTGTTGCGCAGGACCGAGCACGATGGGTGCCGTGGTGTCGCGCGCTGCCTCTTTTTTAACGCCGAGGATCTTGCGGATGAATTTTTTAATCATTGAATAAGTGGAGTGATGGCCAGCCGTGGAGGGATGCGTGTGCGCTCAAAGCGGTGTTGGGATTGGTCGCGACCGGGTGGGTCACGACCGACAGCAGGGGAATATCGTTGTGCGAATCGCTGTAAAAATAGCTGCGCTCGAACTGCCCCAGTTCCTTGCCCATCTTTTCCAGCCAGGCGTGGGTGTGGGTCAGCTTGCCCGCGCCCAGGGTCGGCGTGCCCAGCAGCTTGCCCGTGACATTGCCTGCGTCGTCATATTCGGGCATGGCAGCCAGCAGGTGCTCGACGCCGAGCGCATCGGCGATGGGTTTGGTGATGAAATGGTTGGTGGCCGTGACGATGGCCAGCAGGTCGCCCGCGTCCTGGTGCTGTTTCAGCAGGGCAACGACTTCCGGGCGGATGGCCGGCAAGACCACTTCGGCCATGAATTGGCGGTGCAGCGCTTCGAGGCGTTCGCGCGGGAATTGCGCCAGGGTGCCGAGCGAAAATTCCAGGTATTCCACCGGATCGAGCGTGCCGGCCTGGTATTGCGCGAAAAATTCGTCGTTGCGGCGGGTGAATTCGGCGGCGTCCACGGCACCGATGCGTACCAGGAATTCGCCCCACTCGTGATCCGAGTCGATGGGCAGCAGGGTGTGGTCGAGGTCAAACAGGGCCAGATTCATCATTCTTTCGCTTCCGCCTGCAGCAACTCGCGCAACAATGGCAAGGTGATCGGGCGTTGGGTTTCCAGGGAGTAGAGGTCGAGAGAGTCCAGCATCGTCGACAGCGAACGCATGTCGCGCCGGAAATGGGACAGCAGATAGGGTAACACGCCGGGCGACAAGGTCAAGCCGCGGGTGGCCGCCGCCTGGGTCAGGGCGGCGATTTTTTCATCGTCCGTCAAGCCGTGGATCTGGTAGATCAGGCCCCAGCCCATGCGCGTGCGCAAGTCTTCGCGCACGGGCAGCACGGCCGGCGGCACGGCGCCGCTGCACACCATGAACGCCTTGTTGGCGCGGATTTCATTGAACAGGGCAAAGGCGTCGATCTGCGCCAGCGGCGACAGCTTTTCGCAGTCGTCGAGCAGGTACAAATCCACGTCGGGCGAATACACGAATTCGGACTCGATCGAGAATGGCGAAATGTAGCGCGCGCGCTCGGTGCTGGCCAGGGCCTTGAGCAGGTGGCTCTTGCCGGCGGCCAGTTCGCCCCACAGGTAGGCAAAATGTTCGCGCGACGTGCGCGCGGCGAACTGGCGCATCAGCTGCGCCACTTCGGCATTCTGTCCCACCTCGAAGGTATCGAGGCTGTGCGCCTGGTCTGTGCCTAAATCGAGCACCAGTTGTTTCATGGCGTACGCCTTGTCCTGTTTTTCATTACTGCTTGTGCGTCGTCGTCGCTGTTGTTAGTTTAACATTTTTGTGTCGGGTGCCTGACAGAAGCGTAGCGAGCGGCAGCGATTTGTGGCCGAGAAGCGCAACCGTACTTGAGTACGGTGAGCATCGCCGGCCGCAAAGTGCGACGCGCAGCAGCTTATGTCAGTCACCTTGTCACGCATTATAGAAGGTGCTGGACAGGTAGTGGCGTCTTAGATGCTTAAAAGCGACCATCAGGACGGCAGAAGCGGGTAAAGCGAGCAAAACGCCGACGAAACCGAACAATTGTCCGAAAGCCAATAGGGCGAAGATCACGGCCAGCGGGTTCAGGCCGATGCGCTCGCCCACCAGGCGCGGCGTGAGGAAAAAGCCTTCGATGACCTGGCCGCAGCCATAGATGACGGCCACGGCGATGACGCCGCTCCAGTCGGCAAACTGCAGCAGGGCGGCGATCAGCGCCAGCATCAGGCCCAGGCCGAAGCCCAGGTAGGGGATGAATACCAGCAAACCCGTGATGATGCCCACAGGCAATGCGACTTCAAAACCGGCGATGGCCAGCGCCACCGAGTAATACGTGGCCAGCACCAGCATGACGAGCAACTGGCCGCGCAGGTATTGCGCCAGCAGGGTGTCGACTTCCTGCGCCATGCTCACCGTGCGGCCGACCCAGCGGCGCGGCACGGCGGCGGCGATGCGCGCCAGCATCGGATGCCAGTCCAGCAACAGGTAGAACAGCACCACGGGAATCAAGACCACGGTGGCCAGCCAGCCCAGCACGGCCGTGCCGCCGATGCGGGCCGAGGCCAGCACGGTACTCCAGATTTCATCGCCGCTGGTGGCCATCTGCTGGCTCAGCATGCGCTTGATGCCCGTACCGTCCAGGCGCACGCGGATGCCCAGGTCGCGCAGTTTCGGCGCCAGGAACTCGTTCGCCTTGCTGAGGAATTGCGGAATCTGCGCCTGCAGCAGCGGGATTTCCTTTTGCAACACAGGCACGACGATCAGCACGAGCGCCGTGATGGCGAGGAAAAACAACACTACGACGACCAGCACGGCCAGCGGACGGGGCACGTAAAAGCGCCGGTAATGCAGGCGCTGCAAGCGGTCCACGCCGGGATTGAGCACGTAGGCGAGGATGGCGGCGGCCAGGAAGGGCGTCAGGATGGGGCCCAGGCTGACGAGCAGCAGCAAAAATGCCAGCCAGACCGCGATCCAAAATGCTGTTTGCTTCTGTTCGGCGGTGATGGCGAATGGCATGGAGTTTGTGTTGTTGCGTTAAAAAAAGGCAGTTAATTACGAAATGGCGGGGCAGTTTGATAAAATAGCGTCTTGATCGACCGAATTCACCCGCTGGCGTCCTGCCGCACGATGTTGAAAAACATGCTTGCGCGCGCGTGCCGGCGGGTATCCGCCTTCTATTTTACCGCCTCCGCTGCCACCACACCATGAACCAGACTTCTAATGTTTCCCTTTCCTACCGTGACGCTGGCGTCGATATCGACGCAGGCGACGCTTTAGTCGAAGCAATCAAGCCGTTTGCCAAGCGCACCCTGCGCGAAGGCGTGATGGGCGGCCTGGGCGGTTTTGGCGCCATGTTTGAAATCAGCAAGAAGTACAAGGAACCGGTGCTCGTCTCGGGCACCGACGGCGTGGGCACGAAATTGCGCCTGGCGTTCGAACTGAACCGCCATGACACGGTCGGCATCGACCTGGTCGCCATGAGCGTCAACGACATCCTCGTGCAAGGCGCCGAGCCGCTGTTCTTCCTCGACTATTTTGCCTGCGGCAAGCTGGATGTGGCGATCGCCACCGACGTCATCAAGGGCATCGCCCAGGGTTGCGAACAAGCCGGTTGCGCACTGATCGGCGGCGAAACGGCGGAAATGCCGAGCATGTACCCGGCCGGCGAATACGACCTGGCAGGTTTTGCTGTCGGCGCCGTGGAAAAATCGAAAATCATCGACGGCACCAAGATCGCCCCGGGCGACGTGGTGCTGGGCCTGGCCTCGTCGGGCGTGCACTCGAACGGTTACTCGCTGGTGCGCAAGATCATCGAAGTGGCGAAGCCGGACCTGGACGGCGACTTCCACGGTCGTAAACTCGCTGACGTGCTGATGCAGCCGACGCGCATCTACGTCAAGCCATTGCTGGCGCTGATGGACGCCATGGAAGTGAAGGGCATGGTGCACATCACCGGCGGCGGCCTGGTGGAAAACATCCCGCGCGTGCTGCAGCCTGGCCTGGTGGCCGAACTGGACTCGAAGGCATGGACCATGCCGCCGCTGTTCACGTGGCTGCAACAGCACGGCGGCGTGGCTGACGCCGAAATGCACCGCGTCTTCAACTGCGGCATCGGCATGACCGTCATCGTTTCGCAGGAAAACGCCGACGCCGCCATCGCGCAATTGCAAGCGGCCGGCGAAACCGTCTCGCGCATCGGCACCATCCGCGCCCGTAACGGCGACGAGCACCAAACAGTTGTTATCTAAGCTGTAGCTTGAACAAACAAGGCAGGCGCTCGCAAGAGGCCTGCCTTTTTTTACGCCGCGATATCTTACCGCTTACCGCGCGTGCGCCGGCTTCATGCGGCCATCCGGTTGCGAGCCGCCCCTGCCGATCATGGCCACGCTGACGGCCGAGACGAGGGAGGCGAACAGGATGTAGCCGACGATGTGCCACGGCTCGCCCTTGCCCGTCTTGAGCAGGTAGGTGGCGATGATGGGCGTCAGGCCGCTGGCGAAAATGCCCGAGAACTGGTACACGAAGGAGATGCCCGTGTAACGCACCTTGGCGTCGAACAGGTCGCAGAACAGGGCCGCTTCCGGGCCGTACACGGCCGAATACAGCACGCCCAGCGGGATGATCACGGAACACCACAGTAGCAGCGGATTGTCGGCGTGGTGCAGCATGATCCAGAAGGCGGGAATCGACGATACGCCCGTGATCAAGGAGCCCCAGAAGAACACCTTGCTGCGGCCGATGCGGTCCGACAGGCGGCCGAAGAAGGGGATGCAAAAGCACATCACGACGGCCGACGCCATCACGCCCATCAGCGCTTCCGTGCGGTCTATCTTGATGGTGTTGGTCAGATAGGTGATGGAAAACACGCCGAAGATATTGAAGAACACGCCGTCGATATAGCGCGCGCCCATGCCTTTTAATACATTGCCCGGATAGCGCTTCAGCAGGTCGAAAAACGGAATCTGCGTCTCCGCGTTCTTTTCCTTGACGGCCTGGAACTCGGGCGTTTCCATCACGTTCAAACGTATCCACATGCCGATGAAGACGAGGGCGGCCGACAGGATGAAGGCCACGCGCCAGCCCCAGGACAGGAATTGCGCGTCCGTCAGGCTGTACGACAGGATCGCCACCACGCCCGACGCGAGGCACAGGCCGATGGCCAGGCCGATCTGCGGCAGGCTGGCGTAGAAGCCGCGCTCTTTTGGGGGCGCATATTCATATGCCATCAGCACGGCGCCGCCCCACTCGCCACCGAGGCCGATACCTTGCAGCACGCGCAGGAACAGCAGCAGGCCCGGCGCCCAGTAGCCGATGTGGTCGTAGGTGGGCAGCACGCCGATCAGGAAAGTGGAGATGCCCATGATCATCAGGGTCATGACCAGCATGCTTTTGCGGCCGATCTTGTCGCCGAAGTGGCCGAAGATCACGCCGCCGATGGGACGCGACAGAAAGCCCACGGCGAAGGTGCCGTAGGCCAGCATGGTCGAGACGAGCGGATCGCCGCCCGGGAAATACAGTTTGCTGAATACGATGCCGGCGACGACGCCGTATAAAAAGAAGTCGTACCATTCGATGGTGGCGCCGATCACGCTGGCCATCACGACTTTCCGCAGCTCTTGGGCTTTTTTCGGATTGCTGGGATTGTTGTTCATATCTAGTCTCCAATCGATATCGATTATGTGTTTGATGCCTGGCTTGTCGCCGGGTCATTGGAGGCGGGGCCGCCTGCCCGCCGCTGACATCCTCCTTGCCGGGAATGGAATGGGTGGGTCAGGCCGCCTGCGGCAGCCGCACGGCGTCCGCCAGGATCATGTCGGCCGCTTTTTCGGCGATCATGATGGTGGGCGCGTTCGTATTGCCCGAGACGATTTCCGGCATGATCGACGCGTCGACCACGCGCAGGTTCTGCATGCCGTGCACGCGCAGGCGGTCGTCGACGACGGCCATGGCGTCGTGGCCCATCTTGCAGGTGCCGCTCGGGTGGTAGATCGACTGGCTGAAGCGGCGCGCCGCATCCAGCAGCTGCGCATCCGTCTCGAACTGCGGGCCGGGCACGAACTCTGAAATGATGTGCGGCGCCAGCGACGGCGCGGCGGCGATTTTTCGTGCCACGCGCAGGGCGGCAATCGCCGTCCGCTGGTCGCGCGGGTCGGACAGGTAATTGGGATAAATGCCCGGATAGGCGAGGGGATCGGCGGACTTGATCGACACGTGGCCGCGGCTGTGCGGGCGCAGCTGGCACACGGACGAGGTAAACGCGGAAAACGGATGGGCGCCTTCGCCCGGCTTGTCGGCGCTTAGCGGCTGCATGTGGAACTGGATGTCGGGCCGTTCCACCTCGGGCGAGGACCGGGTAAACACCGTCACCTGGCTGGCTGCCAGAGTGAGGGGGCCGGAGCGGGAAAACACATATTGCATGCCCACCCACAGCTTGCCCCACAGGCTGTTGACTTCATCGTTCAGGGTTTTCAGCCGCGTCTTGAAGACGAGGCGGATCTGCAGATGGTCTTGCAGGTTTTGACCCACGCCGGGCAAGTCGTGCACGAGCGGCACGCCCACTTGCTCGAGCAGCGCGCGTGGCCCGACGCCCGAGCATTGCAGGATTTGCGGCGAGCCGATGGCGCCCGCGCATAAAATCACTTCGCCGCTGGCGCGCGCCTGGCGCAACTGGCCATCCTGCCGGAATTCGATGCCGACGGCGCGCTTGCCCTCGAACAGCACGCGCGTGATTTGCGCGCGCACTTCCACGCGCAGATTGGCGCGCTTGCGGGCGGGGCGCAAAAAGGCTTTGGCTGTGCTCCAGCGCAAGCCCTTGCTGGCCGTCTGCTGGAAGTAGCCGACGCCTTCCTGCGTGGCGCCGTTGTAGTCGGCATTGAAGGGGATGCCGCTTTCCGTGGCGCCGGCGATGAAGTGTTCGGCGATCGGGCGGCGCAGGCGCAGGTCCGATACCTTTAACGGGCCGCCCACCCCGTGGTAATCGCTGGCGCCGCGTTCCTGGTCTTCCGATTTCTTGAAGTAGGGCAGCACCTCGGCATAGCTCCAGCCTGCGTTGCCCAGTTCGGCCCAGCGGTCGTAATCCTCTTTCTGTCCGCGCACATACAGCAAGCCGTTGAGCGAGCTGGAGCCGCCCAGCACCTTGCCGCGCGGCCATTGCAACTGGCGTCCGGCGATGCCGGCGTCCGCTTCCGTGCGGTAGCACCAGTCCAGCTTCGGGTCGTGCATGGTCTTGAAGTAGCCAACCGGCACGTGTATCCAGGGATTGTTGTCCTTGCCGCCCGCTTCCAGCAGCAATACCCGGTTGTTGCTGTCGTGCGACAGGCGGTTGGCCAGCACGCAGCCGGCGGAACCGGCGCCGACGACGATGTAATCGTAGTGTGTTTGCAACATGGTGCTTGTCTCCTGCGTTGCGGTATCAGCTTGCCTCGGCGGGCGTTTTTTGCGATACACTGGTCTTTATTGATTATTTTTGGAACGTCTGGTTCCATTTATAAAAGACGTGCAGCACCGGGACAAGCGGAAACCGCCGCATACGCGAGAGGTGAAACAGAACATGCATGATGCGTTTCAAAAACGGCAGGCCGAGGCCGAAGAAGACAGCCCGGCGGGTGGAGCGGTTGGGGCCGGCGCGGCGGCCAGCCATGGCGACGAGGCGCGCGGCTTGCGCGTGCTGCGCCTGATCGAGCACCTGGCCAGCGCCAGCCAGCCCCTGACCTTGTCGCAGCTGGCGGCGCGCATGCAGGTGCCCAAGGCCAGCATGATGCGCCTGCTCGATACCCTGGAACAGCACGGTTATGTGCTGCGCACGCCCGTGGGGCGCGGCTATGTACCGGGTGCCGCATCGACCAACCTGGCGCTGGCGACCTTGCGCAACAATGCCCTGATCCGCGTGAGCCGCAGCATCCTGGGCAGCCTGGTGGCCGTCACGGGCGAGACCTGCAATTTGGCCATTCCCGAGGGCAATGCCGTCGTCTACGTGGACCGCGTGGAAACGCAGGAACCGCTGCGCCTGCACCTGGTGCTGGGCACGCGCGCGCCCATGCATTGCACGGCGAGCGGAAAATTATTCCTGGCGCACATGACCCTGCTGGAGCGGCGCGCCTTGCTGGCCATGCTGAGCCTGCAGGCGCGCACGCCGAAGAGCATCACCGATCCAGCATTGCTGGAACGCGAGATCGTGCGCATCGCCCGGCTGGGCATCGGCATCGACGACGAGGAATTCGTGCACGGCATGGTGGCCGTGGCCGTGCCCATCTGCGCCGCGGACGGGCGCATCGTGGCGGCCGTCGCCTGCCACGCGCCCGTGGCGCGAAAGTCCGTGGAGCAGCTGATGCAGCACGTGCCGCAGCTCAAGGAGGCGGCCGTCAAGCTGCGGCCGCTATTGCTGGCGGAGTCCAGCTAAGGTTTCAAGACCTTCGCCACCTTGGCCGCCCTGAGGCGGAACGCATCGGGCATGCCCGAGCCCAGCAGCGGGCGCAGATACAGGCGGAAGGCGTCCGTCACGTCCGTGCCGCTGGCGCTGATGAACTCGTCTTCCATGGTGCGCGTCTTGCCCGCCACCTCGGTCAGCGGCAGCAGTTCGTAGTCGACGGAATAAAAGCCCGTGCGCTTGATGGCGACGGAGCCGTCGCGGTCGCCCCACATGGCGAACTGCACTGCCTTCTCGCCCACTTCGCGGGCTTCGCGCTGGTCGACGTCGGAAACGCAGCCGATGAACGAACGCTGCAGATAGCCGAAGGTATCGCCGCGCACGCGCTTGATGCCGAGCTTGGCCTTGATTTCGTCGCACAGCAGGTCGGCCAGCGCGCCCGTGCCCGACAATTGCACATTGCCGTGCGCATCGCGCTCTACTTCATTGCCCACCTGCCTGGCCAGCAGGCTGGCGATCGGCTCGCCCGAGGCGTCGTGGATGCCTTCCGACACGGCGATCACGCAGCGGCCATACTTTTCATAGGTGGCCTTCACGTCGGCAAGGAATTGTTCCAGCACGAAGACGCGCTCGGGCAGGTAGATCAGGTGCGGGCCATCGTCGGGGAACTTCTTGCCCAGCGCCGAGGCGGCCGTCAGAAAGCCCGCATGGCGGCCCATCACCACGCCCACGTACACGCCGGGCAAGGCCGCGTTGTCGAGGTTGGCACCGGCGAACGCTTGCGCGACGAAGCGCGCGGCCGAGGGAAAGCCGGGCGTGTGGTCGCTGCCCACCAGGTCGTTGTCGATGGTTTTCGGGATGTGGATGCAGCGCAGCGGATAGCCTGCCTTGTGCGCTTCCTCGCTGACGATGCGCACCGTGTCGGACGAGTCGTTGCCGCCGATGTAAAAGAAGTGCTCGATTTCGTGCGCGCGCAGCACTTCGAAGATTTGCTGGCAGTAGGCAATATCGGGCTTGTCGCGCGTGGAACCGAGCGCCGAGGACGGCGTGGCCGCCACCAGTTCCAGGTTGTGGCTGGTTTCCTGCGTCAGATCGACGAACTCTTCATTGATGATGCCGCGCACGCCATGCAGGGCGCCGTACACGCGCGTGACGTGCTGGAAACGCCGCGATTCAAGCACCACGCCCACCAGCGACTGGTTGATGACGGCGGTGGGGCCGCCTCCCTGGGCAACAAGAATTTTTCCAGACGGCATGGGATCTCCTCGTAAGTAAAGCGGCCCTCCAGCCTACTCCTTTTTTAGCGGGACGCTGTCTTTTCCCTAAGCCGCAAGGGGAATTGATCTGGCGGGCCTGCCTGCCTATTCATTCCGGTGCCCGGATATGCTCGACCAGTCCCCTGCTGCGCCGTCCCGGCGCCGGCGTCAGCCAGCTGACGAGGATGGCGGCGGCCAGGCCGGCCGGCACGCCGAAGATGCCGGCGGAAATCGGTGCGATATGGAACCATTGTCCGCTGGCATTGCCTCCCAGCATGGTGCTCGTATGCAGCATGTAGTACAGGCAGATGCCAAAACCCGTCAGCATGCCGGCCAGCGCGCCCTGGTAATTGGCGCGTTGCCAGAAGACACCGAGCACCAGCGGCGGGAACAGGGTCGAGGCGGCCAGGGAGAAGGCCACGCCCACCAGCGACAAAATGTCGGCCGGCTTTTGCGAGGCCGCATAGGCGGCGATGAAGGCCACGGCCAGCAGCAGCAGTTTGGAAATCGTCACGCGCTTTTGCGTCGAGGCGCTGGGATCGACCACCTTGTAATAGACGTCGTGCGACAGGGCGTTGGAGATGGCCAGCAGCAAACCGTCGGCCGTCGACAGGGCGGCGGCCAGGCCGCCGGCCGCCACCAGGCCGGAAATCACGTAGGGCAGGCCGGCGATCTCGGGCGTGGCCAGCACCAGCACGTCGGCGTCGATGGAAATTTCCGCCAGTTGCACGATGCCGTCGCGGTTGACATCGACGATGCTGATCAGGGGACTGAGCTTGTCCACGTTGGCCCAGTACGATACCCAGGTGGGCAGGTTCGCGTATTGCGTGCCGACCAGGGCCGAGTAAATGTCGTACTTGACCAGCACGGCCAGCGCGGGAATCGTGAGATAGATCAACAGGATGAAGAACAGGGTCCAGAACACGGACACGCGCGTTTCGTGCACGGACGGCGTGGTGTACGATCGCATGAGGATGTGGGGCAGGGCGGCCGTGCCCAGCATCATGCAAAACACGAGGGCCAGGAAATTGTTGCGCTTGATATCGGATTGCTCGCGGTCGGCGGCGGGAAACGGTTGCGCGTGCGGAATGATCGGCTCGGCGCGTTTCTGGTTTTGCGCCTGCATGGCCTGCCACAGCACGCGTGCCTCGTCGGGGCTTTTGGGATAGGCGATCAGGTAGCGCTCCGCGTTGCGGATGTCAAACAGCGAGGTATTGCGCTGGCGCAAACTGTCGAGCTGGCGCTGGGCCGCCAGGCGGCCTTGCTCCCAGGAGCCGGGCAAGCCGTCGATGCGCGCCTGGTAGCTTTGCGCGCGCTGGCGGAAGATGGCCCGCACTTCGTTTTCTTTCGGGTCCGTTTCCAGCACGTGTTCGCGCGCGCTCAGTTGCGGCAGCACCTTGCCGTAGGCGATCTGCGGCACGGGATTGTCCGCATGCTTGACCGACAGCCACATGGCGGGAATCAGAAAGGCAACGAGGATGATGATGTACTGCGCCACCTGCGTCCAGGTGATGGCGCGCATGCCGCCCAGAAAGGAGCAGACGAGGATGCTGGCCAGGCCCAGGAAGATGCCGACGGAAAAATCCACGCCCGTGAAGCGCGAGGCGATCAGGCCGACGGCGTAGATCTGCGCCACGACATAGGTAAACGACACGATGATGGTGGCGGCCACGGCCACCACGCGCACGCTGGCGCCCCGTTTGTCGGTGCCGCTGCCGTAGCGCGCGGCGAGGAAGTCGGGAATCGTGTATTGGCTGAACTTGCGCAGGTAGGGCGCGATCAATAGCGCCACCAGGCAATAGCCGCCCGTCCAGCCCATGATGAAGGCCAGGCCGTCGAAGCCGTTCAGGTACAGGCCGCCCGCCAGGCTGATGAAACTGGCCGCCGAAATCCAGTCGGCGGCCGTGGCCATGCCGTTGAACATGGCCGGCACCCGGCGCCCCGCCACATAGTATTCGGTGACGTTCGAGGTGCGGCTGATGACGCCGATGGTGGCGTACAGGGTGATGGTGACGAGCATGAACAGGTAGCCGATCCACGCGCGCGGCATGCCTTCCTGTTCCAGCACCGACAGGGCCAGCAGGAAAGCGGCGAAACCGGCGGTAAACAGCAGGTAGTAACGGCACAGGCGCGCAAAGAAGCTGCGCTGGCCGCTCATGCTTGCTCCTCGGCATGGAAAGCCCGGTCCAGGCGCCGCATGCGCCAGGCATACAAGGCGATGATGGCCAGGTAGACGAGCGAGGCGCCCTGGGCCGCCATATAGAAGGGCAAGGGCCAGCCGAACAGGTTCAGGTGCAAGAGCTCGCGCGCATAGAACACGGTCAGAAAGCCCGTCAGCAGCCAGATCAGCAGAAGGATGGCCGTCAGGCGCCGCGTCTTGCGCCAGTGCACATCGCGGCGCGCCTGCAGTTCGGGGCCGGGCGCGCGCGCGGGCTGCAGCGGCGCCGCGGGAAGGCTGGGCTTATCCATACGTGATGTCGTCCTCTTTTGGCGCTTCCGGCAACAGCAGGGCGATGCTCAGGCGCAGCAGGGTGCCTGGCAACTTCGGCGAAGTGGCGCGCGGATTGTTAAAAATATCGACTTCGGCACCATGCTGCTGCGCAATCTCGCGCACGATGGCCAGCCCCAGGCCGCTGCCGTCGACATTGCTGCCAAGAATGCGGTAAAAACGTTCGAACACGTGAGCCCGCTCTGCCGGCGCAATGCCGGGCCCCGTATCTTCCACTTCCAGGATGGCCAGTTCCAGGGTGCTGCGCACGCGCACCGTGACGCTGCCGCCAGCTGGCGTGTAGCGCAGGGCATTGTCGATCAGATTGCTCAGCAGCTCGCGCAGCATCATGGCATTGCCGGAAATCATGATCGAATAGGCGGGCTGTTCGAAGCCCAGGTCGATATGCTGGGCAAACGAGGCTTGCACCCAGTCCTGCACCACGCCGCGCGCCAGCTCGCTCAGCTCGATCGGCTCGAACGCCGTGCCCGCCTGCGGCTGGTTTTCCGCGCGCGCCAGGGCCAGCAGCTGGTTGACCAGGCGCGTGGCCGCTTCCGAGCTTTTCGCCAGCTGCAGCAGCGAGCGGTGAATCTCGTCGTGGTCTGTCTGGCGCAGGGCCAGCTCCGATTGCATGCGCATGCCGGCCAGCGGCGTCTTCATCTGGTGCGCCGCATCGGCGATGAAGCGTTTCTGCATGTCGATCGACAGCGACAGGCGCGCCAGCATCTCGTTGAGCGAACCGACCAGCGGCGTGATTTCCTCGGGCACCTGGCCCGATTCGATGGGAGATAAATCGTCGGGCGGCCGGGCGCGTATGCGTTCCTGCAATTGCGCCAGCGGCGACAGCCCGCGCGCCAGGGCGAACCAGACTAGGGCCAGGATCACGGGCAGGATGATGAACTGCGGCAAAATCACGCCCTTGATGATTTCATTGGCCAGCTGGGCGCGCTTTTCCAGCGTCTCGGCCACTTGCACCAGCGCGCGGTGCGGTTCATCGTCGTTGCCGGCGGGAATATCGAGATAGCTGAACGCCACGCGCACGGGCGTGCCGTGGATGGTGTCGTTGCGAAACAGCACCATGCCGCTGCGGTATTTGTCGGGGTCCTGCGGCGGCGGCAAGTCGCGGTCGCCGTCGAGGTATTCGCCGCGCGGACCCACCACCAGGTAATACAGGGTGTCGACGTCGTCGCCGCGCAGGAAGTCGCGGCCCTTGTTATTGCTGTTCTTGTCCGGCACGCGGCGCAGCAGCGCGCCGTCGGCCTGCTTGACCTGTTGCGTCAGCACGGTGACGCTGTCTTCCAGCGCATGGTCGAACGGCTGATTGGCGATGCCCTTGGCCACCAGATAGGTGATGGCGATGCTCATCGGCCACAGCAGCAGCAAGGGCGCCAGCATCCAGTCGAGGATTTCGCCGAACAACGAATGCTCGATGGTGTCGTCCTGCTCCGTCGTGGGCGGCTCGAACCAGTCGTCGTCGTCCGGCTCGTCCGCTGGCGCCTCGCGCGCCTTCACTTGCTGGCGGACCCGCTGGCCGGGGCTGCCGACTCGCCCGCTTCGGCGTTCAGGCGCACCGCTTCCGAGTATTTTTCCAGGCAATAGCCGAGGCCGCGCACGGTGGCGATGCGCACGCCGCCCACCTCGATCTTCTTGCGCAGGCGGTGCACATACACTTCGATGGCGTTGTTCGACACTTCCTCGCCCCATTCGCACAGGTGGTCGACCAGCTGCTCTTTCGAGACGAGGCGGCCGGTGCGGCCCAGCAGTATTTCCAGCAAGCCCAGTTCGCGCGCCGACAGGTCGAGCATCTGGTCGTTGATGTAGGCGCTGCGCCCCACCTGGTCGTAGCTGAGGGGACCATGCTTGATGATGGTGGCGCCGCCGCCGGCGCCGCGGCGCGTCAGGGCGCGCACTCTTGCCTCCAGTTCCGACAGGGCGAACGGCTTGGCCATATAATCATCGGCACCGAGGTCGAGGCCATTCACGCGTTGTTCGATGGAATCGGCGGCCGTCAGGATCAGCACGGGCAGCAGCGAGGCGCGCGCGCGCAGGCGGCGCAGCACTTCCAGGCCGGACATCTTCGGCAGGCCCAGGTCGAGGATCAGCAAGTCGAATTCCTGGGTGGACAGGGCCGTATCGGCTTCCTGCCCATTTTTGACGCAGTCGATGGCATAGCCCGACTGGCGCAGCGAACGGGTCAGGCCATCGGCCAGTACGCTGTCATCTTCGGCAAGTAAAATACGCATGGTGAGACTTCCTCGGCTTGCGGCATAGAAGCTTGTATTGTGTTTCATTTCCCGCAAGGTGGCGAGTTTTTGTGAAAAACCAGGCTTGTATTGATCTGTTTCAAAACAAATCCACGTTCCGCTTGCATTGATCACTGTTTTTTTATACAGTACTGTCTGTGTAAAGAATTTAACCCACTGGCGCTATCGCAGGCTGCACGGTTCACGTAGATGCGTCACGTGAATCCGCAACTGTAGAACGGCTGAAAGAACATATGGACGATAAAAAAGCTGTAGTACCCGCATCGGAAAAAGCCAAGGCGCTCGCCGCCGCACTGGCGCAGATCGAGAAGCAGTTTGGCAAAGGTTCGGTCATGCGCATGGATGCCAGCGCACCGATCGAAGAAGTGCAAGTCGTGTCGACCGGTTCGCTCGGCCTCGATATCGCGCTGGGCGTGGGCGGCTTGCCGCGCGGCCGCGTGGTGGAAATCTACGGTCCGGAATCGTCGGGTAAAACCACGCTGACCCTGCAAACCATCGCCGAAATGCAAAAACTGGGCGGCACTTGCGCCTTTATCGATGCCGAGCACGCGCTCGACGTCGGTTACGCGCAAAAGCTGGGCGTGAACCTGCATGAATTGCTGATCTCGCAACCTGACACGGGCGAGCAGGCACTGGAAATCTGCGACGCCCTCGTGCGTTCGGGCAGCGTCGACCTCGTCGTCATCGACTCCGTGGCCGCACTGACGCCACGCGCCGAGATCGAAGGCGACATGGGCGATTCCCTGCCAGGTTTGCAAGCGCGCCTGATGTCGCAAGCGCTGCGCAAGCTGACCGGCTCCATCAACCGCACGAATACCCTGGTTATCTTCATCAACCAGATCCGCATGAAGATCGGCGTGATGTTCGGCAGCCCGGAAACGACCACGGGCGGCAATGCGCTGAAATTCTACGCCTCCGTGCGCCTGGACATCCGCCGCACCGGCTCGATTAAGTCCGGCGATGAAGTGATCGGCAACGAAACCAAGGTCAAGGTCGTCAAGAACAAGATCGCGCCGCCGTTCAAGGAAGCGCACTTCGACATCTTGTACGGCGCCGGTACCTCGCGCGAAGGCGAAATCCTGGACCTGGGCTCGGATGCCAAGATCGTGGAAAAATCCGGTTCGTGGTACAGCTACAATGGCGAACGCATCGGCCAGGGCAAGGATAACGCCCGTGCCTTCCTGCAAGAGCGTCCGGCGCTGGCCCGCGAAATCGAAAACAAGGTCCGCGCTTCGCTGGGCGTGCGCGAACTGCCGCCGCTGGCCGCTGAAAAGCCGGAAAAAGCGGATAAGGCCGCCGACAAGGCTGCCAAGGCTGCGGAAGCCAAGGCAGAGTAGGTCTGATTAGCGCGGCAAAGCCGCGCGTAATCCGACAGCACCACAGACGTCAACAATGTTGTCGGATTACGGCCCAAGGGGCCTAATCCGACCTACGCATGGCTTGCTGCAAGGTGTGACCATGATCGCCGTCCCGCGCTGTTGCGCCGGGCGGCGATTGTGTTTGGGTGATGTGATCGTGGAATGAAAGACAAGGTGGGTGTATGGCCGCAGTACAACTAAGCCTGAAGGGCAGGGCGCTACGCTTTCTGTCGATGCGCGAACACAGCCGCATGGAATTGCGACGCAAGCTGCAGCGCCATGCGCAGGAAGGCGACGACGTGGAAGCCTTGCTCGACAGCCTGGAGCAAGCCAACTGGCTGTCGCAGGAGCGCTTTTCCGAGTCGCTGATCCACCGCCGTTCGGCCCGCTTTGGCAACAGCCGCATCATGGCGGAGCTGCAAAGCCATGGCATCGGGGGAGAAGCGTTGCAGGAACTCAAGGCGGGCCTGGCCGAAGGGGAAGTTGCGCGCGCCTGCGAGGTGTGGCGCCGCAAGTTTGGTCAGGTGGCGCAGGATGCAGAGCAGCGCAACAAGCAGATGCGTTTTTTGATGCAGCGCGGTTTTTCGCAGCGCGCCGTGCAGGTGGCCTTGAAGGGACTGGATCCCGACGAGGAATAGCTCATCCAGGGCTGCCCGGCCGCCACGCCGTGCCGCCAAGAACTGCGCTTTCAAACGTCGTCTGATTCCAGTATGGTGACGCCGCGCGATCGGGTATGCTGGCGCTCGAACGCTGTGCGATGCGCGCAGCACCACTGATCGTGACAGGATGCAAGATGAGCAACTGGAATGCCGGCTATGTGGCCGAAATCGCCTATACCTATGGCTATTACGAAGAATTGAATCCTCTGCGCCTGCGCCTGCCCTTGCTGGCCGCCGGCCTGGCCTTGCCGGCCAGCGGCACGGCTTGCGAGCTGGGCTTTGGCCAGGGCATCAGCGCCAACATCCATGCGGCGGCGTCCGCCACGCGCTGGCATGGCAATGATTTCAATCCGTCCCAGGCCGCCTTTGCGCAGGAGCTGGCCAACGCGGCCGACGCTGGCGCGCAGTTCACGGATGAATCGTTCGCGCAGTTTTGTTGCCGCGACGACTTGCCCGATTTTGACTTTATCTGCCTGCATGGGATCTGGAGCTGGGTTTCGGCGGAAAATCGCGCGCTCATCGTCGACTTCCTGCGGCGCAAGCTGAAGGTGGGCGGTGTCGTCTTCATCAGCTACAACACGCAGCCAGGCTGGGCCGCAATGATGCCGATGCGCGACTTGCTGGCCGAACATAGCCGCGTCATGAGCGCCCCGGGCCAGGGTGTGCTGGCCAGAGTCGCTGGCGCCATCGATTTTGTCGACAGGATGATCGCCACGCAACCGCGCTACCTGGATGCCAACCCGCAACTGGCGGACCGCTTCGAAAAACTCAAGGCGATGGATGGACATTATCTTGCCCATGAGTATTTCAATGCCGATTGGCAGCCTATGGCTTTTTCCAGCGTCGCGGCCATGCTGGGCGAGGCCAAGCTCGAGTTCGCCGCGTCCGCCAACTATACCGCTCTGGTCGACATGCTGAACCTGACGGCTGAGCACCAGCAGTTCCTGGCCGAGATACCCGATCCCATTTTTCGCGAGACGACGCGCTCCTTCCTCGTCAACGAGCAATTCCGCAGGGATTACTGGGTCAAGGGCGCGCGCAGGCTGACGCCGTTCGCCCAGGCCAGTGCCTTGCGGGCCGTGCGCGTGATGCTGGCCGTACCCCGCGACGAAGTGGTGTTGAGCGTGCATGGCGTGCTGGGCGACGCCGATATGGACGAGCGCGTCTATGCGCCCGTGCTGGACGCCATGGCTGACCATCGCGTGTACACGATAGGCGAACTGGAGCAGCAACTGGCTGGCAGCGAAGCCAGTCTGGCCGCCTTGCTGCAGATCATGCTGGTACTGGCCAGCAAGGGCAGCGTGTCTGCCGTCCAGGACGAGGCCGGCATCGCCGCGGCGCGGCCGCAGACGGCGCGCCTGAATGCACACTTGCTGGAGCAGGCGCTGGCAAGAAGCGATTTGCACATCCTCGCCAGCCCCCTGACGGGCGGCGGCGTGGTTGTATCGCATTTACAACAGCTCTTCCTGTGGGCGAAACTGCAAGGTTGTCCAACGCCGCAAGACTGGGTGCGCACGACGTGGCCCGTGCTGCTGCGCCTGAAGCAGCTGATGACGAAGGATGGGGAGCCCTTGTTGACGGAAGAGGAAAACCTGGCCGAATTGTTGGCGCAGGCACAGTATTTTTCCGCGCGCATCTTGCCTGTTTTACGCGCACTGGGTGTGACTGACTGAGGTACGGTGCCGGCCAGCCTGACGGTGCCGGCAAGCCTGCTGCCAAGTTATTTGAATTGCGAATGATCGTCATTGATTTTGCGATTTTCGTTAATGATTTGCGGCGGGCGGCACAAGCAATAAAAAATTATGTTGCGGCGCAACTAGCGCCCTGTGTGCTACACTTTTAGGGTTTTTGCGGCGCCGCAGGTGCGGTTGCTGTTCGTAGAAGCTGCGAACAGAGTGCTTTAGGCACATGGCTGCTTACTAATTATGGCCGCGCAAGCGGCATCGGTCTTATGCCCCTGTCAACTCCCGTATCCCGGCGCGCCCTACGGCACTCCCGCGTTATCGACGTCCAAGCGTATATGCGCGACGACGGCCTGTGGGATATTGACGCCCATATTACCGATATCAAAAGCTATGACGCGACCCTGGCCTCCGGCCCCCGTCCCGCCGGCGCCCCTCTGCATGACCTCCATTTACGCATTACCGTCGATCGCGCACTGACCATTGTCGAGGCCGAAGCTGCCTCCGATGCCGTGCCCTATCCCGGTTTTTGCGATACCATCGGCCCCGCTTACAGGGCGCTGATCGGATTGAATTTATTGAAGAATTTCCGCCGCGACTTGAAACAGCGCCTGGCGGGAATCGCCGGCTGTACCCATTTGACCGAACTGGCGCAAGTCTTGCCGACTGCGACGGTTCAGGCATTTGCCGGCGATGTCTGGTCGACCCGTGACGGTGCGAATGCTGACTTATCGCATGAAAAGCCGTTTCAACTCGACAAATGCCACGCCCTGCGCACCGATGGCGGGGCGGTTGCACAGTATTACCCGCGCTGGGTAGCCAAAGCGTGACCCCGGCGCTGTATTTCCTGTTTTTTTGCACCACTAACCGTATTTTTACACATCAGTATCAGAAGGGAAGCCAGCATGAAAATCCATGAGTATCAAGCCAAAGAAATCCTCCGGCAGCACGGAGTGACGGTACCACGCGGTATTCCGTGCATGTCCGTCGAAGAAGCCGTCAAGGCTGCGGAAACCCTGGGCGGCCCGGTATGGGTTGTCAAGGCGCAGATCCACGCAGGTGGCCGCGGCAAGGGCGGCGGCGTGAAAGTGGCAAAATCGATGGAACAGGTCAAGGAATACGCTGACCAGATCATGGGCATGCAGCTGATCACGCACCAGACCAGCGCCGAAGGCCAGAAAGTCAACCGCCTGCTGGTGGAAGAAGGCGCCGACATCAAGCAAGAACTGTACGTTTCGCTGGTCACCGACCGCGTTACCCAGAAAATCGTCCTGATGGCATCGTCCGAAGGCGGCATGGACATCGAAGAAGTGGCCGAGAGCCACCCTGAGAAGATCCACCACGTCACCATCGATCCGGGCACAGGCCTGACCGATGCCCAGGCGGACGACATCGCCGCCAAAATCGGCGTGCCTGCCGGTTCCATCGCCGACGCGCGCGCCAACCTGCAAGGCCTGTACAAAGCCTACTGGGAAACCGACTGCTCGCTGGCCGAAATCAACCCGCTGATCGTCACCGGCAGCGGCAAGGTCATCGCCCTGGACGCCAAGTTCAACTTTGACCCGAACGCTCTGTTCCGTCATCCGGAAATCGTCGCCCTGCGCGACCTGGACGAAGAAGATCCAGCTGAAATCGAAGCGTCGAAATTCGACCTGGCCTACATTTCGCTCGACGGCAACATCGGTTGCCTGGTGAACGGCGCCGGCCTGGCCATGGCCACCATGGACACCATCAAGCTGTTCGGCGGCGAGCCGGCCAACTTCCTGGACGTCGGCGGCGGCGCCACGGCAGAAAAAGTGACCGAAGCGTTCAAGATCATGCTGAAAAACCCAGGCCTGAAAGCCATCCTGGTGAACATTTTCGGCGGCATCATGCGTTGCGACGTGATCGCTGAAGGCGTCATCGCCGCAGTGAAAGCCGTTTCGCTGAACGTACCGCTGGTCGTGCGCATGAAGGGCACCAACGAAGACCTGGGCAAAAAGATGCTGGCCGATTCCGGTCTGCCTATCATCGCAGCCGACACCATGGAAGATGCAGCCAAGAGCGTCGTTGCCGCTGCTGCCGGTCAAGCTTAATTAAGGAATCAACATGTCCATTCTGATCAATAAAGATACCAAAGTCGTTACCCAAGGGATCACCGGCAAGACCGGCCAGTTCCACACCCGCGGTTGCCGCGACTACGCGAACGGCAAAGCTGCCTTCGTGGCAGGCGTGAACCCGAAGAAAGCCGGCGAAGATTTCGAAGGCATTCCTATTTTCGCTAACGTTACCGAAGCGAAAAAAGAAACCGGCGCCAACGTTTCCGTGATCTACGTGCCGCCAGCAGGCGCGGCAGCGGCGATCTGGGAAGCTGTCGAAGCTGAAATGGATCTGGCCATTTGCATCACCGAAGGCATTCCTGTCCGCGACATGATGGCCCTGAAAGACCGCATGGCTAAAGCCAATAGCAAAACCTTGCTGCTGGGCCCTAACTGCCCAGGCCTGATCACGCCAGACGAAATCAAGATCGGCATCATGCCAGGTCACATCCACAAGAAGGGCCGTATCGGCGTCGTTTCCCGTTCGGGCACCCTGACCTATGAAGCAGTGGGTCAGCTGACCGCACTGGGCCTGGGCCAATCCTCGGCAGTCGGCATCGGCGGCGACCCGATCAACGGCCTGAAGCACATCGACATCATGAAGATGTTCAATGATGATCCAGATACCGACGCGGTCATCATGATCGGCGAAATCGGCGGTCCGGACGAAGCCAACGCGGCTTATTGGATCAAAGACAACATGAAAAAACCGGTCGTCGGCTTCATCGCTGGCGTAACGGCTCCTCCAGGCAAGCGCATGGGCCACGCCGGCGCGCTGATCTCGGGCGGTGCCGATACGGCGCAAGCCAAGCTGGAAATCATGGAAGCTTGCGGCATCACCGTGACCAAGAACCCGTCGGAAATGGCGCGTCTGCTGAAAGCCATGCTGTAATTTCAGCCTGGTTCATGCAGTATAAAAAAGGAGCTTCGGCTCCTTTTTTTTGTCCGCAAGACAGGTCGATTCCCGCCCTGGTGCGACGGCGCTGGTCCGAATCCGCCCAAATGCGTCGCTTTTCTTTCCATGCCTACCAACGCCGCCCCGGGGCGCCGCTGGCATGGCGCTTGCACCATGCACGGCGTGACCAACTGCACTCCGGGAGGATGCGATGCGCGTGCAAAGCGGATTTACCCTGATAGAACTGATGATCGTGGTGGCCATCGCCAGCATCCTGGCGGCCGTGGCCATTCCCCAGTACGGCGACTATACGATGCGGGCCAAGGTCAGCAACGTGCTGGCCGCGGCGGCGCCCCTGAAGACGGCCGTGGCCCTGTGCGTGCAGGAAAATGGGGGCGAGGCGGCCGCCTGCAGCACGCCCACCGAGAGCGTGCCAAGTTCCATTCCCGTGTTCAGTGCCACGCGCGAAGTGGCGAGCGCCACAGTGGACAAGGGCAATATCGTGCTGACCCTGGCGGCAGACCTGGGCAAGGGGATCGGTGGGCAAAGCGTGACGATGACCATGAAGCCGGGTACCAGCAGCCTGAGCTGGTTCAACAGCACCACTGTGACGAATCTGGCGGCGAAGGAGGCGATCACCAAAAACAATATTCCCGACGTGACCCCGACCCTGTAAGCGGCGCTGGCCAGCCGGGTATCAGACGATTTTTTGCCGGTCCGCGATCAGCGCTTCATAGGTGAGGTTTTGCAGCAGGGTGTAGTGGGTCGGTTCCAGGTCGATGAATTGCACGCCATACGTATAGATTTCGGCCACTCCGGCGGCGTGGCCATTGGACGGCTTGCCCACGCTGACGTTCTGGATGCGGGCGCGCGTGTTGACGCGCATCTGATGCTTGTTCGGCTGCACCAGCAGGGTAAAGCTCAGTGCCACGCCTTCTTCATCGGGCGTGAGCATGCTGGGTGCCTCGATCAGCGCGCCCGACACGCTGAGGTTGACGATGAACACGGGCACGGCCGCCACGTCGCGGTAGCTCAGCTGCGCGGGAATCTCCACCTTGACGCGCATGGCCGTGCGCAGGCTGGTGCCCTGGATGGCGTCGGGAAAGCTCAGGTGCACATAGTTGAGCGGACGGCCGAAGAGGCGCAGTACGCTGCACGCAAACGAACAGACGGTGATGCCGGAAAACACGCGGATGGTCAGCTTGTCGCCTTCGTTGAGCACGATGGAGGCGCCGTTTTCCATGGGAATCTTGACGATCAGGTACTCGTCTTTCACATAGCCGATCACGGTCGAGAAATGCTGAATCGGTTTGATGGTGCGGTGCGTGATGAACTGGATGCGTCCCCCCACCTGCAGATTCATGGCCTCGAATTCGAAGTCCTGGAGCTTGCTTTCCGCGGCGGGCGTGTTGCTTGTCATGCGATGCTCATCTGGATATGGTCGACTCGCAGTATGCATGATTTCTTGATGAAAAAGCATTCCTATCAATGAAATTCACTTTCGCATCGAAAAATACCATGGGCACGTGCCGGTGCGCGGTGCAGGCTTTACAATTGCGTCAATATTGACGAATGTAAATCTTATGCCACGCAGCTACTTCTGGACCATGTTGTTCCTGATCCTGCATCAAATCGACGCTGCCTACTGGAAAGAGTGGGAGATGTTTCACGTGCCGGGCGGCGTGCAGGGTTTTCTCGTGTTTAACCTGGCGGCGATTGCCGTGGTGCTGGCCGGTTACCGGCAGGTGCTGCTGGCCACCCCGCGAGCGCCCCTGTATGCTTGTGTCTGCGCCGCGCTGGGCGTGGGAACATGCCTGATCCATGCCGGCTTTGCGCTGGCAGGACTGGAACAATTCCACTTGCCCCTGTCCGTGGCCATCATCGCGTTGTGCCTGGGCTGCGCCGTCTGGCTGCTGTGCGACTTGCGCCGCATCCGGGGCCGGCTGGCGCGCCATGCGGCATAGTTACACTTCCGCGTGCCAATCGCCCGACTTGCCGCCATGCTTTTCCAGCACGCGCACATTCGTCATGACCATGCCCCGGTCGACGGCCTTGCACATGTCGTAGATCGTCAGCAAGCCGATCTGCACGGACGTCAGCGCTTCCATTTCCACGCCCGTCTTGCCCGTGGTGTCGACCTGGGCGCGGCAATGCACGCTGTTGGCCGCTTCATCCACGTCGAAATCGACGGTGACGCGCGTGAGGGCCAGCGGGTGGCACAGGGGAATCAGGTCGCTGGTGCGCTTGGCGCCCATGATGGCGGCGATGCGGGCGATGCCCAGCACGTCGCCTTTCTTGGCGTTGCCCGAAATGATCAAGGCCAGGGTGGCCGGCTGCATGCGGATGGTGCCGGCGGCCACGGCGCTGCGGCGCGTGTCTTCCTTGCTGCCCACGTCGACCATATGGGCTTGGCCCGTGGCATCGAAATGGGTCAGTTCCCCGGCGGGGGCTTGCTTGTCTGCTGTTGTCATGGCGTCAAAATAGGTGAGGAACGGGGGCGCGGCAGGCCGAATCACGACCCCATGCCACTGGCATGGCGCGTGGGAATGGGCGCCGCTAACAAGGTATGATAGCACCCGTGAATTCAAAAACTCCCCTTCCGATCGTACTTGAAAACGCCGCTGCGGCATGGCTGCGCGGCTTGCGGCGCGCATCCGTGCTGGCGGCATTGTCGCTGGCGGCGCCCTGTGCGCTGGCGCAAACCTACACGTCCGCGCCAGCGGCGCCGGCTGCCGGCGCGGCGGCCAAGACGGGAAGCGGCTGGACGCCCCTGGCCGTGCCGCCGGCGCCGAACCTGCCGAACCTGGGCGATACCTCGCGCGAAGACCTGTCGCCGGCGATGGAGCGCAAGATCGGCGAGGAAATCATGCGCGGCATCCGCGGCGACCGCGACTATCTCGACGACGCGCCTTTGCTCGAATACCTGAATACCTTCGGCAACGCGCTCGTGGCGGCGCGCCCCAGCGTGCGCGGCGAAACGAATTACGACTATTTCTTCTTTGCCGTGCGCGATCCCCAATTGAACGCGTTTGCCTTGCCGGGCGGTTTCATCGGCGTGCACTCGGCGCTGGTGCTGGCGGCGCAAACGGAGGCGGAACTGGCATCCGTGCTGTCGCACGAGATCGGCCACGTGGCGCAGCGTCATATCGCGCGCATGCTGGGCCAGCAGCGCCAGGATGCGCTGATGCCGCTGGCCGCCATGCTGCTGGCGGCGCTCGCTTCGCGCGCGGGCGGCGACGTGGCCATGGGCGTGTTTGCCGCCGGCCAGGGCCTGGCCATCCAGCGCCAGCTCAATTTCGGCCGCGACGCCGAACGCGAGGCGGACCGCATCGGTTTCCAGATCATGGGCGAAGCCGGTTTCGACACCACCGGCATGGTAGCCTTTTTCGGCCGCATGCAGGCGGCCAGCCGCTCGTACAGCGACCTGATGCCCGCCTATCTGCAGACCCACCCGCTGACGACGGAACGCATCGCCGACATCCAGGCGCGTATCCGCGAGCAGCCGTACAAACAGCGTGCGGACAGCCTGAGTTTCCACCTGGCCCGGGCGCGTGCCCGCGTGCTGCAGGATGAAAGCGTGCAAGGCTTGCTGAACGCCAAGGCCGTCTTCAAGACGCAGCTGGAACAGCAAAGCCGCTTCCAGGTGACGGCCGCCCATTACGGCTTGTCCTTTGTCGCCGTCAAGCAGGGCAAGCCGGCGGAGGCGCAAAAGGAACTCGATGCGGCCAATGCCGCCCTGCACCAGCCGGCCGGGCCGAATGTGCTGACGTCGGGCGGCACCCAGGGGCCCAATTCGCTGCTGGCGTCGATGGGGCTGGAAGTGCTGTTGATGCCGGGGCAAAAGAAGGAAGTGGCGCCACAGGCTTTGAAGGCGGCCGATGCGGCGCGCCAGCAGTTTCCCCTCTCGCGCGGCATTGCCCACCAATATGCGGAAGCGCTGATGGCTGCCGGCAAGCTGGAGCAAGCCACCTTGTACCTGCGCGAGCAGGTGCAGCTCTACAAGGAAGAGCCGGAACTGTACGATTTACTGGCGAAAGCCTATGCGGATCAGGGCAAGATGACCTTGCAGCATATGGCGCTGGCCGAATCGTACGTGCTGCAGGGCGCCACCATGGCCGCGCTGGACCAGCTGACGATCGCCCGCAAATCGACGGACGCGACCTTTTATGACCAGGCCGTGATCGATGCGCGCGAGCGGGAATTGCAGGAAAAGCGCCGCGAACAGATCAAGGACCAGAAGGGATAAGCCTTATTCGGCTTGCGGCATCGGCTGGAAGTCGAAGGTTTGCGGCACGGCGTCGTAGCGCAGCGGCTGCACGGCGATCTCCTTGCCGTCATGCAATAGGGTCAGCTTGCCCCGGCGCTCTTCCAGCCACGCCAGCAAGGCCTCGTCGCTGGCCACCTGGCCATCGACGTGCAGGGCGTCCAGCACTTGCGCCATGTCGCGGTCATCGACCTGCGCCACGACCTCGCCCTGGCGCAAGATCAAGACGCCGTTGTCGCACCAATACACCTGCTCGATCTGTTCCAGCGGCGCGCCCGTCTGCAAGACAAAACCGTGCCGCGGGTCGCTGCGGGCAATGTAGGGTGTCGCTTCCAGATTTACATACACGCGCTGCGGGCCGTTCTGGAAGAACCAGCAGCCGCGTTCGTCATGGCCGTAATTGCGGTTGATAAATCCCAGTAGGGCCTCGTGGGCGATCTTGTCGCCAGGCAGTTGTCGCTGTTGCGCATGCTGGTCGCGCATGCGCCAGTGGCCGCGCGCGTCCAGGCCCAGCCAGCCGTAGCAGTGCGGTACGTTCGGCCATTTGGCCAGGGCCTGTTTGACGAGTTCATCCATGTGTAGCGTTTTCCGTGTGCGTTTGCGAACTGCCAGCGTGACAGGTTTGCGGGGCCGGCGGCGCCATGTTGCCGCCCTCAAAAAAATGGAGCAGGCGCTGTGGCAGCCAGCGTGTGCTGCCCGGCAACTTGCCTGCCGCAAAGCCGACGTGGCCGCCGTGGCGCGGATACTCGAGCGTGACTGTCGGCGCGGCGCTGCGCGGCAGGAAGCGCCCGGGCAGGAAGGGATCATTCTGCGCATTCAGTACCAGGGTCGGCACGGTGATGTCCTGCAAGACGTGCTTGGCGCTGGCGCGGTGCCAGTAATCGTCGGCGTCGCGGTAGCCGTGCAGGGGCGCCGTGACGACATTGTCGAAGGCATGCAAGTCGCGCGCGGCCAGCATGGCGTCGCGCGCGAACAGGCCGGGGAATTGCTCCAGCTTGGCCAGGCATTTCGGTTTGAGCGTGTTCAGGAACATGCGCGTGTAGAGCCGGTTGGCGCCGGACGACAAGGCCTTGCCCCCTTGCGCCAGGTCCAGCGGGGCCGACACGGCGGCCGCCGCATCGATGAAATCGGCCTGGTGCTGCGACTGTCCCAGCCAGCACAGCAGGGCATTGCCGCCCAGCGAGACGCCGGCCGCGTAAAACTTGCCGGTCGCGCGCGGGCGCATGCGCTGCACGATCCAGTCCACTTCCTGCGCATCGCCCGAATGGTAGAAGCGGGGCGCCAGGTTCGCTTCGCCCGAGCAGCCGCGAAAGTGCGGCACGGCGCCCGACCAGCCGCGCGCGGCGACCTCGGCCATCAGGGCGCGCGCGTAATGGCTGTTCGACGAGCCTTCCAGGCCGTGGAACAGCAGCACGAAGGGCTGGCCCGGCTGGCCGTCGACCAGGTCGACGTCGACGAAGTCGCCATCGGGCGCTTGCCAGCGTTCACGGCGGAAGGCCACGGCCGGCTTGGCGATGCACACGGCAGGATAAATCGTCTGCGCGTGGCCGCCAGGCAGCCAGAGCGGGGCGGTGTAGGGGGCGTTGTCAATAAGAGGCAAGGACATCAGTGCAGGATCTGCGTCCCTGCAACGTCGGCCGGCGCGCCGCCCGGGGCGATGGACGCGTGGTGCAGCACGATGCGCCAGCCGCGCGGCGTTTTCACGTACACATTCGTCGCCAGCAGATGCGCCGGGCCGCCTTCTTCCTGGGTCACGCCTTCGATGACCGTGTGCACCGAACTCATCAGATTGTGCGTTTCATGCAGCTGCGCCGGCACGATGTGCAGGCCGCCGCCGGCCAGGATGGTTTCCCACGAGGCGCGGATGGCGGCATGGCCGATCAGGCGCGCGCCGCCCGGGTGGATGCAGACGATTTCTTCATCGTCGGCCCATAGCGCCATCAGCGCTTCGAGGTCGGCGCGGTGCAAGGCATCGTAGAACGCCGCTTCGACTTCCGCGGCGCTGCCATTGAGTTCTTTCAGACGTTTCATGACGACTCCGGGCTGGTGCACATAAAAACGGCGCGCTGGGGGCGCGCCGCTGGGCAGTTTAATGATGGCCGGCGCTGGCGCCTTCCTTCAGGGTGTAGGCCGTGCCGCAGTACGGGCACTTGGCGATACCGTCTTTGTTGAATTCCAGAAACACGCGCGGATGCGATGACCACAGCGGCATGGCCGGGTTAGGGCAGTGGGCTGGCAAGTCTTTACCGTCGAGTTCGACCGCTGGCTGGGTGGTTTTTGTCATCTTGTCATGCTCCGTGAGGCTGTATGGATGGAAGTCGGCTGCTGCCAAAAGTACGATTTTAACGGATTCAGGCAGACAGCAAAAATCATGGCTAAAATGGCGGCTTGATCATCTTCGGCTGCGGCGCGGGTTTTCGCGGAAATATGGCGGCTGCAGCGCCACACTGACTGGATTTGCCTTGCCGGTATCACCGTTGCCGCCCATGTCGTCTTGCACCATTGTTGTGCAGTTACCACACTCAGCCTGCCGGGGGCTCGCATGAACACCCGCGTGAACGCCGTCCCGGCCAGCAGCGATCATGCCGTGCTGAAAGATGCCTGGCGCGCCGGCCTGAACCTGGGGGCACCCACCCTGCTGGGCATCGCCGCCTGGGGCATGGTGGTGGGCGTGGCCATGGTGAAAAGCGGCCTGACTGTCGCGCAGGCGGGGGCCATGACCCTGTTTGTCTTTGCCGGCTCGGCCCAGCTCGCATCCTTGCCCCTGCTGGCCGCGCAAGCGCCCGTGTGGGTGATCTTTGCCACGGCCCTCGTCGTTAATTTGCGTTTTGTCATCTTTTCCGTGCTGCTGGCCCCCCATTTTTCCCATCTGCCGTGGCGCCAGCGCTTTGCGCTCGGCTATGTGGCGGGCGATATCACCGTGGGCCTGTTCCTGCAGCGCTACCCCCATGAAACGCCGGACCCGGCCAAGCTGCCTTTCCTGAAAGGCTTGATCTACCCCAACTGGCTGGCCTGGCAAATCGGTTCCTTCATCGGCATCGTGCTGGGCGCCGTCGTGCCGGCCGAATGGGGGCTGGGTTTTGCGGGCACGCTGGCGATCCTGTGCGTGACGGTGCCGCTCATCCTCAGCCGCGCCGCCTTGTGCGGCGTGCTGGTGGCGGGCACGGTGGCCGTGCTGGCGTTCAGCCTGCCGTATAAGCTGGGCTTGCTGGTGGCCGTCGTGGTGGGCATGGTCAGTGCCATGGCCGTGGAAGAATTGACAGAAAAATGGACAAAACGCCATGTTTGACGGCATAGCCTTGGGCAGGGCCGATGTGTGGATCGCCATCGCCGTGCTGGTGGTGGCGACTGCCGCCACGCGCAGCACCTTCTGGCTGATCGGCCACCACATCACCATTCCGCGCCGCGTGGGCGAGATGCTGCGCTATGCGCCGGCCTGCGCGTTGGCGGCCATCATTGCGCCCGATATGTTGATGGAAGGGCCGCAAGTGCACTTTGACTTGTCGAATCTGAAACTCTTGTCGGGTATTGCCGCTACGCTCTTTTTCGTGATTCGCCGCAATATGCTGCAAACCATCGTGTTCGGCATGCTGGTTTTCACGGGCTTGCGACTGTTGCATGTTTTTCAGTAAAGCAGGACAAATCGGCGATTTGGTCTGGTCATTGCGGTAAAATAGCGCACTTCCTTCCACTCGTCATCTGGATCGCCATGTCAGCTGTTCTCAACTTCATCCGTCTGCAAGATTTGATCGCCCAAAATGCACTGCAAGGCAAGCGCGTATTCATCCGCGCCGACCTGAACGTCCCGCAAGATGACAGTGGCAAGATCACCGAAGATACGCGCATCCGCGCTTCGGTGCCGGCCATCCGCGCCGCCCTCGACGCTGGCGCCGCCGTCATGGTGACGTCGCACCTGGGCCGTCCGACGGAAGGCGAGTTCAAGCCGGCCGACAGCCTGGCGCCCGTGGCCGCCCGCCTGTCCGAGCTGCTGGGCCAGGAAGTTGCACTGAAACAAAACTGGATCGACGGCGCCGGCCTGGAAAACCTGGCGGCCGGCCAGGTCGTCCTGTTGGAAAACGTGCGCGTTAACAAGGGCGAAAAGAAAAACAGCGATGAGCTGGCGCAAAAAATGGCGAAATTGTGCGATATCTACGTCAATGACGCGTTCGGCACGGCCCACCGCGCCGAGGCGTCCACGCACGGCATCGCCAAGTTCGCGCCCGTCGCCTGCGCCGGCCCGCTGCTGGCCGCCGAACTCGATGCGCTGGGCAAAGCGCTGCACGCGCCAGCCCGCCCGCTGCTGGCCATCGTTGCCGGTTCGAAAGTATCGAGCAAGCTGACCATTCTGAAAGCCCTGTCCGACAAGGTCGATAACCTGATCGTCGGCGGCGGCATCGCCAATACCTTCATGAAAGCCGTTGGCTTGAATGTCGGCAAGTCGCTGGTGGAAGCGGAACTCGTCGACGAAGCGAAAGCCATCATCGACATCATGGCCAAACGGGGCGCGCAAGTGCCGATTCCCGTTGACGTCGTGTGCGCCAAGGAGTTTTCGCCGACAGCCGCCGCCACCGTCAAGGACGTGGCCGACGTGGCGGATGACGACATGATCCTCGATATCGGCCCGAAAACGGCCGCCCTGCTGGCGCAGCAGATCGCCGCCGCCGGCACCATCGTGTGGAACGGCCCCGTGGGCGTGTTCGAATTCGACCAGTTCGGCAACGGCACCAAGACCCTGGCCCTGGCGATTGCCGAGTCGAAAGCATTTTCGATCGCCGGCGGTGGCGACACCCTGGCGGCGATTGCGAAATACGATATTACGGATAAAATCAGCTATATCTCGACGGGCGGCGGCGCTTTCCTGGAGTTCCTGGAAGGCAAGACTTTGCCTGCCGTAGAGATCCTGATGCAACGCGCAGGCTAAGAACACCTGATTAAACCTACTGCGCGTCATGATTTGCGGCCTCCGATGCTCACTGTGCATGCGCACAGCTCCGCGTCTCGGCCACAACTCATTGCCGCTCGCTACGGTTTTCTCAGATGTTCGAGACTGTGGAATGATGAATAGACCAAGCGCAGCCTGACCGCTGCGCTTTTACCTTGCCGGCGGCTGTCTCAAACCGGCCTTGCTCACCTTCGCTCGCGCACAAGGATTCCTATGCCACGTGGTACAAAAATCGTAGCAACAATCGGCCCCGCCTCCACCGACTTCGATATCCTGGTCAAAATGATACGTGCGGGCGTCGACGTGGTGCGCTTGAATTTTTCCCACGGCAAGGCGCAGGACCATATCGACCGCGCCGCGCTGGTGCGCCTGGCGGCGGCCGAGTGCGGCCGCGAAGTGGCCATCATGGCCGATATGCAAGGGCCGAAGATTCGCGTCGGCAAGTTTGAAAACACGCGCATCGAGCTCGAAGCGGGCGAGCGCTTCATCCTCGACGCCAAATGGGGCGAAAACGGCGAACTGGGCAACCAGGAACGGGTCGGCCTCGACTACAAGGCCCTGCCGCGCGACCTGCACAAGGGCGACGTGCTGCTGCTGAATGACGGCCTCATCGTGCTGATCGTCGAGCGCATCCACGGCAGCGAAATCCATACCACCGTCAAGATCGGCGGTGAGTTGTCGAACAACAAGGGCATCAACCGCCAGGGCGGCGGCTTGTCCGCGCCCGCGCTGACGGCCAAGGATATGGAAGATATCAAGACGGCCATGAGTTTCCAGGCCGATTATCTGGCCATTTCCTTCCCGAAATGCGCGACGGACATGGAAATGGCGCGCCAGCTGGCCAATATCGCCGGCGAACCGTACCACCACAAGCCGATGATGATCGCCAAGATCGAGCGCGCGGAAGCCATTCCCGCGCTGCAGGAAATCCTCGATGCGTCCGACGGCATCATGGTGGCGCGCGGCGATTTGGCCGTCGAGGTGGGCAACGCGGCCGTGCCGGCCTTGCAGAAGCGCATGATCAAGATGGCGCGCGCGTCGAACAAGCTTGCCATTACGGCAACGCAGATGATGGAGTCGATGATCGTCAACGCCGTGCCGACCCGCGCCGAAGTGTCCGACGTGGCGAATGCCGTGCTCGACGGCACGGACGCCGTCATGACGTCGGCCGAGACTGCCTCGGGCAAGTACCCGATCGAGACGGTGGAAATGATGGCCGCCATCTGCGTCGAAGCGGAACAGTCCGAATACAACAAGCTCGATGCGGACTTCCTCAACGTCACGTTTACCCGCATCGACCAGTCGATCGCCTACGGCGCGCTGTTTACAGCCCACCACCTGCGCGTCAAAGCCATCGTGGCGCTGACGGAATCGGGTTCCACCGCCTTGTGGATGAGCCGCCACAGTATCGATACGCCGATCTATGCGCTCACGCCGAGCGTCACGACTTTGCGCAAAGCCGCGCTGTACCGCAATGTTCGGGCGTATCATCTGATGCAGAACGCTCCCAGCGCGCAGGTGCTGAAGCAGGCGGAAGAGCTGCTGGTGGCGCAGGGCATCGTCAAAAAAGGTGACATGATCGTCGTCACCTGGGGCGAGCCGATGGGCCAGGTGGGCGGTACGAATGCATTAAAGATTGTGACAGTCGGCGAATTTGAATAAGGCCCAAGAATTCCGGCGCCGGCGCGGTTATTGACCACCGCGAAGCGCCGCAACGGTTTCTATTGTTATCTGGAGTATTACCATGTCTCTCGTATCCATGCGTCAACTGCTGGACCATGCCGCCGAAAACGGCTATGGCATTCCTGCTTTCAACGTCAACAACCTGGAACAAGTGCAAGCCATCATGGCTGCCGCCGATGCGCTCAACAGCCCGGTGATCATGCAGGCGTCCGCCGGCGCGCGCAAGTACGCCGGTGAAGCGTTCCTGCGCCACCTGATCGACGCCGCCGTCGAAGCGTACCCGCACATTCCCGTCGTCATGCACCAGGATCACGGCCAGTCGCCGGCCGTCTGCATGGCCGCCATCCGCTCGGGTTTTACATCCGTGATGATGGACGGTTCGCTGGAAGCGGACGGCAAGTCGGTCGCGTCGTACGAATACAACGTGGAAGTGTCGCGTGAAGTGGTGAAATTCTCGCACGCCATCGGCGTGACGGTGGAAGCGGAACTGGGCGTGCTCGGTTCGCTGGAAACCATGAAGGGTGACAAGGAAGACGGCCACGGCGCCGACGGCACCATGACGCGCGAGCAACTGCTGACGGACGTGGCGCAAGCGGCCGACTTCGTGCAGCGCACCCAGTGCGACGCCCTGGCGATCGCCATCGGCACCTCGCACGGCGCCTACAAATTCACGCGCAAGCCGACGGGCGACATCCTGGCCATCGACCGCATCAAGGAAATCCACGCGCGCATCCCGAACACCCACCTGGTGATGCACGGTTCATCGTCGGTGCCGCAGGAATTGCTGGCCATCATCCGCGAATTTGGCGGCGACATGAAGGAAACCTACGGCGTGCCAGTCGAAGAAATCCAGGAAGGCATCCGTCACGGCGTGCGCAAGATCAACATCGACACCGACATCCGCCTGGCGATGACGGCCGCGATCCGCAAGTACCTGTTCGAAAACCCGTCGAAATTCGACCCGCGCGACTTCCTGAAGCCAGCCCGCACCGCCGCCGAGCAAATCGTGCGCGCGCGCATGCAGGCTTTCGGCTGCGAAGGCCAGGCGTCGAAAATCAAGGTCATCACGATGGAAAAAATGGCCGAGCGCTACAAGGCCGGCGAGCTGTCGCAAATTGTGAAGTAAAATTCTGTCTGGAACGGGCCGGAAGCAATGCTCCGTGCCCGATTTTCTCGACCGGCGGGCGCCTTCCCTGCCTGCCGGTTTCGTTTCATCCAACTATTCCCCCGCTATGAACAGCCTCTATCAGACTTCCATCCATTCCCTGCCATTGCTGGGCCACGGCAAGGTCCGCGACAACTATGCCGTTGGCGACGACAAGATTCTAATCGTCACCACGGACCGCCTGTCGGCCTTCGATGTCGTCATGAATGAGCCTATCCCCGGCAAGGGCAAGGTCCTCAACCAGATGAGCGATTTCTGGTTCGAGAAACTGGGCCATATCGTGCCGAACCACCTGACCGGCGTGGCGCCGGAGTCCGTGGTGGCGCCCGAGGAAGTGGAGCAAGTCAAGGGCCGCGCCGTCGTGGCCAAGCGCTTGAAGCCCATCATGGTCGAGGCAGTCGTGCGCGGCTACATCATTGGTTCGGGCTGGAAAGATTACCAAGACACGGGCAGCATCTGCGGCATCAAGCTGCCAGCCGGCCTGCAACAGGCGGAAAAGCTGCCGGAACCGATCTTCACCCCGGCGGCCAAGGCCGAACTGGGCGAGCATGACGAAAACATCAGCTTTGCGGAAATGGAAGAGCGCATCGGCGCGGAACTGGCCGCCAAGATGCGCGACGTCGCCATCGCCCTGTACAAGACGGCCGCCGAATATGCGGCCACGCGCGGCATCATCATCGCCGACACCAAGTTCGAATTCGGCCTGGACGACAATGGCGTCATGCATCTGATGGATGAAGTGCTGACGGCCGACTCGTCGCGCTTCTGGCCCGCCGATTCCTATCAGCCTGGCATTTCGCCGCCGTCGTTCGACAAGCAATTCGTGCGCGACTACCTGGAAACGTTGACCTGGGGCAAGACCGCACCGGCGCCGGCGCTGCCGGCCGACGTCATCGAAAAAACCCAGGCCAAGTACTTTGAAGCCATCGAACGCCTGACGGGCGAGAAGCTGAAGGCCTGAGATGAGCGAGCAGAATAAGCCGCTGGTCGGCGTCATCATGGGTTCGTCTTCGGACTGGGACGTGATGCAGAACGCGGTCGCCATCCTGAAACAGTTTGGCGTGCCGTACGAAGCGCAAGTCATTTCCGCGCACCGCATGCCCGATGAGATGTATGCGTATGCGAAAAGCGCGCGCGCGCGCGGCTTGCGCGCCATCATCGCCGGCGCCGGCGGCGCGGCTCACCTGCCTGGCATGGTGGCCGCCATGACCATCGTGCCCGTGCTGGGCGTGCCCGTGCCGTCGAAGTATTTGCGCGGCGAAGATTCCATGCTGTCGATCCTGCAAATGCCCAAGGGCGTGCCGGTGGCCACCTTCGCCATCGGCGAAGCGGGCGCGGCGAATGCGGCGCTGACGGCCGTGGCGATGCTTGCCGCCAACGACGACGCCCTGGCCGAGCAGCTGGAAGCCTTCCGTGCCACGCAAACGGCCGCCGCCAAGGCCATGGTCTTGCCTGAATAATGTGCTTGAAAAATAATGAATAGTAAATCGACTTCCCCATTGCTGCCCGCCGCCAACCCACCGGCATGGCTGGGCGTGATGGGCGGCGGCCAGCTCGGCCGCATGTTTGCCCAGGCCGCCCAGAGCATGGGCTATCAGGTTGCAGTTCTTGAACCTGTGCTGGAGCCGGCTGCCACCTGCCCTGCGGGGCAGGTGGCGCAGCACCTGGTCAATGCCGGCTACAGCGATGCGGCCGGACTCGACGCCCTGGCCGCGCAATGCCTGGCCGTCACCACGGAATTCGAGAACGTGCCGGCCGACAGCCTGTCGCGCCTGGCCGAACGCGTCTTTGTGGCGCCCAACGCCCACGGCGTGTCGGTGGCGCAAGATCGCATCGCGGAAAAGCGTTTCTTTGTCGCCTGCGCCGCGAAATCGGGCGTGCTGCCGGCGCCGCATACGGTGATCGCCACGCAGCTTGACATCGACGGCATCGCCGACGACTTGCTGCCAGGCATTTTGAAAACCGTGCGCATGGGCTATGACGGCAAGGGCCAGTTCCGCGTGCGCACGCGCGACGAGGTGCGCGCCGCGTTTGCGGAAATGGGCGAGGTAACTTGCCTGTTGGAAAAGATGCTGCCGTTGGCCTATGAAGTTTCCGTGCTGACGGCGCGCGGCGTGGACGGCGCATCGGTCGTGTATCCGATCGCCGAAAACGTGCACCGCGACGGCGTGCTGTTCACCACCACGGTGCCGGGCCCGAACGTGTCGGATGACTGCGCCGCCAGGGCGCAGCGGGCGGCGCAATCGATGGTTGCCGAACTCGGCTATGTCGGCGTGCTGTGCATCGAGTTTTTCGTGCTTACCGACGGCAGCCTGGTGGTCAACGAAATGGCGCCGCGCCCGCACAACAGCGGCCACTACACGATGGACGCCTGCGTCACCAGCCAGTTCGCGCAGCAGGTGCGGGCCATGGCGCGCCTGCCGCTGGGCGACGTGCGCCAGCATTCGCCGGCCGTGATGCTCAACATCCTCGGCGACGCCTGGTTTGCCGACGACAGCGATGTCGTCAGCGAACCGGCCTGGGACCGCATCCTGGCCTTGCCGGGCGCGTGTCTGCACCTGTACGGCAAGGACGATCCGCGCCGTGGCCGCAAGATGGGCCATCTGACCTTCATCGCGGCCACCTTGCAGGAGGCGCAGCAGCGCCTGCGCGACGCTTGCCTGATCCTGGGAATCGCGCCGTGAGCGTGCCCGCACAAGACCTGGCGGCCGCGGCCGCCGTGCTGGAAGCGGGCGGCCTCGTCGCTTTCCCGACGGAAACCGTGTACGGCCTCGGTGCCGATGCGGAAAACCCGGCCGCCGTGGCGCGCATCTATGAAGCCAAGGGCCGTCCCTCGGACCACCCCGTGATCGTGCACGTGGCGCCGGGCGCCGACCTGGCGCACTGGTCCGATAATATTCCCGTGGAAGCGCAGCAACTGGTGGCCGCCTTCTGGCCCGGTCCGCTGACCCTGATCGTCAAGCGCGCCGCGCATATCCCCGACGCCGTTTCCGGCGGCCAGGATACGGTGGGCTTGCGCTGCCCGTCGCATCCGGTGGCTATCGAACTGCTACGCACTTTCAAGGGCGGCAACGGCGGCCTGGCGGCACCGTCGGCGAACAAGTTCGGCAACGTCAGCCCCACCACGGCGCAGCACGTGCGCGATGAATTCGCGGCGGAGCTCGACAGCGGCTTGCTGGGCCTGGTGCTCGACGGCGGGCAGAGCGACGTGGGCATCGAGTCGACCATCGTCGACCTGTCGCGCCTGGCCACGCACGGTCCCGTGCTGTTGCGTCCCGGCCATATCAGCAGCGAGCAGATCGCCGCCGTCATTGGCCGCGCACCGGCCGTGGCCGACGCGGCCGCACCGCGTGCCTCGGGCACCCTGGAATCGCACTATGCGCCACACACGCCTGTTGCGATGCAGCACAGCGACGACGTGCGCGCCACCTTGAACCGCCTGCTCAATGACGGGCGCCGCGTGGCGCTGATCCACTACTCGGATCTGCCGCCGGCCAGCGCCAGCGTGCGCCTGGCCGCCAGCCCGGAAAACTACGCACATGCGCTGTATGCCTCGCTGCGCACGATGGACCAGGTCGGCGCCGAGCTGATCCTCGTCGAAGCGCCACCGACCGGCCCCGCGTGGCTCGGCGTCAACGACCGTTTGCGGCGTGCCGCGTTCGGCTCAAGTGGTATCTTGCAGCAATTCCTGTCCGTCTGAAAAAAGCCCCGCAAGGGGCTTTTTCTTGATGCAGCGCAATAGCAATGCTTGCCACGAAACATAGTAAATCCTCCATAATTCAGCAGATCGCCCGGCCATCACAGGGCGCAGGCGGTGTTGTTATTTCGTTGATTTTTAAAGCATATTTTCTATACAAGCCTCATGAACGATGGCATATTAGTTGGGTAACGAATAGCACGCCCGTTCGTTTAGAAACCATAAAAAAGACCGAGGAGACAAAATGCATCAAACAAAATTTGCGCTGGCCGTGCTGGCTGCGGCTGTCCTTGCAGGTTGCGGCGGCGCCAGTGGCGGTGATCAAACCTTGAAAGTCAAGTACACGGCGCAGGTGTCGTTCGGCGACAGCCTGTCCGATGTCGGTTCGTATGCCGTGGGCACAGTGCTGGCGAAAGGTGGCGGCAAGTTCACCATCAATGGCGACAATACCAAGATCAATCCTGAACTGACAGGCAAGAACTGGACCGAGCACCTGGCCGCGCAATTCGGCCTGGCCGCCCCATGCGCCGCCGAGACTGGCCTGGAAGGCAATATGGCGAAAGGCTTGTCCGTGCCACGCGTCAAGCATCCGGGCTGCTACGGCTACGCCATGGGCGGTTCGCGCGTGACCAATCCCGTCGGTCCGAACAACAAGTTGACGGGCAGCGAGCTGGGCGCCCTGACCGTGCCCGTGGTGACGCAGATCGCGAACCACCTGGCTGCTTCCGGGGGCAAGTTCAGCGGCACAGAAGCCGTCTTCGTGATGGCGGGCGGCAATGACGTGCTGTTCCAGCTCGGCGCATTGCAGGCCGGTGCGACGGCGGCCGGCAAGACGGCGGGCGCCGATGCGGGCGCCAAGGCTTTTGCCACCAATTTAACCATGGCCCTGGCCGCCGGCGCGCCCAATCCCACCACGGCGGCCGCCTCCATCGGCGCCGCCATCCAGACGGCCAGCGCGGCGCCTGGCGCCACCTCGGCGACCATCGTCGGTGCCGCCGTGCAAGCTGCTGTCGTCGCGGGCAATACGGCCGTTGCCTCGTCCACCGTATATGGCCCGCTGGTCACCAAGGCGCAAGCCGATGCGACGGTCACCGGCAATGCCGCCGGCGCCAAGGCCGGCGCCGATTATGCGGCGGCCCAGGGGCCGTTGCTGATTGCCGCCATGAAACAAGCGGGTACTGAACTGGTGGCGCTGGTCAAGGATCAGATCATCGCCAAGGGCGCCAACTATGTCATCGTCAACAACTTGCCGGACGTGGCCGGTACGCCATCGGGCTTGAGCAAGGATGCCAATACCAAGACGCTCATCAATGCCATGGTCAGCGCCTTCAATGGTGAACTGAGCGGTGGCCTGAGCGGCAATGCGAAAGTCTTGCTGGTCGACGTGTTTGCCGTCAGCCACGACCAGGGCGTCAACCCTGGCCCGTATGGCTTGACCAATGTCAGCGAGACGGCGTGCGACCTGAACGCACCTGGCAATATCCTGGGCAGCTCGCTGGTGTGCAATGGCTCGAACCTGAAAGCGGGCGACGTCAGCCACTACTCGTATGCCGACGATGTGCACCCTACGCCGTTCAACAACCTGTTGCTGGCCCGTTATGTGGCCAAGGACATGGTCGTGCGGGGCTGGCTGTAAGGAATCGCCGCGCCAGCCGCGTCCCGGGGACGGGGCTGGCGCCGGCAGCGACAAGACTGGATAGCCCGGCTATCCGCACATAATGATCAGGAGACAAGATGAAAAATCGTTTGAATACCGCTGTACGCGTGCTGGCCGCCGCCGCCGCGATGGCCATGGCGACGGGCGCTTCGGCGCAAAGCGCAGGCACCTGGATGGCCAAGGTCGGCCTCAACAAGATCACGCCGCACGTCGACAGTGGCGACATTTCCGCGCCGGCACTGCCGGGCACGAAGGCCGACGTCAAGTCCGATACCAAGCCCATCCTGACCTTTGCCTACATGATCACGGACAATATTTCCGCTGAAATGATCCTGGGCGTACCGTACAAGCATGACCTGATGGGCGACGGTTCCATCAAGGGCACGGGCAAGCTGGGGACGGCGGAAGCCTTGCCGCCGACGGCCTTCATCCAGTACCGTTTCTTCCAGCCCAATGCGATGATCCGTCCTTACGTGGGCGCGGGTTTGACGTATGCATATTTCCAGAAGGAAAAAGGCTCGGGCCAGATGACGGCCTTGCTGGATCCGGGTGGAGCGCCCGTCACTTACCGCATGGATAACAAGCTGGCAGGCAGCCTGGTGGTCGGCAGCACCCTGTCCTTCAACGAGCGCTGGTTTGCCGATGTGGCCGTGGTCAAGACCTTCCTGAAGACCAAGGCGAAATTCTCGACGGGGCAGACGCAGGACATCAAGCTCGACCCGCTCGCCGTGAGTGTCAGCATCGGGTATAAATTTACCCTGTAAAACAAAAAATCCGCCTCGGCGGATTTTTTTTGTCCCGCTCAGGCTGGCGGTGTATTGAACTTACCATTGTGGAATATCAAGGGCGGCTGCGCGGCAAACGCGCATTGTTCTACTTCGCCCACGAAAATGACGTGGTCGCCTTCCGGATAGCGGCTGCGGTTGTGGCATTCGAACCAGGCCGACGCGCCTTTCAGGATGGGCTGGCCCGTGCGTGACAGTTCGTATTCGACGTCGTCGAAGGGATTCGGCGTGCGGCGTGCAAAGCGCTGCGCCAGTTCAGCCTGCTCGGCGCCCAGCACATTGATGACGTAATGCGAGTTGCCGCTGAAAATCGGCATGCTGTTCGCCACCGTGCCCAGACTCCACAGCACCAGGGGCGGCGACAGCGAGACGGAATTGAAGGAACTGGCCGTCAGACCGCGGAAACTGCCGTCGGCCAGGCGCGTCGTGATGACCGTCACGCCGGTGGCAAACTGTGACAATGCATGCCGGAAATGTGCCGTATCGAATTCTTGCGCTGGCGCGCGGGGAGAGCGTGTGTTCATGGGTGACCTGTCTATTTGCTGACATTATGCCAAAAATCGGCCACGCCAGCGCAATCGTGGCCGGCATGCCCCTTATGTGCGGTGCATCACGCGCCGTTTCAAGCGGCACTGCAGGCCATGGCGCTTTGCGTTACAGTAATGAAATGATACGTCGCACAGGCGTTGCGGGAGGACATCATGAACCAACAGACGGAAGTGGCGGTATTCGGCGGTGGCTGTTTCTGGTGCCTCGCTGCCGTGTACGCGGAAGTGCGCGGCGTGACGCGCGTCGAGTCCGGCTACACGGGCGGCACGGTGCCCAACCCCGGATATGAACAGGTGTGCACGGGCGAGACGGGCCACGCGGAAGTGGTACGGCTGGAATTCGATCCCGCCGTCATCCCTTACCACGATTTGCTGGAAATCTTTTTTACCTTGCACGATCCTACCACCCTGAACCGGCAGGGCAATGATGTCGGCACGCAATTTCGCTCCGTTATCCATTATCAGTCGGCGGAGCAGGAAACCGTGGCGCGCAAGGTGCTGGCCGAGATGGCCGGCGTGTGGGATGCACCGATCGTCACGCAGCTGGCGCCGGCATCGGTCTTTTATCCGGCCGAGGATTACCACCAGAATTATGTCGAGCAGCATCCCTTGCAGGGCTATTGCGCCCTCGTTGTCGTGCCCAAGGTGGAAAAATTCCGCGCCATGTACGCGGGGCGCCTGAAGTAAGCGCCCCGCGTGCGCATCAGGATCAGGTCGCCAGCAGGGGCGCCGGCGTGGCGTCCTGCGCATACATGTAGTTGCGCGACCAGGGCAGGGTGGAGGAACGCCGGCCCGCCTTGACGCAGACGATCTGGTACAGGCTGATCAAATCTTGCTCGAAGGCATAGGCGCAGCCTGCCAGGTAGACGTGCCAGATGCGGAAGCGCCGCTCGCCCGCCAACGGACGGATCTGCTCGGCATGGGCTTCGAAATTTTCCGTCCACAGGGCGCAGGTGCGCGCATAGTGGCGCCGCAGGTTTTCCACGTCGAGCACTTCCAGCCCCCCTTGCTGCATGGTTTTCAGGACATTGCCGATATGGGCCAGTTCGCCGTGGGGAAACACATATTTTTCGATGAATTCACCGCCGCCATACGGCGTTTCGCCATTCTCCGGGTCGGTCGAAGTGATGCCGTGGTTCATCGCCATGCCGTCCGGCGCCAGCAGCTTGTTGATGATGGAAAAATAATCGGGCAAATGTTTCAAGCCCACGTGTTCGAACATGCCCACGCTGGTGATGCGGTCGAACTGGCCCGTCACGTCGCGGTAGTCTTGCAGGCGGATGTCGATCAGGTGGGCCAGGCCGGCCGCCGCTACACGCTCGCGCGCCAGCGCGTACTGGTTTTCCGACAGGGTCACGCCCACGCAGCGGGCGCCATATTGTTGGGCGGCACGCATGACGAGCGCGCCCCAGCCGCAGCCGATGTCGAGCAGGGTCTGACCCGGTTGCAGCTGGATTTTCTTCAGGATATGGTCGATCTTCTTGACTTGCGCCTGCGTCAGCGTTTCATCGCCGTGTTCGAAATAGGCGCAGGAATACACGAGGGCGGGGTCGAGGAATTGCTCGTAGAAGGCATTCGACACGTCGTAGTGGTAGCGGATGGCTTCGGCATCCTTGCTCTTGTCGTGCGTAAAGCTGCGCACTATGCGGGCCAGCTTGCCTTCCGGTTTCAAGGTGTTGCGGGCCAGGGCATTACAGATGGAAATCATGTCCTGGGCCGTGCCCTTGACTTCGATATTGCCTTCCACATAGGCCGAGCCCAGGTTGGCCAGCGACGGGTTCAGCAGATAGCGGGCCGAGGCGACGGTCGGCAGGCGGATGGTGACTCTGGGCGCTTCGCTGGACAGGTCGACATACTGGCCATTCCACAATTCTATGCGCAGCGGCAAGGCGGTCTTGCTGCGGATACCGGCAATCCAGGATTTGAGTTGGTTTTGTACAAACAAAATGGCCTCCAATGAAGCGGCCGTCGTTGCGCCCGCAAATTGAGAAACAATGTCATTTAGTAACTTCTACCCTCATAGCCTACACCGATATTGACCAGCTTGCTTTGCGCCGCCTTGACTGTCCTGCTTAGGGTTGCAAGCGTTGCATGCTCCATTGCCCGTCAGCACCGCGCGTAAACACGATGCGGTCGTGGAAGCGCGAACGGCGCCCCTGCCAGAATTCGATGCGTTCCGGCTGCAAACGGTAGCCGCCCCAGTGGGCCGGGCGCGGCGGTGGTGCGTCGCCGACGGCGGCCACCACGGCCTCGTAATTGCTTTCCAGCGCGGCACGGTCGGCGATGGGCGCGCTTTGCTGCGAGGCAATCGCCGACAAGCGGCTTTGCACGGGGCGCACATTGAAATACTCGTCGCTCTCGGCGGCCGTGGTTTTCACCACCGTGCCCTCGATGCGCACTTGCCGCTCCAGCTCGCGCCAGAAGAACAGCAGGGCGGCGTGCGGATTGTGCTCGAGATGCCGGCCTTTGTCGCTGTGGTAATTCGTGTACCAGGTAAAGCCGCGCTCGTCGAATTGCTTGATCAGCACGATGCGCGAGCTGGGCTTGCCGTCGGGACTGACGGTGGACAAGCTCATGGCGTTCGGTTCGCTGACCTGGGCCTTGAGCGCTTCGTCGAACCATTTTTCAAATTGCGCGATCGGGTCGCGCTGCACGTCTTCCTCGGACAACAGCCTTTGCACATAGTCGATGCGCATGGCGGCCAGGGTGGCGGCATCGTGTACGGGGACGGCGGGAGCGGCTGCCTCGGGCGCGATGCCGCGGCGGCGCTGCATGGCCGTGCCCAGCTGCTCCATCTGTTGCGCGCTGAACAGGCGCTTGGCCATCGGTGCCAGCTGGCCCTCTTCCTTGCTCATGTGGGCCTGGTAGGCGGCCACATAGTCGCGCACGCCATGGGCGGACAGCTGCACGCCCGTGCCGGCCGCGATGGCGTCCAGTTCCGGGCGCAGGGTCAGCCAGGCCTGGTCCATGCGCTGGTGGTCGGCCAGGATTTCCGGCACCAGGGTCACCAGCAGGGCCGCATCGTCGCCCGTGGCCGTGGCCTGCAGCATGGGCATCAGGTCCTGCTCTTCATCGTCATGGTGCAGATGGGCGGCTTTATTGAAATATTGCAACACCGCCTTGGCCGCCTGCTGCGCGTCCGCCGTGTTGCCATGCTGCACCAGGTGGGCCAGCAGGTTTTGCAGGGTCGTCAGTTGCTTGCGGATCTTGTCGTGGCAATGCTTGAGCACGGCGATGGGCTGGTCAAAGCCGGGAACGGAGTCGAACAGGGGAGCGGTCATGGCGAGTTCTCGTGGTGAACGGTGTGGGGGCGCGGCGACAAACGGAGCTTGTCGCTGTGTCAATTCGGCTATTTTAGAATATCCGCCAGCGCAGTGTCCGTTAAAATGGCGCCATGCATACCTCCACCAATGAACTAATTTCCATGGACTTGACCGAGATCGATTTTGAACGGCGTTTCGGCGGCATAGCCCGCCTGTACGGCGCCCCCGCGCTGGAACGTTTTCGCGCGGCCCACGTGTGTGTGATCGGCGTGGGCGGCGTCGGTTCCTGGATCGTCGAAGCGCTGGCGCGCAGCGCCGTCGGCCGCCTGACCCTGATCGACCTCGATAATGTTGCCGAATCGAACATCAACCGCCAGATCCAGGCCATGAGCGACACCATCGGCAAGGCCAAGATCACGGCCCTGGCCGAACGCATCGAACTGATCAACCCGTTTTGCCAGGTCACGCAGATCGAGGATTTCATTACCCCCGATAACCTGGAGCAGTTGCTGGGCGGGCGCGATTTCGACTACCTGGTCGACGCCATCGACAATGCCAAGGCGAAAGCGGCCGTGATCGCGTATTGCCGTGCGCGCAACATTCCCATGCTGACCATCGGCAGCGCGGGCGGGCAGACGGACCCGACCCTGATCGCCGTGCGCGATTTGTCGAAGACGGAGCAGGAACCGCTGCTCAAGCGCGTACGAAAACTGTTGCGCACCGAATATGGTTTCCCTCGTGGCGTGAAAAACAAATTCAATATCGACGCCGTGTTTTCCATGGAGCCGTTGAGCACGCCCGAGAGCGCGGAAGCGTGCGCCATCGACGGCACGCCCGCCGGCGTGACGGGCTTGAATTGCGCCGGCTTCGGCTCCAGCGTGGTGGTGACGGCCAGCTTCGGCATGGTGGCGGCCGCCCATGCGCTGAAAAGCTTGCGCCAGGACAAACTGGCCTCCGAGCCAGTGGCGGTGCCGGACGCCGCCTAAGCCACGCCGCTTAAGCCAGTTTGCGGCTGGCCACGATGCGGTAGTCGCCGCTGCTTTTCAGCGATTCCACCAGCACCAGTTCGTCCGCCTGCCAGGCGATGGGCGCGAAGTCCTGGCTTGCCGGCGGCGGCGCCTGGCGCGCCAGGGTCACGTGCGGCGTAAAACGGTCGTGCTCGAAGCGGGGCGCCAGGCCCTGTTGCGCCAGCGCGCGCATGCAGGCCGCGCGCAAGTCCAGCAGGGCCGGCGACGGCTGCGCCAGGGCGGCCCAGGCCAGCGCCAGCTTGGTAAAGTGGCTGGCGTGGTCGAACAGCAAGGGCATGGGACGCGCCGGCAATTGTGCCAGGATAGCCAGTAGGGCCGGCAGGTCGCTGGCGGGGTGCTGGCCCAGGAAGGCCAGGGTCAGGTGCAACTTGTCCGCGCGCACGGGTTTGCCTTCCAGGCGCGCCTGCCAGGCGGCCAGCGCCGCGCGCGTGGCCGCGTCGGGCCACAGCGCGTAAAACAGGCGGGGGCAATGGGTATCGGGCGACAAGTTTTTCCTATCGTTGCGGCGGTTTGCTATGATTGGCGTTCCCTGCCCACTCGCATTGGCAGAGATCTCACCGAAACTTACTGAAAGAATACATCATGACGCGTAGCTCCGTTTTGTTTGCCCTGATCTGCTCCGTCGCCGCGTCGCTGGCGCAGGCACAGGCGCCGGCGCCTGTTCCCGCCTCCGCCGTCTCGCTGAGCCCTGGCCCTGTCGCCGATAAATTGATTCTGATCGACAACAAGGTCGGCACGGGCAAGGAAGCGTCCGCCGGCAGCAACGTCACCGTGCACTACACGGGCTGGCTGTACCGTCCCCTGGCGAAAGATTCGCGCGGCAAGAAGTTCGACAGCTCCGTGGGCCGTGGCCCGTTCGACTTCCCGCTGGGCAAGGGCATGGTCATCAAGGGCTGGGACCAGGGCGTGGCCGGCATGAAAGTGGGCGGCAAGCGCACCCTGATCATTCCAGGCGAACTGGCCTACGGCCCGCGCGGCGCCGGCAATGGCGACATTCCGCCGAACTCGGCACTGATCTTCGACGTGGAATTGCTGGACGTGAAGTAATTGTTCAGTTTGGCGGCGGCGCATGCTCGCGCTGCCGCCAAAACGCGGTAGACTGGATTCTTCTGTAATTGCTGTGGAGACTCCCATGAACATCGCCAACGACGTCACTGAACTGATCGGCAATACCCCCCTGGTGCGCATCAACCGCATCGCCGCCGGCAGTGTGGCCACCATCCTGGCCAAACTCGAATTCTACAATCCCGCCCACAGCGTCAAGGACCGCATCGGCCTGTCCATGATCGTCGCCGCGGAAGCCGCAGGCAAGATCCATCCCGATACCGTCATCGTCGAGCCCACCAGCGGCAACACGGGCATTGCGCTGGCCATGGTCTGCGCCGCGCGCGGCTACCGCTGTACCCTCGTCATGCCCGACACCATGAGCCGCGAACGCCGCATCCTGCTGCGCGCCTACGGCGCCGAGCTGGTGCTCACGCCCGGCAGCGAAGGCATGCTGGGCGCCATCCGCAAGGCCGAGGAAATGGTGGCGGCCGACCCGCGCTATCTGATGTTGCAGCAATTTAATAATCCCGCCAACCCCGCCATCCACCGCGCCACGACGGCCGAGGAAATCTGGCGCGACACGGATGGGCAAGTCGACATCGTCGTCGCCGGCGTAGGCACGGGCGGCACGATCACGGGCATCGGTGAAGTGTTGAAGGAGCGCAAGCCCGGCCTGCAAGTGATCGCCGTGGAACCGGAAGCGTCGCCGATGCTGTCGAAAGGCACCAAGGGACCGCATCCGATCCAGGGTATCGGCGCCGGTTTCGTGCCGCAAATCCTCAACACGGCCATCTACGACGAAATCATTTGCGTCAAGAACGACGACGCCTTCGCCACGGCGCGCTTGGCCGCCAGCGATGAAGGCTTGCTGGTCGGCATCTCGTCGGGCGCCGCCCTGTGGGCCGCCCTGCAAGTGGCGCGCCGCCCGGAAAACGCGGGCAAGACCATCGTCACCATCATCCCGTCGTTCGGCGAACGCTACCTGAGCACGGCCTTGTACGCTGGACTCGGCGATTGATTTTTATTAAGCAGCAGCGGCAGGTCTATCCCTTCCGCCAGCGCCCGGTTGCCCGCATCGCCCGGGTGCAGATGGTCGCCCGAGTCGTAGGCGGGCAGCAGGCGCAGCGGATGGGCGGGGTCGCGCGCCAATGCGTCGAAGTCGAGCACGGCGTCAAACAGGCCGCTGGTGCGTATCCACGCGTTTAGTTGCTGGCGCAGCGCATCTTTTTCCTTTTGATAGTAGTCGCTCAATGGCGTGCCGGGCAGGGCGCCTGCGAACGGCGTCACAGTGGCGCCGATGACGCGCACGCCGCGGCTGCGCGCCTGGGCCACCAGCTGCGCGTAGCCGCTGCTTAATTCTTCCAGTGTCGGTCTTTGTGCCCGAGGCGCGAACGCTGTGCCGGGCCAGCTGATGTCATTGATCCCCAACAAGACGACGACCGTGCGCACACCGGGCTGCGCCAGCACGTCGCGCTCGAAGCGGGCCAGGGCGTTCTCTCCCATGCCGTCGGACAACAGCCGTCCACCGGAAATGCCCGCATTGATCACGGCCACGCCGTGCGGCGCTAGGCGCCGTGCCAGGAAATCGGGCCAGCGCGCATCGATCCCCAGGCTGGCGCTGGCGCCATCGGTGATCGAATCGCCGAGGATGGCCACGGCTTGCGCCCCCGGCGCCGCCTCCACCTCGATGGCACTCAGTAAAAGGCGCGCCGTGGTGGTCTGCACGCCGGGTGCGTCATCGATGCGGAGGGAGCGCGTCTGGTCCTGCGGCGCAATCCACGCCGTCTCGCGGCCATCCCAGTGAAACGTGGCAGTCGCGCTGGGCTGCGGCAGGTGCACGCTCACCGTCAGGCGCGCCAGGTCCGGCACGGACAGGTCGATGGGGTCGCTGACGAGCGGCGCGCCCGGCGCCATGGTGGCCGCCGGCTGGCCGGAAAAGGTCAGCGTGCGTAGGCTGCCCACTTCAATGGCTGAGCCGTTCGCCGTCAGGGCTACGCTGGCCGCGCCGATGCGCAGCGGCACCTTGCCATACGCATTCGACAGCACGATGCGCACGCGCGGGCCGCCCACGCTGAGGCGTGCCACCTGGCGTACGGTGTGTTCGTGCAGCACGGCGGGCACGTTGCTTGGGAACAGGAAATCGGGGCTCCACACGGCTTGCGGGCTGGCTGTCCAGCTGGCCAGCCAAGTGGAGACGGGGGCTGGTGCAGGTTCGGCGTTGGCGGCTTGGACAGATAATGTGCTCAGGGCCAGGCTCAGCAGGGCGGCGGGGAGGGTGGGAAATCGTTGCATGGCGGCTCGCTTTATCAAGGGGAATGTGCGCATGATGAAAGCAAAGCCATTTATGTACTAGACTATCCCATCGAAGAACATTTATGAGTTGAATTCACAATGGCCAGACTGGAAGTGAACCGTTCCGGCGAGCTGGAAGTGTTTGTGCGCGTGGTCGAGCTGGGCGGCTTTTCCGCCGCCGCGCGCGCCTGCGGCATGACGCCGTCGGCCGTCAGCAAGCTCGTGTCTCGGCTGGAAGAGCGCCTGGGCGCGCGCCTGCTGAACCGTTCCACGCGCCAGCTGCAGCTGACGGCCGAAGGCTGCGGCCTGTATGAACGGGGGATGCAGGTGCTGGCGGCGCTGGACGAGGCCGAGCGCTGCGCGGGCGTGCAGGATGTGCCGCGCGGCAAGATCAGGGTGAATGCAAACGTGCCGTTCGGCCAGCATTTTTTGCTGCCGCTGGCGCCGCTGTTTCTCGAGCGCTATCCCGAGGTGACGCTCGACATCGTGCTGACCGATACCGTGGTCGATATCCTCGAGCAGCGCACGGACGTGGCCGTGCGGGCCGGTCCCCTGAAAAGCTCCAGCCTGCTGGCGCGCAAGCTGGGCCAGACGCGCATGGCGATCGTGGCATCGCCCGCCTATCTGGCGCGGCGCGGCACGCCGCGGGCGCCGGCCGAGCTGGCGTCGCACAATCTGCTCGACGCCAATTACGCGCGCGCCCGCTCGGGCTGGCCGCTGCGCCTGCCCGAGGGCGACCTCGTCGTGCCCGTCGTTGGCAATGCGCAGGCCAGCGATGGCGAAGCCTTGCGGCAACTGGTGCTGGCGGGGCTGGGCCTGGCGCGCCTGGCGGCGTTCCAGGTGCGCGCCGATATCGCGGCGGGCCGATTGCAGGCCGTGCTGGAAGCGTTCAACCCCGGCGACAGCGAAGACGTGCATGCCGTCTTCGTGGGGCAGGGCGGGCACGTGCCGCTGCGCGTGCGCGTTTTTCTCGACTTCCTGGCACAGCATGTCGACCTGGCTTGATGCGATAGGCTGCAGGCGGACACGGCCGCGCAGTACAATATCGGACGGGCCGCAATGGTTCGGCCCGTATTGTGCCTTTGAATGGAAATATGTTCCTGGTAAAACCTGAACGCCGCCGCCTGCTGCAGGTGGGCGCAACCGTGGCTGTCATCGCGCTGGGCCTGGCCTCGCGCGCCTATCCCCAATTCCTCCCCGCCGCGCTCGGCAAGTATCCGGGCGACGCCCTGTGGGCCATGATGATCGTTTTTGCGCTGGGTATCTTCGCCACACGCATGCGCACCTGGCAGCTGGCGCTGACTGCGTTGCTGATCTGCTTTGCCGTGGAATTCGGCCAGCTGGTCCAGATGCCCTGGCTCGTCGCGCTGCGCGCGCATCCGCTGGGGCACCTGGTGCTCGGTTCCACCTTCGGCTGGGGCGATTTGATCGCCTACACGGCGGGCGTGGCGATCGCGGCGCTGGTGGATAAAGCGGCGCTGTTCAGGCGCCGCTAGTCCCGGCTATTTGACGTTCCCTTCCGCATCGCGCAGTTCCACGGGCGCCAGTTTCAGCTTGCTCAACTGCGGCGCGATCTTCGCCTGGTCGCCCACGCCGATGACGATCAGCTTTTCCGGCTGCAGGTATTTTTTCGCCACCTGCTGCACCTGCTTGTCCGTCACACCCGCAAAGCGCTGCGGCAAGGTCGCGTAATAGTCGAGGCCCAGGCCGTAGATATAGGTGTTGGCCATGCTGGCGCTGATGCTGGCATTCGTCTCGAACTGGCCCGGCAGGGACAGCACCTGCGAATTGCGCGCATTCGACAATTCCTTGGCCGTCAAGGGTTTGGCGATCATGGCGCGGATTTCCTTGAAGGTTTCCGACACGGCCGCGCCCGTCACGTCGGTGCGCACGCCGGCCGCGATGGAGAACGGTCCCGGCTGGCTGCGGTACTGGAATTGGGAGCGCACGCCATAGGTGTAGCCCTTCTCTTCGCGCAGGTTATTGCTTAGCCGACTCGTAAACAAGCCGCCCAGCGCCGCGTTCATTACTTGCAGCGGCGCATAGTCGGGCGTGGCGCGGGCCACGGCGATGGTCGACAGGCGCACGGCCGTCTGCGGCGCGCCCGGCTTGTCGACGAGGATCAGCCTGGCTTTCGTCGTGGCCGGCGCCGCCGCCACGGACGGCGCCACCGCGCCCGCCTTCCAGCTGCCGAACTTGGCTTCGGCCAGTGCCTTCAATTGCGCCGCATCGATGTCGCCCGAGACGATCAGCGCCGCATTGTTGGGCACGTAATGCTGCTGCCAGAACGCCTGCAGGTCGGCGCGGCTGGTGGCTTTCAGGGCCGCTTCCGTGCCCAGCTGGATATAGCCGTACGGATGTTGCGGGCCGTACAGGGCCGCCGCTTCCACGCGGGCCGCCACGGCCGCCGCGTTTTCGCGCTGCTGCGCCAGTTCGCCGATGCGGCTGGCGCGCTGGCGCTCCACTTCGTCTTGCGGAAATTGCGGGTGCTGGACCACGTCGGCCAGCACGTCGAGCGCTTGCGGGAAGGTGGTTTTCAGCGACGTCAGCTGGGCGAACGAGGCATCCGCGCCGGAACCCGTGCCCAGAAAAGCGCCGAGTTGCGCCACGTCATCGGCGATCTGCGGCGCGCTGCGCGTACTGGTCCCTTCCTGCAGCAATTGCGCCGTGAAGCCCGACAAGCCCGGCTGCGCCAGCGGATTGGCGCCCGAACCGCTCTTGATGACCAACTGGCTGGAAATCAGCGGCACGACCGGATTGTAGTTGTGGATCACGGTCAAGCCATTGCTCAGGGTGAAGGATGTCGCTTGCGGCAGCACGATCTTCGGCGCGGGACCGGCCTTCGGCACCGCGTTGCGCCATGGCGCGTCCGCGTTGATGGCCGTGCCTGGCGCCGGCTTGACCTTGCCCGGCGCCGGCGTCGCCACTTCCGGACCCAGGTCCGGCTTGCCCGGTACGCCATACACGACCACGCGCGCCTGGTTTTTCAGGTAGGTGTCGACGGCGCGCTGCACGCCGGCCGCCGTCACCTGGCGGTAGCGCTCGATATCCTTGCCCAGGTAGCCGGGGTCGCCCAGGTACTGGTTGTACTGGTTCATCATGTTGGCATTGCCGCCCACTTTTTCCACCTGGCTCAGCATGGCTGTTTCAATGCTGTTGCGGGCCCGTTCGATTTCCTTCTCGCTGGGCCCCTGGGCGCGCAATTGCTCCAGCTCCGCCTGCATGGCTTGCTCGATTTCCTCGGGCTGGTGGCCGGGGCGCGCCGTCACGTCGAGGGTGAACACGGAGGTGAGGGCGTTCGAGCTCTGGTTGGCGCCCACGTCCTGCGCGATCTGCTTGTCGTACACGAGCGATTTATATAAACGGCTGGACTTGCCGCCGGCCAGTATCTGCGCGGCCATCGACAGTTCCGCATCGTCCTTGGCATAGGCGGACGGCGTCAGCCAGGCCATGAAGACGCGCGGCAGCTCGACCCGGTCCTGCACCACGATGCGGCGCTCCTGCGTGATGGGCGGCGTCACGACGTCGGGCTTGGCCACGGCGGGGCCGCTCTTGAAGCTGCCGAAGTATTTGTTGACCAGTTCCTTGGTCTTCGCCTTGTCGATGTCGCCCGCGATCACCAGGCTGGCATTGTTGGGACCATAGTATTTGGTGAAGAATTCCTTGATGTCGGCCAGTTTCGCGTTCTGGATGTCCGCGTGCGAACCGATGACGCTGGCGTAATACGGGTGGCTCTTCGGGAACAGCTGGTGGTACAGGGCTTCCTGCACGATGCCGTAGGGCGCGTTTTCCACGCTCTGGCGGCGTTCGTTGCGCACCACGTCCTGCTGGTTCGTCAGCGCCGTCTGGTCGAGCACGTCGAGCAGATAGCCCATGCGGTCGGAATGGGCCCACAGGGCCAGTTCCAGCTGGTTCGACGGCACCGTGTCGAAATAATTGGTGCGGTCAAAATCCGTGCTGCCGTTCGAATCGGTGGCGCCCGCGCCTTCGAGCAGCTGGTCGGCCATGCCGCGCGGCACGTGTTTGGTGGCGGCGAACATCATGTGTTCGAACAGATGCGCAAAGCCCGTCAGGCCCGGCGCTTCATTCGCCGGTCCCACGTGGTACCAGATGTTGACGGCCGTGACGGGCAATTTATGGTCTTCCACGAGGATCACGTCAAGGCCGTTCGGCAAGGTGTATTTTTCGTAGGCGACATTGGGCACGGCCGTGGCTGCCGTCGCGGCAGCGGCGCCGGCGGCGTGGGCGAGCGTGAGCGGGGCGCCGTACAGCGACAGCATCAGGGCGGGAATGGCCAGCAATTTGATCGGTTTCATGCATGCTTCCAGGCTAGGGTGGGGAAGACGCTGCGGCCCGCTCGTGGCTGGCCCAGCGCGATGGTGCTACGGTCGGTGCTACGGTTGATACAGCAGGGCCGCGCCGCCCAGCACCAGCAGCGCGCAGGCGAGCGAGACGATGGCCGCCGCGCCCAGCAAACGCCATTCGCGCGGCGTAAAAAGGGGGACAGGCCCGGGCGCTTGCGGCACGGGCCGGGGTATGGCAGCGCCCGGTTCGGGCGGCAAGCCGCCCGTGGCGCGCGCCTGCGCGGCCAGCGCCTGCGTGGCGGCGTCCAGCAGGGCTAGCTGGCGCTCGACGGTGTCCGCCAGCACCGCTTCGTTCAGCGCCACGAGGGCGAATATCGGGTCGTCGACGTCGACCTTGATGCCCGTCTTGTCGAACACGTGGCTGCGCAGTGTGTGCCGGTCCATCTACCACTGCACCTTGTCGAGCTGTTCGAAGATGTCGCGGTAGACGACCTTGATGCGCTGCTTTTCCATGATGTTGAACTTGTCGTTCTGCAGCACTTCCTGCATCGTCAGGCGCGCCGTGTTCATTTTCTTGACGTCCGCGCCGAAGGTGTCGGGGTTGCGCTGGCTCAAAGTGATGCTGCCTTTTACGCGCGCGCGGTTGTCGGCATACGACTGCGATTCGACGAATTGCTTGCCGGACGCCGATTGCAGCAGGCCGAAGTGTTCGTTTTGCCACAGCACCAGCGGCACCTTCGTCGCTTGGGCCGTCGCGACAAAACCCGTAGCCGTGTCGTGCAGGGTGTCGCCGCCGCCGACGATGGTGTGGATGTACACCTTGCGGCCGGATTCTTCCAGCAGCGAAAAACAGTCGTTTTCCAGCAGGTAGCCCATCAGCGGCGAAAACGTGTTCGCGCCATTGTCGATCACGCAGTTGCCGTCCGTGTCGAGGATGTCGATCATCAGCGCGTCGAAGCGTTTCGGATCGATGTTGCGCGCATCCGTCATCACGGGCACATGCTTGACGTTCATCGCCTTGTAGCGCGAGAACGTGGCGTTTTCCTGATCGGTGTCGTAGCAGCGCAGCGGCGTATCGTCCTTGCCGCCTATCCACTGGGCCAGCAGGGTCGAGACGAGGGTCTTGCCGATGCCGCCCTTGCCCTGCAGGATGAAATGTACCGTGTTTTGCATTGCGACTACTCCAAGTTGTTGCGTCAGTGACAATCAAAGATCCGTGACAGCGGCGATGGCGCCCGGCCAGGCCACGACTGGCATTTTTACCACAATCCTTTGCAAAGATGCCATGCGCGCGCGTGAATCTGGTTATGATGTTAATCAGGATACCATTGATACAAAGCAAGTTTTGTGTGAAAAATGCACCCCAGAGTGTGAACGAGGACGCAGTGCCGATCTCCAGTCTCGATAAAGCCGACATTGACCGTCTGAATCAGCAAGCCCTGTCCTGTCTGATCGGCAACCGCCGCCAGGCACGCCGGCTGGCGCAGATGGCGCTGGCGGCGGCGCAACGACAACAGTATGCGCGCGGCGGCGCATATGCGGAACTCAATCATTGCTGGCTGTCCTATTATGCGGGCGAAACGGAGCCGTCGTGCGAGCGTCTGCGCGACTATTTCAAGCAGACCTGCGACCTGGAAGGCGGCATGGAAGTGGCCGCCCTGCAGGGCGCGTACGCGAGCCGGCGCGGCGACTTTGCCGATGCCGAGCAGCACTTCCTGCAGGCGCGCAGCCAGGCCGCGCAGATCCCCGACTCGCTGCACAAGTTCATGCTGTACGCGCGCCTGGGCGTCGATGCCCTGAACCGTGGCGATACGCAGGACGGCCCGCGCAATTTCCTGCTGGCGCTCGACATCGCCGAGCGTTTCGGCAGCCCCGCGCACCGGGTCAACAGCCTGTCGAACCTGGCGTCGTCGCAGCATGACCTGGGCAACGATGAAGACGCCATTCCCCTGCTGGTCGAGGCGCTCGACATCATCGGCACGCAAAAGCTCAAATACCAGCAAACCATCGTTTCGGCCAACCTGGCCATGTGTTTATTAGCCACCGGCAAGCCGGCCGAGGCGCTGGCGCTGGTCGAGCCGTTTTACGAGTGGCCGGAAGAAGACCTGGCCGTGCGCGCCTTCCTGTTCTGCATCGCCGCCCATGCCGCCATCCTGCTGCGCCAGCCCGAGAAGGCCTTGCAATTGCTGCTGCGGGCCGAAGACTATGCGCGCCGGGGCCAGGACCTGGAGGAGCAGATGCATGCATGGCTGGTGCGCGGCAAGCTGGACCTGCACGCGGGCCAGACGGCGCAGGCGCTGGCATCCCTGACGCAGGCGCACAGCCTGCTGAGCTGGACGCGCAATCCGTTTCACCAGCAACAGATCCTGCGCGGCCTGGCCGACATCAATGCCCAGCTGGGCGAATGGCAAACCGCGTACGGTTTCCTGCAGCAATACCAGGCCGCGTACGAGGCTAGCAGCAAGTCGGCGCGCGCCTCGCGCAGCCTGATGCGCAATCTGGAAAAGGAAATGCACAGCCTGAAGGCCGAGCGCGACAAGGCGCTGGAGCTGCAGGCGGCGCGCGAATCGGAAAACGTCAAGCTCGAGCACCTGAACCGCGAACTGGCGCACCAGATCCTGCACGTCAATTCTTTGCAGGACAGCCTGAAGGAGCAGGCCATGCGCGACCACCTGACGGGCTTGTACAACCGCCGCCATTTCGAAACCTGCCTCAATGCCATCCTGCACGAGGCCGACGCGGATGCACCCGTGGCCATCGCCATCATCGACCTGGATTTCTTCAAGCGCGTCAACGACACCTACGGGCATAATTTTGGCGACGAAGTGCTGATCCAGTTCGCGCGCCTGGTGGAAGGCCAGCTGCGCGGCAGCGACATGGTGTGCCGCTATGGCGGCGAGGAATTCTGCCTGCTGTTGCGCGAAGCCGACAGCCTCATCGCCGCGCACAAGATCGACGATATCGCCGCGCGCTACCGCCAGCTGCTGATCCAGCAGGCGCCGCACAGCTTGACGGGCTGCACCTTTTCCGCCGGCATTGCCGAATATCCGCGCCACGGCGCCGGCCGCCATGAATTGCTGATGCGCGCCGACAGCGCCCTGTACGCGGCCAAGCAGGCGGGCCGCGACCGCGCCTGCATCGCCGGCGCTACTGAATAAAACGCAGCAGTTCCCGCAAGGCGTGCGCCACCGCCTGCTCGCGCACGGCTTGCCGGTCGCCCGCGAACACCAGCCGCTGCGTCTGCACGCGCCCGTCCATGGCCCAGCCGAAGCAAACGGTGCCGACGGGCTTGCCCGGCACGCCGCCCGTGGGGCCGGCGATGCCCGTGGTCGAGACGGCCACCTGGGCCTCGCTGTGGGCCAGGGTGCCTTGCGCCATGGCGGCCGCCACTTCCTCGCTGACGGCGCCGTGTGCGGCGATCAGTTCGGCGGGCACGCCCAGCATGCCGGTCTTGGCCCCGTTGGAATAGGTGACGAAGCCCCGTTCGAACCAGGCGCTCGAGCCCGAGATATCGGTGACGGCCTGCGCCACGCCGCCGCCCGTGCACGATTCGGCCGTGGCCAGCAGCAGGCCTTTCGCCTGCAAGGCCAGGCCGACGGCGGTGGAGAGGGGGACGAGTTCCTTGCTCATGGATGGCTCCTGTGTGCGGTGAAAATGGTGGCAAGACTGTAGCATGGCCGACGGTAAAAGAAACTTTCCCCGGTCACAGCGAAAATGCGTACACTCTTTTATACATTTGCTACCACTTCGGGCCGGCAGGCGCTCTGTCGCTGCGCCACCCTGGTGCGCATCGCTCGAACAGGCAGGCGGCATGGTGCCGCGCCTTCATATGCATTATCTTTACTCGGTTGTCATGGCAATTCTGAACTGGACCTGGTGGCGTCATCCTGGCCCCCTGCGCCGCCCTGTGCGCGGCGCTGCTCGCCGCTCCCTGCGCTGGGGCTGGCTAATGCTGCTCCTGGGCGTGCTGTGCGCCGATGCGCGGGCGCAGGTGCCGGGTGAACTGGAACGCCAGGTGAAGGCCGGATATCTGTACAAGTTTGCCGGCTATGTCGAGTGGCCCGACGGCAGCTTTGCCCGGCCCGACTCCCCGCTGGTGATCGGCGTGGCGGGCGCCGATGCGCTGGCCGAGCAGCTCGAACAGAGCGTGGCCGGGCACAGCGTCAACGGCCGCGCCGTGCAGGTGAAAAAAGTGCGCCGCGGCGACGCGCTGGCCGGGCTGCACGTGCTGTACCTGGGCGCGCTGGATAAAATGGCGCTGCAGGAAATGCTGGCCGCCAGCCGTGGCCTGGCGTTGCTGACGGTGTCCGATTCGGATGAGGTCTACGCGATGGGCAGCATGATCAATTTTGTGATGGCCGAAGACAAGGTGCGCTTCGACGTGGCGCTGAAACCCGTGGCGCAGGCGCATATCCGCATCAGCGCGCGCATGCTGCTGGCCGCCTACCGCGTGCAGACGGGAGGCGCCTAGATGATACGACTGCGTTCCATCCGCCACAAGCTGATGTCGGTGGTCTTGCTGACCACCCTGGTGGCGCTCGTCATTTCGCTGGGCACCATCGTCGCCTACGACTTGCGCGCCTACCACCGCAATCTGGTGGCCGACATCAGTACCCAGGCCGAACTGCTCGGGCACATGAGTTCGGCCGCGCTGGCCTTCGACGACGAGCGCCTGGCGCTGGAAAACCTCAATCTGATGCGCATCCGCCCGCGCGTGACGGCCGGCGCCCTGTACAAGGCCGACGGCAGCCTGTTTGCCAGCTACCGCGCGAATGAACGCTTGGGCGAGCTGCCGGCGAAGGCGGGCAAGGAAGGCGTCAGCATCGCGGGCAAATCCGTCGAATTGTTCAAGCCCATCGTCGACAATGGCGAGCTGCTGGGCACCGTGTATCTGCGCGCCGATTACGAACTGGCAGGCCGCACGGCCGATTACCTGGCCATCGCGCTGGGCGTGACGGTGCTGGCGCTGCTGGTGGCCTTGCTGCTGCTGCGCCGCCTCGATTTCGTCATCACGCAGCCCATCCTCGACATCGCCGACGTGGCGCGCGAAGTGATCGAGACGGGCGACTACTCGCGCCGCGCGCGCAAGCTCAGCGTCGACGAGGTGGCGCAGCTGGTCGATTCCTTCAACAAGATGCTGGCCGAGATCGAGCTGCGCACGCAGGCGCTGGAGCGCTCGAACGGCGAGCTGGCGCGCGAGGGCGAGCAGCGCACCCAGGCGCAGCAGGAAGTCATGCGCCTGAATCAGGAGCTGGAAGTACGCGTGCACGAGCGCACGATGCAGCTGGAAATGACGAATGGCGAACTGGCCATGGCGATGGAAGAGGCGCGCAGCGCCAACTATGCCAAGTCGGCGTTTTTGTCGTCGATGAGCCATGAATTGCGCACGCCGCTCAACGCCATCCTGGGCTTCGCGCAAATCCTCAGTTCCGACCGCCTGCCGTCGACCCTGGAGCAAAAGAAGGAGTTCGCCGGGCATATCCTGAAATCGGGGCGCCACCTGCTGACCTTGATCAATGAAATCCTCGACCTGGCGAAGGTGGAATCGGGCACCGTCAGCCTCTCGCTCGAACCGGTGGGCCTGGACGCCATCTTGCAGGAGTGCCGCGACATGATCGCGCCGCTGGCCAGCCAGCGCGGCATCGGCATGACCTTTCCCGACGCTTGCCCCCTGAACGTGCTGGCCGACCGCACGCGCCTCAAGCAGATTCTGTTGAACCTGCTGTCGAACGCGCTCAAGTACAACCGCGAGCAGGGACAGGTGGCCATCGATTGCGCGCCGCAGGCGGACGGACGGGTGCGCATCAGCGTGCGCGACACGGGCGTGGGCCTGGACGGCGAACAGGTGGCGCTGCTGTTCCAGCCCTTCAACCGGCTGGGGCAGGAGGGCGGCACGGAAGAAGGCAGCGGCATCGGCCTGGTGGTCACCAAGCGCCTGGTGGAGCTGATGGATGGCAGCATCGGCGTGAGCAGCGCGCCCGGCGAGGGCAGCACCTTCTGGATCGAGCTGCGCGTGGTCGACGCCTTGCCCGCACCCGACCTGCTGGCCTTGCCGCGGCCCGACCTGGCCGGGGCGCTGCTCGATCACAGCGCCCCCGTGACCTTGCTGTACGTGGAAGACAATCCCGCCAACCTGACCCTGGTCGAGGAAATCGTCCGCTACTGCCCGCAATTGCAGCTGCTGACGGCCACGGATGGCCGCCTGGGCGTGGAAATGGCGCGCACGCACCTGCCGCAGCTGATCCTGATGGACATCAATCTGCCGCACGTGAACGGCACGGAAGCGCTGAAGCTGCTGCGCGCCGATCCCCGCACGGCGCACATTCCCGTCATCGCCCTGACGGCCAACGCCATGCCGGGCGACGTCGAGCGCAGCATGGCGCTGGGCTTTTACCGCTACCTGACCAAGCCGATCAACCTCGATGAATTTACCGAGGCGATCAACAGCACCCTGGCCTATGTGGCGCAGCAGCGCCGGCAGAAGGGAACAGGCGCGCCATGATCAGCCAGGCCGATATCTATGCGGCGAAAATTCTCATCGTCGACGACCAGGACGTCAATTTGCGCCTGCTCGAGCATTTGCTGCAAAGCGGCGGCTACACGGCCATCAGCAGCACCCTCGACGCGCGCGCCGTGGCCGGCCTGCACCAGCGGCACCAGTTCGACCTGATCATCCTCGACCTGGTGATGCCCGGCATGAGCGGCTATGAGGTGATGGATGCCTTGCGTCCGCTGGAGCTGGAAGGCTATCTGCCCGTGCTGGTGATCGCCGCCGACCCGGACGCCAAGCTGGCGGCGCTGGAAGCGGGCGCGCGCGACTTCATCAGCAAGCCCTTCGATGCGCTCGAAGTGCTCACGCGCATCCGCAACATGCTTGAAGTGCGGCTGCTGCACCGCGCCGCGCGCCACTACAACACCTTGCTCGAACGCACGGTGAGCCAGCGCACGGCCGAACTGCAGCGCTTTCGCGGCGCCATGGACGCCACCACGGACGCCATCTTCCTCGTCGACGTGCTGGGCATGACCCTGGTCGACGTCAACGACGGCGCGTGCCGCCTGCTCGGCTATGCGCGCGCCGAACTGCTGGCGCTGGCGCCCGGCAGCCTGCTGCCGTCGCCGCCGGCCCCGCCGCTGGCCGCGCTGCCGGGCGGCCCGGCCCACCTGGCCACGGAAGTGACGGAATGCGAACTGGTGCGGCGCGACCTGAGCCTGATACCCGTGGAGCTGGGCTGGCACTGGTATGCGCAGGCGCCCGTGATGGGCGGGCAGGCTGCGGGCGGCCTGCTGCTGATCGCCGTGGCGCGCGACATCAGCGAGCGGCGCCAGGCGCAGGAGCGCCTGAAGCACCTGGCCCATTACGATGGCTTGACGGGGCTGCCGAACCGCAGCCTGTTCTACCAGACCCTGGCCCAGGCCGTCGAACTGGCGCAGGAAAAAAGCTGGCGCATCGTGGTGCTGTTCATCGCGCTGGATCGTTTTAAAAGCATCAACGACACCCTGGGCGCGGCGCTGGGGGACGAACTGCTGCGCCAGTTCAGCAACCGCCTGGTCGAATGCGTGCGCCTGCGCGACACGGTGGGGCGTCTGGGCAACGACGAATTCGCGCTGATACTGACCATGAGCCGCAACCAGCAGGAAGCCGTGGCCGTGGCCAACCAGGTGCGCGAAGCCCTGCGCGCGCCATTCGACTTGCGCGGCCACGCGGCCACCCTGACGGCCAGCATCGGCATCGCCATGTATCCGGACGACGCCACCGACCCGGAAACGCTGATCAAATACGCGAATACGGCCATGGGCGGCGCCAAGCAGGCGGGCCGCGACGGCTACCGCTTTTTCACGGCCGGCATGAACGTGCAGGTGCTGGCGCGCCTGGACCTGGAACTGGCGCTGCGCCATGCGCTCGAACACGAGCAGTTCATCCTGTATTACCAGCCGAAGGTGGATTTGCGCACGGGCCGCATCAGCGGCGTGGAAGCGCTGCTGCGCTGGCGCCGCCCCGGCTACGGCCTGGTGGCGCCGGCCGAATTCGTGCCCGTGCTGGAAGACACGGGCCTGATCGTGCGCGTGGGCGCCTGGGTGATCCAGGCCGCCTGCCACCAGATCGCCGCATGGCGCGACAGCGAAGTGGGCCCCGTGCACGTGGCCGTGAACGTGTCGAGCCGCCAGTTTGCCGAAGGCGACCTGGAAGGCGAAGTGACGCGCGCGCTGACACGGCACAACGTGGCGCCCGAGCTGCTGGAATTGGAACTGACGGAAACGGCGCTGATGTCGAACGCCGAGCGCACCATCGTCGTGCTGGGAAAATTGAAGAAGATCGGCGTGAAGGTGGCCATCGACGATTTCGGCACGGGCTACTCGAGCCTCGCGTATCTGCAGCGCTTCCCCATCGACAAGCTGAAAATCGACATCGCCTTCGTGCGCAACATCACCAGCAACCCGAACGACGCGGCCATCGCGCTGGCCATCGTCAGCATGGCGCACAGCCTGAAACTGAGCGTGGTGGCCGAGGGCGTGGAGTCGCGCCCGCAGCTCGAATACCTGCGGCGCAACCGCTGCGACGAGATCCAGGGCTTTTATTTCAGCCGCGCCCTGCCGGCGCTGGAACTGGGGCAGATGATCGCCGCGGGCGCCGGCCTGCCGCCCGGCCACGACCCGGCCGCCCAGCCGGCGCAAACCCTGCTCATCGTCGACGACGACGTCAACGTGCTGTCGTCGCTGCACCGCCTGTTCCGTCCCGAGGGCTACCAGATCCTCACGGCCAGCACGCCGGCCGAAGGGTTTGAAATGCTGGCCCTGCACCGGGTGCACGTCATCGTCTGCGACCAGCGCATGCCCAGCATGAGCGGCACGGAATTCCTCAGCAAAGTAAAAGAGCTGTACCCGGAAACCATCCGCATCATCCTGTCCGGCTACACGGGCCTGGAAGCCGTGCTCGACTCGATCAACCGGGGCGCCATCTACCGTTTTTATACGAAGCCGTGGGACGACACCCAGCTGCGCGACAACATCCGCCTGGCCTTCCAGCACTACTGGATGGTGAACCAGCCGGGGCTGGCGCGCGTGGCGGTGCGCTAGCTCAGTCGCTGAAGTGGTCGAACGAGCTCAGTTGTAAATCCAGGGGCTGTCCGGCCGCATCCACCAGCCGCAAGCCTGCTTGCGTCTCGATGCGGCCCACGCGCGTGGCGGGCGTGCCGCAGCTGATCGCCAGTGCGGCGATGGCGTCGCGCGACGATGCGGGCGCCGTGAAGCACAGTTCATAATCGTCGCCGCCGGCGGCCGTGTAGCGGCGGCGCAGGCCTGTTTCCTGCCGCGCCAGCACGGGGCCGGCCGGCAGGGCGTCGACGTCGAGGGTGGCGCCCACGCGCGACGCTTTCAAGATGTGACCGAGGTCGCCGACCAGGCCGTCCGAAATGTCGATGGCCGCATGCGCGAGGCCCGCTTCGGCCAGAGCGCAGCCGAGCGCCACGCGCGGCGTCGGCGTGTGCATGCGCGCGCCTGCAGTGGCCAGGTCGGCTGGCGATAATTCCTGTTCCATGCGGTAGCCGGCCAGCGCCAGGCGCGCGTCGCCCAGGGTGCCGCTGACCCAGATGTCGTCGCCCGCCACGGCCGCGCTGCGGCGCAGGGCCTGGCCCGGCGCCAGTTCGCCAAATACGGTGATGCAGATATTTAAGGGGCCCTTGGTGGTGTCGCCGCCGATGAGTTCGCAATCAAAGGCGTCGGCCAGCGCGAACAGGCCGTCGGCAAAGCCGGCCAGCCAGGCGCGTTCCGCTTGCGGCAGCGCCAGGGCCAACGTGAATGCCACGGGGCGCGCGCCCATGGCGGCCAGGTCGGACAGGTTCACGGCCAGGCTTTTGTGGCCGAGCATGCGGGCGTCGGCGCCGGCAAAGAAGTGCCGGTCCTCGACCAGCATGTCCGAGGAGATGGCGATCTGCTTGCCGGCCGCTGGCGTCATCAGCGCGCAATCGTCGCCGATGCCCAGGGTGGCGCGGCCGGGGCGCTGGCGCACGAAATAGTGTTTGATCAGGTCGAATTCGGAAAGCGCGTCGTGTGGGGCCATGGCGTGGTCTGTTCGTTGAGTGATGGTGTGGCCCGGCTATTATAGGCTGGCCTACAATACAGGCCTTTGTCACTGCCGAGCAACTTGCCATGCCCCTTTCCGATATTCACGTTCTACTGCAATCCTGGCTCGATCACGGCTGGCTGCGCGACCCGCAAGCCGTCGGCCTGGCCACCTTTGAGGCGCAGGAGCTGGTAGCACATGGCTTCGACGCCATCAGCGACGGTGGTCAGCTGTGCCTGTACGAGGACGAGCGCCTGTTCCTCAGGGGCAAGCGGCCCGTGCAGGCGTCGTTCAAGGCGTATCTGCAGCGCGGCCAGCTGGGCGCGAATGGCCTGGACCTCGGTTACCAGGTGCACCTGGCCGGCTTCCTGCGCGCGGCGCGGCAGCCCTTGCCCGCGTTTCGCGTGCTGCTGGAACAGGGCGGCCGCAGCGGCGCCCTGCTGTTCGACAGCGGCCTGGTGCTGCAGTTTGCCGCCAATTTGCGCGGCAAGCCCCGCCATTATTATCTGACCCTGGTCGAGGGGCACGTGGCCGACGCCGAGCTTCCAGACCGCGACAGCGATATCGACTTGCGCGCGGCCAGCGTGGGCCATGTCCAGGCCCTGTACGACAGCCGCGATCCTGCCGACCTGCAGCGCCTGGCCCGGCGCGGCAATGCAGCGCTGCGCGAGCTGGCGCAGCTGCTCGCTGCTTAGCCCTTCTTCGCCTGTGCCATGCCTTGCAGCAGCTTGGCCAGCAACTGGTCGAGCTGGCGCTGCTCGTCCGCGCTCAAGGCCGACAGCATGGCGCGCTCGTTCTCCACGTGCAGCAGCACCAGCTGTTCAATCAAGGCCAGTCCCTGGGGTGTCAGGGCCACCAGCACGCCGCGCCGGTCCGTCGGGTGCTTCTGGCGTTCGATCAGGCCGGCCGCTTCCAGCCGGTCGATGCGGTTGGTCATGCCGCCCGAAGACAGCATGGCCGCCTCGTACAGGGCCGTCGGCGTCAGGCTGTAGGGCGCGCCCGAGCGGCGCAATGTCGCCAGCACGTCGAATTCGCCCGGCTGCAAGCCGTGTTCGGCGAACAGGGGATTGAGCCAGTCGCGCGCCATCAGCTGCGCCACCGTGCCCAACTGTCCCACCAGCTGCATGGCGCGCGTATCCATCTGCGGCAGCTCGCGCTGCCATTGTGCGGCGGCAAATTGCGCGCGCGTGTGTTCTTGCGGGGTATCCGTCATGGCGTAGGCATTTATCTCGACATAAAGATAGATTTCTATCTTTATGCTAAGATACTTTTCATCAAGTGATTATGTCACGCATTAAACCATGTGCCTCCCTGCGAGGCAAGGACTACTCTGCCATGCCTGTTGAACGCCCCGTCTCTTCTCCGCTGCCCTCGTCCGCCTTGCTGGTGGCCGCCATCATCCTGCTGGGCCTGAACCTGCGCCCCATCCTGGCCGCCATCGGCCCCTTGCTCGACAGCATCCAGGCCAGCACGGGCCTCAGCAATGCCGACGCGGGCTTGCTGACCACCGTGCCCGTGTTCGCCATGGGCGTGTGCGCGCTGGCGGGCGCCCAGCTGCAGCGCCGCTTGGGCGTGGCGCGCGGCATCAGCCTCGGCATCGCCATCATCGCTGCCGCCTGCGCCTTGCGCTGGCCCTTGCATGGCAGCGGCGGCCTGATCGCCACGGCGGCCCTGGGCGGCCTGGGCATCGCGCTGGTGCAGGCGCTGCTGCCGGCTTTCATCAAGCGCCATTTCCCCGAACGGGCGGGCCAGTTGATGGGCTTTTATACGACGGGCATCATGGGCGGCGCGGCCATTGCCGCCGCATCCGCCTCACCGCTGGCGCAAAGCTGGGGCTGGCAAGCGCTGCTGGCCCTGTGGGCGCTGCCCGCCGTGGCCGCCGCGCTGCTGTGGCGCCGCGCCGCCGCCTCGCGCGTGGAGGTGACCGGCGGCGCGGGCGCCAGCCTGCCCGTGGGCAGTGGCCGCGCCTGGCTGCTGATGGTGTTCTTTGGCATCGGCACGGGGGCGTACACGCTGGTGCTGGCCTGGCTGCCGCCGTTTTATACGGAACTGGGCTGGAGCGCGGCCGACAGCGGCTTGCTGCTCGGTGGCCTGACCCTGGTGGAAGTGCTGGCGGGACTGGTGATTTCCAGCATCATCCACCGCTTCCCCGACCGCCGCATCCTGTTATTGTCGGTCTTGCTGGCAGTGCTGGCCGGCCTGGCTTGCCTGATCGTGGCGCCCGCGCAGCTGGCCATTCCCGCCGTGATCCTGCTCGGCTGCGGCATCGGCGCCCTGTTTCCCCTGTCGCTGATCGTCAGCATGGACCACGTGCGTGACCCGGCCGGCGCCGGCGCCTTGCTCGGCTTTGTGCAGGGCGGCGGCTACATCATCGCCAGCAGCATGCCCTTCATCGCCGGGCTGATCCGCCAGCATTCGTCCAGCCTGGCCCAGGCGTGGATGGTGATGGCGGGCGGCGTGGTGCTGTTGCTGCTGATCGCCGTGCGCTTCGCGCCGGGGGCGCGGCTGGCCGGTGCGCGCTAGCGTGCGCATGGCGTATCGGCCAGCTGATATATTTCGGCTATGAACATCGTCGACCACTATTTAGCCGGCTTGCGCCAGGCCATGCCGCCCGAGCCGCTGGCGGAGCTGGCGCTGGCCAGCGGCGCCAGCGCGGCGCAACTGGCCAGCTTGCGCCAAACGTATCCGCTGTGCCCGGACAGCCTGCTGCGCCTGCTGGGCCAGTACAACGGCACGTATTACCAGGAATATGCGGGCGGCATGGTGCTGGTGTACATGCTGGGCTCGGACGTGTTCGAGTACCCGTATTACCTGAGCTCCGTCGAACAGATCCTGGAAGACCGGCAAGCGAACCAGCGCAGCATCGCCGATATCTACGGCCATTACCTGGAAGACGACCCCGGCATCGTCGACACCCGCATCGACGCGGGCATCCAGCAGGGCCAGCGCCTGTGTTTTTCGCATTGCATGAACAATGGCGGCTCCTCGCGCCTGTATGTCGATTTCACGCCCACGGCGTCGGGCAAGGTGGGGCAGGTCGTGCGCTTCCTGCACGATCCCGACAACTACCAGGTCATCGCCGACAGTTTCGATGCGTATCTGCAAATGCTGATCGATGACGATTACGGCTTCCTGATCGATGACAATTTCGAATAAGCGCGCCGTGCCGCCGTCCCTGCTGCCCGCCAACCGCCGCATCGTGCTGTCCGGCGAGGATGCGCTGCGCATCCTGCGCGAGATCGAATTTTTGTTGATATCGCTCAATAACATTGGCCGCCATTATTATCCCGACGGCGATGATGACGGCGCCGATGCCCAGCGCCGCGCACGGTATTGCGCGGAGACGACGCGCTTCATCGACGAGGAGCAAGCCACGACGCGTCTGGCCCTGATGCGCCGCATCCTGTCCGCCCCCTTCGACACCAGCCTGGGCCACGACGACATGGACGATCTCGAGCGCGCCGTCGCCGCGCTGCCGCTGTGGCGTGCCCCCGGCGACTGATCACAAAAACTAATTGAAATCTAAAATTTGATAGTTTTTCCTGTTGAGGACGTTTGTGCCGCCGGACGGCCTTACAATGCTAGGTTATGCGTTTTCGTGATATCAGACTGTGGCTAGCGGAAAATACCTAGCTAATTGAAAGAATCGGTCTGATAAAATCCGGAACACCCGATCGACCAAACAGGAAGGCAGCACAGCATGGATTCGTCATCTGATAAAAAAGAAGAATTGCGTCAACAATTGCGCTTGGCCGCACTCGAGTATCACGAGTGCCCGCGCCCCGGCAAAATCAGCGTGACGCCGACCAAACAACTGACCAACCAGCGCGACCTGGCACTGGCCTACTCGCCAGGCGTGGCGGCACCGTGTGAAGAAATCGTCATCGATCCGGCGAATGCCTATAAATACACGGCGCGCGGCAACCTGGTGGCCGTCATCACCAACGGCACGGCCGTGCTGGGACTGGGCAATATCGGCCCGCTGGCCGCCAAGCCGGTGATGGAAGGCAAGGGCGTGCTGTTCAAGAAATTCGCCGGCATTGACGTCTTCGACATCGAAATCAACGAATCGGATCCCGATAAACTGGTCGACATCATCGCGTCGCTGGAACCGACCTTCGGCGGCGTGAACCTGGAAGACATCAAGGCGCCCGAGTGCTTCTACATCGAGCGCCAGCTGCGCGACCGCATGAAGATTCCCGTCTTCCATGATGACCAGCACGGCACCGCCATCATCGTCGGCGCGGCCATCCTGAACGGCCTGAAAGCCGTCGGCAAGAAGATCGAGGACTGCAAGCTGGTCGTCTCGGGCGCGGGCGCGGCGGCATTGGCCTGTCTGGACCTGATCGTCGACCTGGGCTTCCCCCTCAAAAACATCTACGTCACCGATCTGGCCGGCGTGGTCTACAAGGGCCGCGCGGAACTGATGGACCCGGACAAGGAACGCTTCGCGCAAGACACGCCGCTGCGCACCCTGGGCGAAGTCATCCCGGACGCCGACATCTTCCTCGGCGTTTCCGCCGCCGGCGTGCTGAAACAGGACATGGTGCGCAAGATGGCGCCGAACCCGCTGATCCTGGCGCTGGCCAACCCGAATCCGGAAATCCTGCCGGAAGAAGTCAAGGCCGTGCGCAGCGACGCCATCATCGCCACGGGCCGTTCGGACTATCCGAACCAGGTCAACAACGTGCTGTGCTTCCCCTACATCTTCCGCGGCGCCCTCGATTGCGGCGCGACGACGATCACGCGCGAGATGGAAATCGCCGTCGTGCACGCGATCGCCGATCTGGCGCACGCCGAGCAGTCCGACATCGTGGCCACTACCTACGGCATCAGCAACCTGTCGTTCGGCCCTGAATACCTGATCCCGATGCCGTTCGATCCGCGCCTCTTGATCAAGATCGCGCCGGCCGTGGCCAAGGCGGCCGAGGATTCCGGCGTCGCCACGCGTCCGATCAAGGACTTGCAGGCGTACGCGGACAGCCTGCAGCAATTCGTCTACCGCAGCGGCACCTTCATGAAGCCGCTGTTCCTGATGGCCAAATCCACGCCGGCCGAACTGAAACGCATCGTCTACGCCGAAGGCGAAGAAGAGCGCGTGCTGCGCGCCGTGCAAGTGGTGGTCGATGAAAAACTGGCGCGTCCCATCCTGGTGGGCCGTCCGCCCGTGCTCGAAGCGCGCATCCAGAAGTTCGGCCTGCGCCTCAAGCAAGGCGTCGATTTCGACGTCATCAACCCGGACTTCGACGAGCGCTATCGCGATTACTGGAATACGTACTACGCCATGACGAGCCGCAAGGGCGTCACCGAGGAATACGCGAAACTGGAAATGCGCCGTCGCCACACCCTGATCGGTTCGATGATGATCCACAAGGGCGACGCGGACGGCATGATCTGCGGCACCTTCGGCACCACCCAGCTGCACCTGAAATACATCGACCAGGTGCTGGGCAAGCGCGCCGGCAGCAACGTGTATGCGGCCATGAACGTCTTGATCATGCCGGAACGCCAGCTGGTGATGGTCGACACGCACGTCAATGAAAACCCGGACGCCGAGCAATTGGCCGAGATCACCATCATGGCCGCCGAAGAGATGACCCGTTTTGGTTTGTCGCCGCGCGCGGCCCTGCTGTCGCACTCGAACTTCGGTTCCAGCGACAGCGCCTCGGCGCAAAAGATGCGCGCCGCGCTGGCCATCGTCAAGGAACGCGCGCCGGACCTGGAAATCGACGGCGAAATGCACGGCGATACGGCCCTCGACAGCAAGCTGCGTCAGAAAATCATGCCGAATTCGGCACTGAAGAACGACGCCAACCTGCTCGTCATGCCGAACATCGAGTCGGCCAACATCGCCTACAACCTGGTCAAAACGGCCGCCGGCAACGGCATCGCCGTGGGCCCGATCCTGCTCGGCTGCGCCAAGCCCGTGCACATTCTGACGCCATCGGCCACCGTGCGCCGCATCGTCAACATGACGGCCTTGTGCGTGGTCGACGCCGTGGCGCAGCGCAAAGCCTAAGCTTTTAGTTGCCGCCTGAAAGCCGCGCCATCCGCAAGGAGGGGCGGCTTTTTTACGTCGGTGGCACGGGCAGGGCCGTGGCGGCCGGATGGCGGCGCAGGTAATAGTGGCGGTACAGCATGATCTCGCCCCATACCAGCAGCAGCGCGACCAGCGCGAACAGGCCCAGCGTGATCTTGAGCGAATTGAAATAGGCGCCGGCCTGGCGCTTGATGGCATCGATGAAGATCATCGGCACTGACTTGTCGAGTTTGCTGAAGTCGGCCTGGCGCGCCACGTCGGTGGTCAGGCGCACGGCCAGGTCGGTGCCCAGCGCGGCCAGCTCGCCCGTCGCCTGGCCACGGAAGTTGGCGCCCTTGAGCGCTTCGCCGAGCAGGCCGACCCTGGCGATCAGCTGTTCCTGCAGCACTTGCGTCAGCAGCACGCTGCCGCGGCGCAGGATGAATTCATTGATCCAGCGCGCCTTGCTGCGTTCCCAGTAGCTGCTGGACGTGGGCTGGTAATACATGCCTTGCACGAAGGGTTCGAGCAGGCTGCGCACGCTGATGGGCTGGCCCGGGGCGATCAGCCTGGCCTGCTGCTCCAGGTAGACGCGCAGCGCCGGCATCTGCGCTTCGACCACCGGCTGCAGGTCGCGCTCGAGGGCCTGGTTGACCATGCGGTGTGCGCTGTGCACGGCGCCAAACCCGCCGCCGAGGAGCGGCAGCGCGAACAGGATCAATACATAGCTGAGCTTGGCGGCCACATGCCAGGCGCGCGGACGGCGCACGAGCAGGCATTTTCTGGCCAGCTGGTAGCAGATGCCGAGCGCCAGCACAAAGCCGAGCATGCCATACAGCAGCATCGATGGCAGGGCGGTCCACAGCAGTTCGCTGCCGAACGGCGCCAGGCTGCTGCCCCAATTGATCATTTGTTGCTTCATCTACATTGCCTTGATATGGAAAATCAGGCAAGTATAGCCATTGTGCAACAGAACGTGGCGCGCGGGATCTCAGTGCGCCATCAGCACGGGCAAGGTCATCTGGCGCAGCACCGTTTCCGTCACGTCGCCCAGCAGGATTTCGCGGAAGCGGGCGTGGCCGTAGCCGCCCATGACCAGCAGGTCCGCATGCACTTCGGCCGTCATGGCCAGCAGCGCCGCGCCGACGTCGCCCGTGGTGACGGCGGGGCGCACCTCGACGGGCACGCCATGGCGGCTCAGGTAGGCGGCGATGTCGGCGCCCGGATGGCGGGCCGGCTGTGCGTGGCCGGCCGGCGGGTGCAGCAGGGCCAGTACCACCAGGCGCGCCGCGCGCAGCAGCGGCAGGGCGTGGCCGATGGCGCGCGTCGCTTCCATGCTGCCATCCCAGGCCACCACCACGGTGTTGTCCACTTGCGCGAATTGACCGCTGCGCGGCACGATCAGCACGGGACGGGCCGCGTTCAGCATGACGTAGGGCACCAGGTCGCTCATGGTGCCGGGCAGCGCTTCGCTGGCGTCGTGCTGGCTGAGCACCGTCAAGTCGCTGTAGCGGGCGCTGACGGCCAGGCCGCCATCCTCGTCGTCTTCGATCAGGCGCCGCTCGAGCGAAACGGCGCCGGCCTGGCGCGCCAGCGTTTCAAACTGGTCCAGCGCCTGCTCCGCCTGCCCGTGCAGGGCATTGATCTGCGCCGCCACGGCGCCGCCGCGCATGCCGCGGTTGTTTTCCAGGGTAAAGCGCGACACGCCCGTCATGGCGGCGCCGATCAGGTGCGCCTGGTGCGTGTGCGCCAGCCGCGCCGCGATGGCGATGCGCTGCGGCGCATGGCGCGACAGGTCGGCGTGGACGAGGATGGATTTGTAAGCCATGGTGTCATTCGCTAGTCAGGGTGGCAACAAGGCTAGAACGGCAACACGGGCAAGTCCAGCATTGCCGTGCTGGACGGCAGTTTTCTTATGCGGGGCTTGACGTGGGTCAAAAAAACACGGGCGATGGCCATCTGCAAGTCCATCGGCAGAAAATTGCGAGGTGTTTGATGTGCATCAAAATGCCTGGCTTCCTGCCGGCGATAATGGCATTGAACTCCTTGCCCTTCCAGTGGTCTGCATCGGCGCCGGCGCCATCTGTCCGGCACTTCTTTGTGTGACGCAACAACGCTGGCCGTGGCGGGAGTTCACTTCTCGGGCTTCCAGGCCTTCTCGTATTCTTTTCGGCCAGCACGCGCAGTGTGGCGCCTTGCCTGGAGTCATGCTACATTCGCGTCCTGTTTTTCTGAAAGGATGACGATGCCTTTAGGTAATAACGGTAACAACTTCTTGCGGCACAATCAGCAAGCCTGGGATGCGCAGGCTGCACGGAACAGCCCGTGGTCGCAGCCCGTCGACAGCGCCACCGTCGCCGCGGCCCGTGCCGGGCAGTGGCAAATCCATCTGACGCCCGGTCCCTTGCCGGCCGGCTGGCTGGGCGAGGTGCGTGGCAAGCGCATCCTGTGCCTGGCCGGTGCCGGCGGGCAGCAGGCGCCCGTGCTGGCTGCCGCCGGCGCGCACGTCACCGTCTTCGATCTGTCTGAACAGCAACTGGCGCAAGACCGCATGGTGGCCGAACGCGACGGCTTGCAACTGGCCACCGTCCAGGGCGACATGCGCGACCTGGCCTGCTTTGCCGACGCCAGCTTCGATGTCATCATCCACCCCGTGTCGAACCAGTACGTGCCCGATATCGCTCCCGTGTGGCGCGAATGCGCGCGCGTGCTGGCCGATGGCGGCGTGCTGCTGAGCAGTTTCTTCAATCCGGCCGTGTTCATCGGCGACCGCGATCCGCAATGGGCACAGCAGGGCTTGATACGGCCCCGTTTCGTGCTGCCGTATTCGGATGTGGAGGATATGGATGCCGATGTGCTGGCGGCGCGCATGGAAAAGGGCGAGGCGCTGGTCTTCGGCCACGGCCTGGACAGCCAGATCGGCGGCCAGCTGGCGGCGGGTTTCGTGCTGGCCGGTTACCACGAGGAAATGCATCCCCACCCACGCTTTGAAATTGAAAAATTCCTGCCCAGCTTTATTGCCACGCGGGCCGTCAGGCTGGCGCGCGCGCTATAGCGATCATTAGTTGTACGGCTGCAAGTCCAGCCAGACGGCGTACGACAGGCGCTTGCCGTTCCACAGGCCGCCGCCGCGGATGACGGCGTCGCACGAGGTCAGCTGGCCTACCAGATCCATGCGGCCCAGGTTGCGGCGCAGGCGCAGGGCGTCGTTGTGCGACAGGTAGCCCACCAGCAGGCCGTCGATGAAGACGGCGATGGCCTTGTCCTGGAACGGGTTGGCATCGTCGCAGACGAGCAGGGCCAGGCATTTTTCTTCCGCGTTGCCGGGGCCGTGTTCGCCGGCCAGCCTGGCGATGGCACTCTGGTACATCGCTTCGTTTTCCACTTCCGACGCAAAGCGCCCCTCGTCGCTCCAGTGGTGCGCCGGTGCGCCCGCAGGGATCGCCGGCACGTACTGGCGCACGGAGACGAGCGGCTTGTGCAGCGGTTTGACGGGCGTGCGGCCGCTGAAGACGTAGTACAGCAGGGCGATGACGATCACGATGGCAAGCAGGTAAAGCATGGTATCTCTCTGATTTCGAAGGGGGAAGCCGGGATCGCGGGCGTGCCGCGCGGCGTTGCCGCTACTATAGCAAGTTCGCCGCCCGGTCCCGGGTAAATCTGGCCATGATCCGGCGCCGCCGGCGCAGCGCCAGCGGATCGTTCAGCACGATGGGCGAGGCGCCCGTCAAGCCCGAATAATACTGGCCGTGCCGGCGCAGGACGAAGGCATAGTCGCGCAGCGCGTGGCCGTGCGCCAGCATGCGCGCATCGCAATCGACCTCGATGGCAAAGCGCAGCCGGTGCAGCTGCCACCACAGGGGCACATTCCACGGCATGATCACGATCAAGGCGTAGGCCAGGGCCAGCAACTGCGGATCGCGCGCGGCCAGCCGGCATTGTGCGTGCGCCAGCAGCAGCGCTTGTTGTTGGGGAGGAATCAGTTGCAGCCAGACGGGCATCACGATGCGCGGCCGCAGCAGTCCCGCCACGCAGGGGCCGATGCCGCCGCTCAAGTACACGGGAGTACCCAGCAGCGATGTTTTCTGCCAGCGGCGCTGGTGCGACAGCAGCCAGATGCTGCGCAGCACCAGCATCAACAGCATGCCGCTCGATAAGACAAACCAGCCCAGTTTCAGCTGCGCCTGCTTCGCCGGCATGGCCGCCAGCACGCCGGGCAGCCACGCCAGGGGCAAGATGACGGACGCGGCGATGGCCGCCAGCCACAGCCAGCGTGTCGTGCGCCCGCGCCGTTGCCGCGCGCGCTCGGCGCGCCAGGCGGCAGCGCTCAAGAGCAGCGCCAGCGCCATGCAGCACAGCAGCCAGACCGGCATCGGGCGCCTAGCGCTTCAGCGCCATGCCGACGGAGGCGGGCGCCGTATGCTTGAAACCGAACTGCGCATACAGGTCTTGCGCCTGGCCATCGGCGATCAGGCTGACGTACGCGCTTTCCGGCACGTCGCTGTCGATGAACTGGCGGATTTCGCGCATGATCAGCTTGCCCAAGCCCTTGCCCTGGTGGGCCGGCAGCACGGCGATATCGACGACCTGGTAAAAACAGCCGCCATCGCCGATGACCCTGCCCATGCCGACGACCTCGTCGCCATGCAGCACTTGCACGGCAAACAGGGAATTCGGCAAGCCCTTGGCCGCCGCCTCCGCGGTTTTCGCGCTCAGCCCGGCGACGACGCGCAGCTGCTGATAGGTGGCGATGGAGGGAATGGCCAGGCGGGTGGTATAAGGTGATGCGGCGGTCAAGACGGTCTCCTGTGCAATATGGATGGAATGGCCATTATAGGCGGCGAGCGCGGCCGGCGGCGGCATGCTTTATTCGCCGCGCCCTATGTCGTGCGCGGCGCTTTTGCGCTATGGTGGCGTCATTCATTTATTTGTTGAAAGCATGCCATGTCCGCAGGATTTACCGCCACCGAGTTGTCCGTCATCCATGAAGACGACGCCCTGATCACCACCCTGGCCGCGCCAGCGGGCAAAGGCGAGCCCGTCTACCTGATGCTGCAGCGCGCCGATGAATACGACGAGCAGGACGTGGCCACGGGCATGGACGAACCGTATATTGAATATGGCGGCCAGGAATTTGCGTGGTATGGCCACATGCACGCCGTGATCCTGCATCCGAACCGCCTGTCCGTGCAGATGGATGCCGAGGCCGCCATGCAGATGGATGACGACGGCCAGATCGACGTGCGTTTCAACTTGACGCCCGAGCGCTACGCCCAGCTGCAGCAGGCGCTGCGCACCACGTTCGAGGGCTGCGATTACTATCGCGAAGAACGTTGATCTGCACGGACGGCGCCGGCCATGGCGTCGCGTATGCTCGATAGCGGGCATTGACTGGGGGAGAAGACGATGACGGTGCTGATACTCGGTTTGCTGCTGTTCCTGGGCTTGCACTCGGTGCGCATCGTCGCCGACGGCTGGCGCAGCGCCCAGCTGGCGCGCCTGGGCGAAAAACGCTGGAAAGGCCTGTATTCGCTCGTGGCGTTTGCCGGCCTGGGCCTGATCATCTGGGGCTACGCCCTGGCGCGCCAGCAGCCGCAGGTGCTGTGGACGCCGCCCATGGGCTTGCGCCACGCCAGCGGCCTGCTGATGCTGTTCTCGCTGATTTTGCTGGCGGCGGCCAATGTGCCGCGCAACCGCATCAAGACCCTGGTGCACCATCCCATGCTGCTCGGCACACAACTCTGGGCCGTCGCGCATCTGCTGGCCAACGGCAACGTGGCCGACGTGCTGCTGTTCGGCGGCTTCCTCGTCTGGTCGTCGGTGGATCTGTATGCCGCCGTGCAGCGCGACCGCGCGGCCGGCGTCGCCTACCAGGGCGGCACCGTCCAAGGCACCCTGATCGCCATAGTCGCGGGCTGTGCGTTGTGGCTGCTGCTGGCGTTCTGGCTGCATGGCGTGCTGTTTGGCGTGCGGCCGTTTGGATAAGGGGATCGAGCAAGCGAGGGAGCTTGGCCTGCGACGAGCTGAGCGACAAACCGGGCGCGGCCAGGGCGTTTACATAAACGCCATAAAAAAACCCGCAGCATCTGTCGATGGGCGGGTTTGATCAGGTGCAACTAAAGTGTTCTGTGGTGCCGGGAGCCGGAATCGAACCGGCACGCTGTTTCCAGCGCGGGATTTTGAGTCCCGTGCGTCTACCTATTCCGCCATCCCGGCAACGCGAGACGCATTATCACTGATTTGTCACAATCTGGCAAGTTTTATGCTTGGCGTGTGTTTTGCCCAAGCCTGCAGAATCTGTGACGATGCCGATTCCAGCGCAAGAAGCGGAGTGCCGCGCCTGGCTTGCCGGCCTATCTTTTCCCTTTCAGCCACATGAAGGGGACGCAAATGTTACAACTGGAAAATAAGGTCGCCATCATCACGGGTGCCAGCTCGGGCATTGGCCATGCGGCGGCGCGGCTGTTTGCGCGGCATGGCGCGCGGCTGGTGCTGGTGGCGCGGCGGCGGAAGGAACTCGATGCGCTGGTGGCGCAGCTGGCGGACGGCGGCGCGCAAGCCGTGGCCTGTGCCGGCGACGTGGGCGAGGCGGCGTGCGCGCAAGCGGCCGTGGCGCTGGCGCTGCAACGCTTTGGCGGCCTCGATATCGCCTTCAATAATGCGGGCACCCTGGGACCCATGGGACCCACGCAGGAAGTTGCCCTGGAAGACTGGCGGGCGGCGGTCGACACCAATCTCACCAGTGCCTTCCTGGCCGCCAAATATCAGCTGCCCGCCATGGCGGCGCGCGGCGGCGGTTCGCTGATTTTTACCTCGACCTTTGTCGGCCATACGCTGGGCATGTCCGGCATGGCCGCGTATGCGGCCAGCAAGGCGGGCGTGATCGGTTTGACCAAGGCCCTGGCGGCCGAGTATGGCACGGCGGGTATCCGCGTGAATGCCCTGCTGCCGGGCGGCACCGATACGCCCATGGGGCGCGCAGTGGCGAATACGCCCGAAGCGCTGGCCTTCGTGGCGGGCTTGCATGCGTTAAAACGTCTGGCTACGCCGGACGAGATCGCCCGCTCGGCGCTGTACCTGGCGTCCGATGCCTCGAGCTTCACCACCGGCACGGCACTGCTGGCCGATGGCGGCGTGTCCATCGTGCGCGCATAAAGCACGCGCAGAAACGCCGACGGCCCGGGGATGAGCCGGGCCGTCGGTGGTGTGCGCTACATCAAGCTCAGTTGTGAACCGAGTTCAGCTGGCGCGCGATGATGTCGTGGTTGAGCCAGACGACGGGCGCTGGCGGTTCCGACATGGTGTGGAACATCAGCGGGCCCGTGCCTTCCAGCACCAGCGAGCTCAGGTGGTCGGTGATCAGTTCCTTGCGGTCCTTGTGCAGCTTGGTGATGTCGTCCGAGGTACCGATCATGACGTCGGCCAGCTCAGGGGTGTTGTCCATCGGCCAGGCGGCGAAGTTGCGGAACTGCACGCTCGTGGCGTCGCCATTGTAGGCGGCGATACGGTCGAGCAAGTCTTGCAGCGACACGCCGTCTTCCAGCAAGCCCTGGCAGATTTTCCATTGCTCTTCGGCCCAGGCTGCGCCGCCTTCTTTTTTCAGTGCGTCGAGCAGGGGGAACAGGGACAGTTCCACGCCGACGAAAATGTCGGACGAATTCGTGCGGATTTCCGGGCAATTGAAGACGGTCGCCTTGATGCCTTTTTCCCACGCGGCCTTGGCCACGTTTTCCAGGCGCATCTTGGCCAGGCCTTGCGTGTAGTTGCTGTAGGTTTGCCACTGGTATTTGCCGTCGATCAAGATCTCGGTGCCGTGGTAGCCGTAGGCGCTGTAGCGCACCTGGCCGCCCGTTTGCTCGATGCGGGCGCGGATGGCGGCGCTGCCGTCGATCAGGTGCTGCAGGGTGTTGGCCGTGACTTCGTCGAAGTTCATCAGGATCAATTTACCCAGGTCGCTGTCGAGCAGGGCGCGCGAGGACATGAAGCGCTCGCCGCGACCTTTGTAGATGCGGTTGGCGATCGCCAGGAAGACTTTGACCTTTGGAATGCCGCCCGCCATGGTGTGGGCGAAATACACATTGCTGCCGTCAGGAATCAGGCTGTCCAGCTCGGCCATGGCTTTGGCCACGGAAGCGCTGAAGCGGGCGATGCCGGCTTCGCGGCAGCGTTCGATCTGCGCCCAGTCCAGCTTGTCTTCCTGCCAGCTTTTCAGGGTCATGTCGGCCAGCAGGGCCGTCGGCGTCGGTTCGCCGGCTGGCGCGTCGAGGTCGAAACCGGCCATCAGCGGCACATTGATGATGCGGCCGCCCAGGTTGGCTTCGGCTTCCGCCAGCTCTTCCGCGTTCAGCGGGCGCAGCGCCATGTTTTCATCGCGGCGGCCGACCGTCATGCCGACGATATTCATGCCCGCCTTGCGCGCTTCGTCCAGCAAGCCATTCACATAGCCGCGGCCGAACAGCTCGCCGAACAGCACAAAGGTGTCGCCCTTGCGGAAGATATTTTTTTGCGGGATGTCTCTCAGGGACGTGATCTCGGTCATGGTGTCAATTCATTCAAAAATTAGCAGGGCAGATGGCTGTTGCTGCTGCCCGCTGGTTCAACATAGTGTGAAATTATGCGCCATTTCAGCGGGGAAAATCTTCTTGCGAATGATTCTCGTCTGGAATGGCATCTTCTTCTTCATGCAGCTCTTATTCTTTCGCCAAGGCGTATTTTACGCTGCCCCGGCGCACAGCGCCCGCGGACTGGCCCGGCAGGCGCCGATATTACCTCAGCTTGGCCGCGCAGGTCAGTAAAATTGATCTAAAACAAATCCTGTTGTCCCGAGACCAGGCGCGAAAAATCGTCGCCCAGGAAGGGCAGTATCGCGTCGGCCACCGGCTGCAGCTGGCGCGTCAGGTAATGCTGGTAGTCGATGGGCGAGCGCTGCGTTTCCAGCGGTTCCGGCCCCGCCACCGTGATGACATAGCTGATCCAGCCGCCGTTCTGGTATTGCAGCGGCCGGCCCTGCGCCAGGTTGTAGGCGTCGGCCGTGCGCGCCGCACGCACGTGGGGCGGCACGTTGCGCTGGTAATCGTCGAGCGGGCGGCGCAAGCGCTTGCGGTAGACCAATAAAGCGTCGAATTCGCCGCGCACCGTGCGCGCCACGTAGTCGCGCACATAGTCCTGGTAGGCGGCGCGCTGGAAGATACGCAGGTACAAGGCTTGCTGGAATTGCTGCGCCAGCGGCGTCCAGTCGCTGCGCACCGTTTCCAGGCCCTTGTAGACCATCTGTTCGCTGCCGTCGGGCTTGCCCACGAGGCCCGCGTAGCGCTTCTTGCTGCCTTCTTCCGAGCCGCGGATGGTGGGCATCAGGAAACGCCGGTAATGGGTCTCGAATTCCAGTTCCAGCGCATTCTCGAGGCCGAATTCTTCGCGCAGATGGGCGTCCCACCAGGCGTTCACATGCGCCACCAGGGCGCGGCCGATCTTGCCTGCCTCTTCATCCGTATGCGCTGTTTTGAGCCACACAAACGTGGAATCCGTGTCGCCATAGATCACCTGATAACCTTGCTCGGTGATCAGCTCGCGCGTGCGGTGCATGATGTCGTGGCCGCGCAGGGTGATCGACGAGGCCAGGCGCGGGTCGAAAAAGCGGCAGCCGCTCGACCCCAGCACGCCGTAAAACGCGTTCATGATGATCTTTAACGCTTGCGACAGCGGCGCGTTGCGCTCGCGCTTGGCCGCCTCGCGCCCTTGCCACACCTGTTTCACGATGGCAGGCAGGCAATGTTTTACGCGTGAAAACTGCGCGCCCCGGTAGCCGGGCACGGTATCGGCCTCGTCGCCGCTGGTGCCCACCACCAGGCCCACGGGGTCGATCAGGAAAGTGCGGATGATGGACGGGTACAGGCTTTTATAGTCGAGCACCAGCACGGAATCGTACAGGCCCGACTGCGAATCCATGACGAAGCCGCCGGGGCTGTTTTCGCCCGAGACATCGCCCAGGTTGGGCGCCACGTAACCCTGCCGGTGCATCAGCGGCAAGTACAGGTGCTCGAAGGCGGCCACGGAGCCGCCGCTGCGGTCGGCCGCCAGGCCCGTCACGCTGGCCCGTTCCAGCAGGAATGTCAGCAACTCGGTCTTGGCGAAGATGCGCGTGACCAGCTCGCAATCCTTGAGGTTATAACGGGCCAGCGCGGGCTTGTCTTCGCGGAAACGCCGGTCGATCTCGGCCATGCGCTGATAGGGATTGTCGATGGACTTGCCTTCGCCCAGCAAGGTCTGCGCCACGTTTTCCAGGCTGAACGAGGAAAAGTTCCATGTCGCCGAGCGCAAGGCTTCGATGCCGTCGATGATCAGGCGTCCCGCGGCGGCGGCAAAGTAATGCTCCTGCTTGCCGCCATGCTCGCGCCATTCCATCACGGCGCCGCCGCGTCCCAGTTTCAACGGTACCTGGTAGCGCTCGGCGTGTTCGCGCAGCACGCGCAAGTCGAACTGCACCAGGTTCCAGCCGATGATGGCGTCCGGATCGTGCCGCTCCATCCACGTGTTCAGGCGCTCGAGGATCTGTGCGCGGCTGTCGCAGTATTCGAGGTCGAAGTCGAGTAGCTCATCGCCGCCGTTTTGCGGCCCCAGCATGTAGACCTGGCGCTGGCCGCAGCCTTCCAGGGCCAGCGAATACAGCTCGCCATGGGCCGTCGTCTCGATATCGAGCGAGGCCAGTTTCAAGCTTGGCCGGTAGCCGGGCGCCGGTTTCAGCTGCACGTCCTGCCCTGTTTCCGCGCTGAACGTTACCGGCGCCGTAATGAAACGCTCCATCAGGTAGCGCTCGGGCGGGCGGATGTCCGCTTCGTACACATCGATGCCGTGCGCGCGCAGCTGCTTTTCCAGCTTCAGCAAATGCCGGTATTGCCTGCAGTACAGGCCCAGCACGGGACGGTGGTGAAAATCGCACAGCGACAGGGGACGCAGCTCGGCATGGCGCTCGCCGCGCAGCAGCTGTTGCGCTTGCTCCTGCTGCTCCATGGGGATAAAGGCGACGGCCGTCTGCACGGGCAGGCGCACGTGGCGGGGCCCGGCGTCCGTTGCCAGCCAGAAATCAACTTCCGTGCCGGCGCTGGTATCGCGCCAGTGGCGGGTCAGAATGAAGCCCTGTTCGGGCGTGTGCTGGGTGTTGCCTGTCATGGTGCCGTGAGTGTCTGGTGTGCTGGCCTGCACATTACAGCAAGCTGACGCAGGGCGGGGGCGGTTGCGGCTATAATTTTCTGCATCGAAGACGATAACAAGAGCGCGCCGCGCCACCCACCCCGGAGACAGCATGCAAGCAATGAGTTATGTACACGGCGCCCACGAGACGCCGTTGATCGGCGAAACGATAGGCGCCTACCTGGACGGCATAGCCGCGCGCTACGGCCAGCACGACGCCCTGATCGTGGCGCACCAGAACGTGCGCTGGACGTATCTGGAGTTCCAGCAGCGCGTGCACAAGCTGGCCGCCGGCCTGCTGAAACTGGGCTTGCAGCCGGGCGACCGGGTCGGCATCTGGTCGCAGAATTGCGCCGAATGGGTGCTGACGCAGTTTGCCACGGCGAAAGCCGGTTTGATCATGGTCAACATCAACCCCGCCTACCGCCGGTCCGAACTCGAATACGTGCTCGACAAGGTGCAATGCAGCGCGCTGATCCTGTCGCCCAGCTTCAAGTCCAGCGATTATCTGGCCATCGTGCAAGACGTGGTGCCGGAAATCGCCCGTTCGCGCGCCGGCGCCCTGCAGTCGCCGCGCCTGCCGCAATTGCGCCACGTCATCCGCCTGGGCGCGGCCGCCACGCCGGGCATGCACAACTTCGACGCGGTGATGGACGGCATCACGGACGCCGACCTGGCGCAGCTGGCCGAAGTGAGTGCTGGCTTGCAGTTTGACGACGCCGTCAACATTCAGTTCACGTCCGGCACCACGGGCGCGCCGAAGGGCGCCACCCTGACGCACCACAATATCCTGAACAACGGTTTCTTCATCGGCGAAGCCATGCGCCTGACGGAACGGGACCGCTTGTGCATCCCCGTGCCCCTGTACCACTGCTTCGGCATGGTGCTGGGCAACCTGGCCTGCGTCACGCACGGCGCGGCCATGGTGTTTCCCGGCGAAGGCTTCGATCCGAAAGCCGTGCTGGAAACGGTGCAGGCCGAGCGCTGCACGGGATTGCATGGCGTGCCGACCATGTTCATCGCTATCCTCGACCATCCCGACTTCAAGCAATATGACTTGTCCCGGCTGCGCACCGGCATCATGGCCGGCTCGCCTTGCCCGATGGAAGTCATGACGCGGGTCATCGAATTGATGCACATGGCGGAAATCACGATTGCGTATGGCATGACGGAAACGTCGCCCGTCAGCTTCCAGACGTCGATCGAAGACCCGCGCGAGATGCGCGTCTCGTCCATCGGCAGGGTCCACCCGCACCTGGAAGTGAAAATCATCGATGCGGAAGGCCGCATCGTGCCGCGCGGCGAAAAGGGCGAATTGCTCACGCGCGGCTATTCCGTGATGCAGGGCTACTGGGGCGACCCGGAAAAAACAGCGGAGGCCATCGACGCGGCGCGCTGGATGCACACGGGCGACCTGGCCGTCATCGACGACTACGGCTTTTGCAGCATCGTCGGCCGCTCGAAGGACATGGTCATACGCGGCGGCGAAAACATCTACCCGCGCGAAGTCGAGGAATTCCTGTACCGCCACCCGAGCGTGCTCGACGTGCAATGCGTGGGCGTGCCGGACGCCAAGTATGGTGAAGAACTGTGCGCCTGCATCATCTTGCGCCCGGGCACGCAGGCCACCAGCGAGGATATCCGCGCCTTTTGCGACGGGCAGATCGCCTATTACAAGATTCCCCGCTATGTGCGCTTCGTCGAGGAATTCCCCATGACGGTGACGGGCAAGATCCAGAAATATGTATTGCGCAAGCAGGTGGCGACGGATCTGGGCTTGAGCACGGAATAAGTTTTTCGCCCGCCCATAAAAAAACACCGGGACGCTCGCGCGGCCCGGTGTTTTTTATTGATGCGGCGTAAAGCTTAGGCCATCGCGGCTTGCGGTGCGCGCGCTGGCGTGCGGCGGCGCATGAAGGCCAGCAAGCCCAGGCCGGCCAGCAGCATGGCGTAGGTGCCTGGCTCAGGTACGGCCGACACGTTGACCGTGTTGAAGCCGGAACCGTTCATCGCGACGTGACCACGATTGATCGAGCTGACCGAATTGGCGATCAGGGTGCCGTTCATGTCGCCCGAACCGGAGAACGCGCTGTGCGGCGCCAGGATGCTGCCGTTGATGCCGACGTTCTGCAGGTTGGTGGTGGTGGCGTTGGCGAAGTTGAACAGCGTGCGGTTGGCGAAACTGGCGAAATTGTCGAAGCCGCCGCTCATGGTGATGTTGGTGGCCGTGCCGTTGATGATGATGCTGGCCGTGCTTTTCAGCGAGGACAGGTCCAGGGTCAGGTTATGCAGGTTCGACGCATCGATGTTGAAAATATTCACGTCGGCGTTGACATTGCCGACCAGGGTCATGTTGCCGTACTGCGAGATCACGGTGCCGTTCGATTGCAGCTTGGCCACGTCGCCCGACAGGGTCGTCAGTTGCTGCTTGGCGCCCGCGAAGTCCAGGGTGGAGGCATTGCCTTTGCTGATGTTGTCTTTTGGAAACCACTGTGGCGCCGTCAGGGTGGCGTTAGGGTTGCTGACGCCGTACACGGCCGAACCGCTGAGCGTGCCCCAGCCCGTGTTCAGGTTGCCGCCAGCAACGACCGAATTGACGGCGCTGCCTGGCTTTTTATTCGTGCCGACATTGTAGTTGTCCAGGTAGATATTGCCGCCAGCGGCAATGCTGCCGCCGACGCTGGTAAAACCGCTGGCGCCGCTGCTGCCGATGTTGCCAAAGATAAAGGCCGAGTAGCCATTGGCGACGCCGAGGTCAACCACGGTGGCTTGTGCCGAAGCGCTGAAGGAGAAGGCGAACAGGGCGGCGCTGATGAGCGGCAAGGTACGGGTAGCAAATAATTTCATGGACAATCTCATAGTCAAATTAGGGGACGATTCGGGCGGGAAAGCAACACACCGCCATCGCGCAGCCGGCTATTATAATATAAAAAACAATGTTAGTTCAATTTAGGTAATTAACTATATTTTAAGGCAACACTTTTCCTATAGTCAGCAATTGTCTGGCGGACATAAAAAAACCGGGGCTGGCCCGGTTTTTTGCTGTTTATCTGACGCGCTGGTATAGGCGGAAGCGTTCCACGTCATCCGTGGGGCGGCGTCCTTCCCACAGCTTGATCCAATCCGCACCGTGGTGTTCCGGCAGCTTTTCCTTGTTATCCGGAACTTTAATGCTGTCTTGCAACAAGAACACGTCGCAATGCTGTTGGCCCACATTGGCAAACGGCAGGTGGCCGTAGTAGGCGAACGAGGCGCGCTGGGCGGCGCCGACATTGCTGTTGATGCAAGTAGTGCCCGGCGGCAGGTGGACGGAAATTTGGTGCGCGACGCTGGCGTAGCTCTTGCTGTAGTTCAGCGGCGGCAGGAACAGGGTCATGATCAGCACCCAGATCAGGATCAGGCCGCCGGACGACAGCACCACGGCGCGCCACAGCACGGCTGGCTGGCGCGAGATGCGCCAGTGCACCAGCGCCACCCAGCCCGCGCTGGCGCAGGCGGCGACGAAGAAGGCCAGCAAGTCCAGTTCGGGCTTGAAACCTGGCATGAGTTTCAGGGCGTTATGCGACAGTTTCGGCGGCCAGCCCGTCAGGATGGCGAACCAGAACAGCCACAGTGCGAGGGCGCAGATGGTCAGCACCATCACGGAGAACCAGTCGATGGCGTTGATGGCGCCCCGTTTCATGGTCAGCAAGCCGAACGCGGCCATCACGGCCAGCGGCGGCAGCAGCGGCAGCAGCTGGCTCGGGTCGGGATCGGGATGGCACAGGCCCAGGATGGCCAGCATGGCGACAAAGGTCAGCGGCACGACGATGTGCAGCACGTGGTGCTGGCGGCGCCAGGCATACACGGCCCAGGCGGCGAACGGCCAGGCGGGCCAGAAGAACCAGATGCCCACACGCCAGAAGTATTGCAGGCTCTTCAGGCTGGGGGCGCTGAACTGGCGGCAATTCCATTCCATCCACGCTTGCAGCGGCGAATGGCCGTATGGCTGCAGCAGTTCGCCCGGCAACAGCCAGACCAGGGTCAGCGCGATGCCAATCAGGATGGCCAGCGCCAGGTGGCGCACGCTGCGCAGCAGCGGCAGGCGCAGGAAGACGGTGCACAGCAGCAAGGCGATGCTCAGCGCCGCCGGCGTGATCCAGCCGCGCGCGAGGGTCAGGCCGCCCAGCGCCAGGCCCAGCAGGGCCGCATTGCGCACGGACGGGCCTTCCACGTAGCGCACGGCGCGGTACAGCAAATAGGCCATCAGGGACACGTACAGCGCTTCGGCCGTGATGTCGTGGCTGTGCTGCAGCAGGCCCAGGCAGCCCAGGTAGATGAGCACGGCGGCATCGGCCAGGGTGCGGCCGAAATCGTCCGGCTCGGGTTGGCCGCCGAAGGCCAGGCGCAGCGGCTGGGCGTCGTTGCGCCGGCCCAGGTTGAAGGCGGTGTACCAGACGGACAGGGTGCTGACGACGAAGATGCCGATGGTCGACATGCGCGCGCCAAAGACGTCGCCGTCAATCCAGCCGAACAGCTTGATGAAGATGGCGCCCAGCCAGAAGGCCAGCGGGCCTTCGTCAAGCAGCGACAGGCCGGCGATGTTGGGCCACAGCCAGTCGTTCAGGCCGCCATGCGCCATGGTCCACATGATGCCGAAACTGGCGGCATCATCGTTCTTCCACGGTTCGCGGCCGATCAGGCCAGGCAGGATGTACAGCAGGCCGAGCGCAAACAAGGCCCATCGTGGCAGCGCGAGTGTGGCAGCGGCGGGAAGGCGGACTGGCTTCATCGATAATCGGTATCAGAATGGTGGCAAGACGCGACGAATGGCGTCGGGTATGCGCGAGTATAAAGTAAAGCGGCCAAAGACAAAAAAGGCAGCCGTGGCTGCCTTTTCTCTGGCAGCCGGAGCTGCCCTGTTTTGCCGCAAAGCGGCAAAAATCAGCCTGCTGCGACTGCGGTTTTCGAACCAACCGAACCGAACTTCTGACGGAACTTCTCGACGCGACCGGCGGTATCGACGATTTTGTGCTTGCCCGTGAAGAATGGGTGCGATTCAGCCGAAACCTCGATCTTCACCAGCGGGTATTCTTTACCGTCGTGGGTGATTTTTTCGCGGGTTTGGATGGTCGAGCGGGTAACGAATTTGAAATCGCACGACAGATCGTGGAAAACAACTTCGCGGTATTCTGGATGGGTATCGACTTTCATGGTCTTCTCTCTAGTTTGGTAGCCAAACAGCACTTCGTCGGTCGTCCTGCTTCTTGACCCGATTGCCGATCACTTGCCAGGTTTAAAATAATGCAACCGTCGATTATATAGCGCTTTCGGGTTGGCGGCAATAAAAAAGCCGCCCGAAAGCGGCTTTGCATGATCGCGTGTGCTTACGCCGGGCGCAACGTAGGTCGGATTAGCGCACTAGCGCGTAATCCGACAACACCACCGTCTTCGCCAACAATGTTGTCGGATTACAGCCCTGCGGGCCTAATCCGACCTACGATACATGGCAGGGGAATTTAGCCGCCCCGGCGCATCATGTCGAAGAATTCGGCGTTGTTTTTGGTCGCCTTCATCTTGTCCAGAATGAACTCCATCGCCTCGATCTCGTCCATCGAGTACAGCAACTTGCGCAGGATCCAGATTTTTTGCAGCTCGTTCGGCTTGATCAGCAGTTCTTCGCGGCGGGTACCCGATTTGTTCAGGTTGATTGCCGGGTAGACACGTTTTTCGGCCAAACGGCGTTCCAGATGCACTTCCATGTTGCCGGTACCCTTGAATTCTTCAAAGATCACGTCATCCATGCGCGAACCCGTTTCGATCAGCGCCGTGGCGATGATGGTCAGCGAGCCGCCTTCTTCGATATTGCGCGCGGCGCCGAAGAAGCGTTTTGGACGTTGCAGCGCGTTCGCGTCGACACCACCGGTCAGAACCTTGCCCGAGGCAGGGATCACGGTATTGTAGGCGCGCGCCAGGCGGGTGATCGAGTCGAGCAGGATGACCACGTCTTTTTTCATTTCGACCAGGCGCTTGGCTTTTTCCAGCACCATTTCGGCCACTTGCACGTGGCGCGTGGCCGGCTCGTCGAAGGTCGAGGCGACGACTTCGCCGCGTACCGAGCGTTGCATTTCGGTCACTTCTTCCGGACGTTCGTCGATCAGCAGCACGATCAGCGTGATATCCGGGTGGTTGGCCGTGATCGCATGCGCGATGTGCTGCAGGATCACGGATTTGCCGGATTTCGGCGACGCCACCAGCAAGCCGCGCTGGCCTTTGCCGATCGGGGCGATCAGGTCGATGATGCGGCCGGTGATGTTTTCCTGGCCATTCATTTCACGTTCCAGGCGCAGCGGCTCGTTCGGGTGCAGCGGCGTCAGGTTTTCAAACAGGATGCGGTGTTTCGACATCTCCGGCGATTCGCCGTTGACCTTGTCGACTTTGACCAGTGCGAAATAGCGTTCGCCATCTTTCGGGGTCCGTACCTCGCCTTCGATCGAATCGCCAGTGTGCAGATTGAAGCGGCGGATTTGCGAAGGGGAGATGTAAATATCGTCGGTGGACGCCATGTAGCTGGCGTCAGGCGAGCGCAGGAAGCCGAAGCCGTCAGGCAGCACTTCCAGGGCGCCGTCGCCAAAAATCTGTTCGCCGGACTTGGCGCGTTTTTTCAGGATAGCGAACATCAGCTCCTGTTTGCGCAAGCGGGCTGCGTTGTCAATGTCAAGACCGATCGCCATCTCAAGCAGGGCGGATACGTGTAGGGCCTTTAGTTCGGATAAATGCATATGTGTTGAGTGTCCCGAGACGGGATGTAAAGGTAGGGGAGGGGACTGCGTGGCGTTGATTAATTATTGGGGAAGGCTGTGCACGAATGAGGCAAAGCCGCTTCCCGGTCTATCCAGTCAGGCGGCGCTGCGGGCGCAGCGCTGCCCATCATACATTAAATGTTGCTGTCGACGAAAGCGGTCAACTGGCCCTTGGCCATGGCGCCCACTTTTTGAGCAGCTGCAGCACCATCCTTGAACAGGATCAGGGTCGGGATGCCGCGGATGCCGAACTTGGCAGGCACTGCCTGGTTGGCGTCCACGTCCATCTTGGCGATCACGATGCGGCCGGCGTATTCCTTGGCCACTTCTTCCAGGATCGGGGCGATGGCCTTGCAGGGACCGCACCATTCCGCCCAGAAGTCGACCAGTACTGGCAACTCGGATTTCAGGACGTCTGCTTCAAAAGATGCATCGCTAATGTGTTTGATATTTTCGCTCATATTTTCCTCAAATGAGGGTGGGATCAATAATGCCTGGAATTCACCATACGCTGGTTCGCCATCCATGCTTCCTGGAATGCAGTGAGAAGATGGGGGCAATGGGCACAAATTCAATGTTCTTGGAAGGTGCGACCAGAGGTATGCAGGCGGGGATGGCTGAAATAATAACCCATTTTTTCAAAGCGTGGCGATTATTGCAGAAAAACTTGAGGCATATCGCCAGCATATCGCTTCCGCGCGTGCCGCCAGGGCAGCAAAGCCGCATGCCTGCTGGCTTGCGGCGCCGTGTCCCGCCTCCCGGCCTGGCTCCGCGCTCAGGCTTGCGCGCCGGCCTGACGCGCCGTGTGCTGCAGTTGCAAGTTCACCATGAGCTGCAATTCCGCGCTTTCCATCGGCTTGCGGAAGGTGCCTAATATATGCAGGCCGTTGGCCATGGCCAGGCGTTCGGCCGCCAGGCGCACGGCCGAATGCAGTCCCGACAGCAGGACTACGCCGCCGCGAAAGCCGTTTTCAGCCGCCATGCGCAAAAATTCGATGCCGTCGATGTCGGGCATGGACAGGTCGCAGATCAGCAGATCGGGCTGGTGCTGCTTCAGGGTCGACAGCGCCTGTTCGCTGTGCGACTCGCAGCGGATGTCGAACGGGCCCATTTGATCGAGCATGTCGCTGAGCACGTCGAGCATGAAAACGTCGTCGTCCAGCAGCAATACGCGCAATGGCGCCAGGCCTGCTTCGCTGTGTTCACGGCTTGCTTGGTTTGATACAGTAGTCATCGTCCTGTCTTCCTATTGATATGCTGCATCGCTGTCGATGCCGATACCTTGCCTTAACGGAATTTGGCGGTAGCTAATCGTCATTGGCAAAGCTGGTGTTATTCATGATTTGTTCGGTAATCTGTTCCAGCAGGGGCCACAGGCGCGCGACGATGTGCTGCGCCCGCTCCGCCTCGTCGGCCGGTTCGCCCGGCGCCAGGGTTTCCAGGTTGTGGCACAGCTCGGCCAGCCCCAGGGCCCCCACGGTGCGCGCCGACGACTTGATGCGGTGCCCCAGTTCCCGCACCTGGTGCACGTCGCCGCGCGCCAGGGCCGCATCGATGTCGCCAAAGCCGTCCTGCGTCGTCTGCAGGAACTTGAAGGCGAATTTGCGCACCTTTTCCGGGTTGTAGCCCAGCAACTTGGCCAGGATCGACAGGTCGATCACCTGCGGGTCGCCCGCCAGCGTGGTCTTGAAGGCGGGCGCGGCGCGGCTGCGCGCCGGGGGCGGCGGCGTGTCGCGTGCCGGCAGCCAGCTGGCGATGGTCTGGTACATCATGGCCGGCTGGATGGGCTTGGAAATGAAATCGTCCATGCCCGCGTCCAGGCAGCGCACGCGGTCTTCGCTGGTGGCCGTGGCCGTCATGGCCAGCACGCGCAGGTGCGCCAGCTGCGGGTCGGCGCGGATGTGGCGCGTCGCCTGCAAGCCATCCATCAGCGGCATCTGCACGTCCATCAGCACGCAGTCGAACTGCGTCTGGCGCAGCAGGTCGAGCGCTTCCTCGCCATTGTTGGCCAGGCAGACGGAGGCGCCAGCTTCTTCCAGCAATTCCAGTGCCACCTGCTGATTAAACGTGTTGTCTTCCACCAGCAGGATGCGCGCATGCTTGAGCGTGCGCATCACCAGGGCCGCGTCGGCGCTGGCGCGCATGGCCGCCGCCGTCTGCACCATGCTGTCGAGCATGGCGGGTGCCGCCTGGTCGGAAATGCCCAGGTTGGCCGTGAACCAGAAGGTGCTGCCTGCGCCGGGACGGCTGTCGACGCCCACGTCGCCGCCCATCAGCTGCGCCAGCTGCTTGCAGATGGCCAGGCCCAGGCCCGTGCCGCCATATTCGCGCGTGGTGGACGTGTCGGCCTGCTGGAAGGACTGGAACAGCTTGCTCATTTCATCCTGCGACAGGCCGATGCCGTGGTCGCATACTTCAAAGCGCACCAGGCAGTGCCTGGCGTCCGCCACCACCTTGCGCACTTTCACGGTGATGCTGCCCTGTTCGCTGAACTTGATGGCGTTATTGGCGTAGTTGATCAGCACTTGTCCCAGGCGCAATGGGTCGCCCACGAGCACGGCCGGTAATTGCGGGTCGATTTCAAACAGCAACTCCAGGTTCTTGCCGGCGGCGCGCGGCGCCACCACTGTCATCAGCGTTTGCACGACGTGGTCGAAACTGAAGTTGACGCGCTCGATCTCCAGCTTGCCCGCCTCGATCTTCGAAATGTCGAGAATGTCGTCGATGATGCCCAGCAAGTGTTCGCCGGCAAAACGGATTTTTTCCAGGTAATCGCGCTGGCGCGGTTCCAGGTCCGTTTTCAGGGCCAGATACGCCATGCCGATCACGCCATTCATCGGCGTGCGGATTTCATGGCTCATGTTGGCCAGGAATTGCCCCTTCGCCAGGCTCGCTTCTTCGGCCACCTGCTTGGCCTGGTCCAGCTGCTCCGTGCGCTGCGCCACGCGCTCTTCCAGATGTTCATTGAGTTCGCGCAAGGCACTCTCGCTGCGCTTGTGATACGTGATGTCCGTCAGGCTGGCCACCACCATGCCCACCTTGCCGTATTCATCGCGGATGGCCTCGGTATTTACGGACAGCCACGACAGGCTGCCGTCGGGCTGTTGCACGCCCATCAGCACGTCACGCATGGCGACACCCGTCGACAGGGTGATGTGCACGGGATGGCTGCGCTGGTCGAAAGGGGAACCGTCTTCGTGGATCGCTTGCCACAGGCTGTTGCCGGCCGGGCTGGCCGCCAGCATACGCTCGGCAGCGGCATTGCTTTCCAGTATGTGGCCGTGGCTGTCCTGCACCACCAGCCCGTTCGTCACGGCGCCGAACACGGACGCCATGCGCTGGCTCGAGTTCGACAGGGCGATCGACGCCTGGCGCCGTTCCGTGATGTCGGTAATCATTGCCAGGGTGCCGCCCGGCTCGCCGTTGTCCGACTGGATGCTGGTGCTCGACAGCAAGCCCCACAGACTCGACTGATCTTTGCGGAAGAAGCGGAAATCGACCTGGTCCGGCTGGCTGGCGGCACTGCCGTGGCTGGCCAGGCGGCGCTGCATCAGCAGCTGGCTGTCGCGGTCCATGAAGTCGAGCAGGGGACGGCCCAGCATTTCCTGCACCGTGTAGCCGAGCATGTGCGCCATCTTCGGGTTGACGAAGGTGGTCTTGCCGTCCGCATCCGTCATCCAGATGCCTTCGGCGGCCGTCTGCACGATCAGGCGGTAGCGTTCGGAACTGGCGTGCAGCGCTTCCTCGGCGCGTTGCCGCTGTGTCATGTCGCGCAGCGAGACGATGGAAAATACTTGCCCGGCCATGCGCAGTGGCGACAGGCTGACCTTGGCCGGGAAGTGCGTGCCGTCGCGGCGGCGCGCCATCATCACCCGGCCCGGCAGGCTGTGCCGCGCTTGCGGGTCGCCCACGGAGTGGCTGGCCGTGCTTTCCGGTACCAATTGCTCCAACGACATGCCCGTCAATTCGGCCAGCGGATAGCCGAAGCAGCGCGCGCCGATCTGGTTGGCGTAGTGCACCTTGCCTTCGACGTCGGCCACCAGCATGGCTTCGGGCGCCGCTTCCAGCATCGAGCGCATGCGCGATTGCTCATCCTGTTTGCGTTCGCTGATATCGCAGACGATGCCGCTGGCCTGCGTGGCGGCACCATCCGAGGCGCGTGTCAGCACGGCGCCGCGCGCCAGCAGCCAGCGCCAGTGGCCGTCGCTGTGGCGCAAGCGGAATTCGCAATTGAAGGTGCCGGGCGCCTGGCCATCCAGATGCTGGCGAAAGGCCAGGCTCAGGCGCGCGCGGTCGTCGCGGTGCACTTCGGCCAGCCACTCGTCCAGTGCATGGTCGAGCCTGGCGCTTTTGTCGCCCAGCACGTCCTGGTACTGGGGCGCGAACTGCAGCCGGTCGGCCTGTCGTCGCCAGGTCCAGCCAGCCATGGCCGCGCCGCGCAAGGCTTGCCCGGCGTCCTGTTCGGCCAGGGCATGCGCGGGCAGCAGCAGGCGGCGCAACTGTTGCCGCAGCCGCCAGGCTTGCCAGCAAGCCACTCCCGCCAGGGCGGTGGCGCTGGCGGCAGCGTAAGGCCATAGCAGTGTTGGCGCCATGCCGTGTACCGCCGCCTGCACCGGCAAGGAAAGCGTCATGCCTGCCGCCAGCATCGTATGAGCGAGACGACGCAGCGCAGGGCGCCGTCGGCGCGATGCGCTGAAACTCGTGTGGCTGCAATACGACAAATGCATCCCTTTCTGGGGCATGATGGAACTGGGCTGACAGTGCATGATGCGCGCTCAAATAAACGCCTGCGGCGCTTTCTGGCGGCAACTATAGCATCGAATATTTGCTCGGGGTATTTAAGTTCTGAAACAGCCAAAACGGGATTTTTTTTGCCCCGGAATGGCTGTTTTTTTCGCGATTTGGTGAGAATTTGAGAGAAAGTCGGCGCGAAATCGTGCTACTCAATCGAGGCGATAGCCTTTAGGTGAAACTGCCGGCAAACTGATATCGGTGCCCGGGATGCCACATGGTGGCGATCGAGGCGATCTTGCCGCCCGAGCGCGTCTGGCGGCGCAGGACCAGGCATGCCTGTTTCGTGTCGATGGCCAGCATTTCGGCGATGTCGCGCGGCGCCGACAGTGCTTCGATGCTGTAGGTGGCGCCTTGCAGGGGCGCGGCGGCCATCAGGTATTCGTTCGGCGTGATGCTGGAAAAATCCTGCGTCATGTAGTCGGGCGCGCACTCGGGATTGACCCAGCGGTCTTCCACCTGGATCGGCACGCCGTTTTCAAAATGCACGATCAGCGAGTGGAACAGCGGGTGTTCCGGCGGCAGGCCGAATTGCTTGGCCAGCAAATCCGAGGCTTTCGTACGTTCCAGCAATTGCAGGCTGCTGCGGTGGATATGTCCGCGCGCCCGCACTTCATCGGCGATACTCTTGATTTCCAACAAGGTCGCCTGGTATTTTTGCTGCGCCACATAGGTGCCGGAACCCTGGCGCCGCGTCAGCACCTGTTCACTGGTCAGTTCGCGCACGGCGCGGTTGACCGTCATGCGCGAGACGCCGAATTGTTTCACGAGGGCTTGCTCGGAGGGAATCACGTCGCCTTCCTTCCAGCGCCCGGCGGCGATGCCGGCCAGCAGAAAATCCTTGATGCGCTGGAAAATGGGCGTATTTTCCTGGGTAGTATGATCGTCCAATGCGGTTTCTCCGAGGCGCGGGCAGGGCGCGCCGCCGGCTGGAGGCGCGATGGCCGATTTTAGCACCGAGCAAGGCAGGCGCCGCCAGCCTTTTTTGAATTCAAAAGCAAGCGCCGGAGTGTGGCGCGCGCGGGTGCTGGCTATGCTGGTGACTTATTATTGATTTGCACGGAGTTCGCCATGGAACACGCTTACCTGACTGACGATGAACGCTGGGAGGCCCTGCAGCGGCGCGCGCCCGATGCCGACGGCGTCTTTTATTACTCGGTGCGCACGACGGGCGTGTATTGCCGCCCTTCCTGCGCGGCGCGTCCCGCCCTGCGCCGCAACGTGGCTTTTCACGCCACGTGCGAGCAGGCGGAGGCGGCCGGCTTTCGCCCCTGCCTGCGCTGCAAGCCGAACTTACCGCCCCTGGCCCAGCGCCAGGCGGCCATCGTGGCCGACATCTGCCGTTTGATCGATGCCAGCGACGAGCTGCCCGACCTGGACGCGCTGGCGCAGGCGGCCGGCATGAGCCGCTTTCACTTTCACCGCGTCTTCAAGGCGCACACGGGCATCACGCCGAAAGCGTACGCGGCGGCGCAGCGCGGCGAGCGCCTCAAGGCCGGCTTGCAAGGCGCGGCGAACGTCACGGAAACGTTATATGCGGCCGGCTTCAATTCCAGCGGCCGTCTGTATGCGGCCACGCCCGGCTTGCTGGGCATGACGCCGGGCGCGTTTCGCGCCGGCGGCAGCGGCGCCGTGATCCGCTTTGCCATCGGCGCCTGCTCGCTGGGCGCCATCCTCGTGGCCAGCACGGACAAGGGCATCTGCGCCATTCTGATCGACGACGACCCGGAAGTGCTGCTGCGCGACTTGCAGGACCGCTTTCCGCAAGCCGAGCTGCGCGGCGCCGAGCCTGATTATGAACAGACGGTGGCGCAGGTGGTGGGCCTGGTCGAGGCGCCGGCGATCGGCCTGGACTTGCCGCTCGACGTGCGCGGCACCGTGTTCCAGCAGCGCGTATGGCAAGCCTTGCGCGAAATTCCCGCCGGCAGCACGGTCAGCTATGCCGAGCTGGCCAGCCGCATCGGCGCGCCGAAAGGTGCGCGCGCCGTGGCGGGCGCCTGCGCCGCCAATGCCCTGGCCGTCGCCATCCCCTGCCACAGGGTGGTGCGCAACGATGGCGCCTTGTCCGGCTACCGCTGGGGCGTGGAACGCAAGCAGGCGCTGCTGGAACGCGAGGGCGAACGGTGAGGGCGCTGGACTGGCGGCAGATCGAGGATGAGCTGAATGCGCATGGCTATGCCGTCGTGCCGGGCTTGCTCAATCTCGTGCAGTGCGCGGCGCTGGCGGCGCAGTATGACGATGCGTCGCGCTTTCGCAGCCGTGTGGTGATGCAGCGCCATGGCTTTGGACAGGGCGAGTACCAGTATTGGGCGCATCCGCTGCCCGACGTGGTGGCCGCCTTGCGCGAACAGTTGTACGGGCCGCTGGCGGCGATTGCCAACCGCTGGCAGGCCAGCATGGGCCTGGAGACGCGCTTTCCCTCCAGTCACGCCGATTTTCTCGCGCGCTGCCATGCGGCGGGGCAGACGCGGCCCACGCCCTTGCTGCTGCGCTACCGCGAAGGCGATTACAACTGCCTGCACCAGGACCTGTATGGCGAGCACGTGTTTCCGCTGCAACTGGCCGTGCTGCTGTCGCGCCCGCAAGACGATTTCACGGGCGGCGAGTTCGTGCTCACGGAGCAGCGCCCGCGCATGCAGTCGCGTGCCGAAGTGGTGCCGCTGGCGCAGGGCGACGCCGTGATCTTTCCCGTGGCGCTGCGCCCCGTCAACGGCACGCGCGGCAGTTACCGCGTCAACATGCGCCATGGCGTGTCGCGCCTGCGCTCGGGCATGCGCCACACCCTGGGCATCATTTTTCATGATGCGAGCTGAACGCTAGGTGCGGCGCTTGAGTTTCCGCAATTACATGGCATGATGGCTACTCCCTGTCACTTTTCACTGTTGCCATGTCCGCGTTGCTCCGCCTGTTGTGCCTGTTGACCATCTTCCTGCTGCCCGCAGCCCACGCGGACGATGGCGCATCCTCGCTCGTTGCGGAAGCCGCGACCGCCATCGCGCCGTCACAGGCTGCCGCCGTCAAGACGGCGCCATTGATGTTTGCCAACCGCAAGGTATTCGTCTTCCGCGCCGCGCTGGCCGGCTATCCGCCCGATGAACGGGCTATCGGCGCGCAGCGCCGCCTGGAAAGCGTGCTGGCGAAAAACGGTCCCTTGCAGGCGAGCACGCGCATGATTCCAGAAGGCACGCAAGTGCTGCTCGACGGCGTGCAGCTGTTCGTTGTCGTGCCTGGCGACGTCAACTTGCTGGCCGGCGACACGACGGAAAGCGTGGCGAAAACGGCGGCCGAGGAGCTGAGCAAGGCCGTGTTTGACTATCGCGAACAGGGCAGTTGGCGCTACCTGGCGATCGCCGCCGCCGTGTGCGCGGCCGCCACCCTCGTGTTCTGGCTGGTGTGGATGGGCTTGACGCGTCTGTACCGCTGGGCCAAGCGCCGCAGCGGCATCCTGCTCGCTTCGCGCCTGCGCGACGTGCGCCTGAAAAATGTGCGCGTGCTCGACGCCGAACACTACATCGCCTTCGCGTATCAGTTGCTGAGCGCCGTGCTGTGGGGCTTGCGCCTGATGGCCACGTATCTGTGGGCCGCCTTCGTGCTGGGCCGCCTGCCCTACACGCGCTCCTGGGGCGAAAGCCTGAGCGGCTACCTGTTCGACGTGGCGGCCGACGTCTTTCACGCCATCATCGGTGCCTTGCCTGGGCTGGTGCTGGTGTGCGTGATCTTCGCCATCGCGCGCCTGATCGCCGCCACGGCCGCCTCGCTGTTCAAGCGCGTGGAAAGCGGCGAATTGCAGATCGGCTGGCTCGACAAGGACACGGCCCTGCCCACGCGCCGCATCGCCAGCGTGGTGATCTGGTTGTTCGCGCTGGCCATGGCGTATCCGTATTTGCCCGGCTCGCACACGGCCGCTTTCCAGGGCCTGTCCGTGCTGGTGGGCTTGATGGTGTCGATCGGCGCGTCGAGCATCGTGGGCCAGGGCGCCAGCGGCCTGATCCTGATGTACACGCGCGCCCTGCGCAAGGGAGAATATGTGCGCGTGGGCGACAGCGAGGGCACCGTGGTCGAGTTGGGCATGTTCGAGACGCGCCTGCGAACGGGCCTGGGCGAAGAGGTGGCCTTGCCGAACGCCTGGGTGATGTCGCAAACGACCAAGAATTATTCGCGCGCCCAGCCCGGCGGCGGCTTCGTGCTCGACTCCACCGTCACCATCGGCTACGCCACGCCGTGGCGGCAAGTGCACGCCATGCTGGAACTGGCGGCGTCGCGCACGACGGAACTGTCGACCACGCCGAAACCGTACGTGATGCAGCTGGCCTTGCAAGATTACTACGTGCAATACCGCCTCGTCGCCTACGCCAGCGCCGAAGTCCCCCGCCAACGCGCCGAAGTGCTGAACCGCTTGCACCAGAACATCATCGACGTCTTCAACGAGTTCGACGTGCAGATCACCTCGCCGCACTACATCGACGACCCGAAAGAGTCGCACGTGGTGCCGCCCGGTGAATGGTTCAGGGCGCCGGCGAAGCGGGGGGAGGAATCGATTGAGGTAGTTCCGCCCAAGTCTTGAACGCGAGGCGTGGTCTGTACGTGACGGATGCAATGGCACGCGCTATCTTGGTTTTTCCTCGGGAGCGCAGGTATTCTTGCCATTTGTCAGCTGAATCACCTGGAAACCCCCGGCGGGTGCCGTGAGCAGGCAGAAATCTGCGGAGTAGCGCGAAGTGGGATCGGACGCGGAGGGCGGCCTTCCCAGGAAGGATACGCCATACACTTTCCCCGACACCAGCGGCGCGGCATCGCTGCTCTCGGCCCCCTCGGGAGCCTTGCCATAGCGCACGCATCCCTTGTTTGGCAGACGATAGCTGGGATCGCCAAACGAGGCATTGGGAAACATGACCGTCCATACATCTTTCCAGCCATTCGGCCCAGGCGTGCTGATCGTCAGCATCTTCAGGCTGACTGGCCCCCTTGAGCGTTCCTCTTCGCTGGCAATTTTGAAGCAGGGAAGGCCAGCCGCCGTCATGACGGCGACAGTGCCCATGCGCGACCACGCCAAGGCATCCATGCTCGTCAAGGTCGCCAGCAGACAAAGAATAAGGTGACGATGATTCATTGCATGCCTTCTATGGGACAGGATTTTTGGCTGGGCACGTATCATCCATCCAGGCCTGTGTATCGCTTTTGATGACGACGAGGTGTGGCTTGGCAGAGACCTGCTGTACGAGACAGAACTTTGCCACATATCCATAGGTAGGATCGGCAGGATCGGCTGGCCTGCCATTCAGAAATACCTCGTACACCCTGCCGGTCTTCAATTCAGGCGCGGGCGCAGCGTCGGCATGTGCCGAAATATTCCCATAGGGAATGCAATTTGTTGAAGACAGCGGAATTTTCTTATCGTCCGTCATGAGAAACCCCCATATTTCCGTCGTTGGCTTGACCGTCACGTCGGACACGCTCAAGGCGCCGAGGAAGGGCTGGCCGTTGCGCCTCTCTTCCTGTTTGGAAATGCTAAAGCAGGGCACGCCATTGATCGAGGTAACTTCGGCATCGGCCATGCGTGAGCGCGCGCAGCCGTTCATACTCGAGAGCGCGAGCAGTATGAACAGCGTTGGATTGATGCTAACGGGGCGTCGGGCAAACTTCATCGATCCAGGCCTGCATGTCGCTGTTGATGGGAATGATTTGCTGACCGCCAGGCGCCGTAGTTCTCACGCAGAATTTTCCTTGATAGCCATAGGTTGGATCGGACGGATCTTTGGGGCGGCCATTCAGAAATACGCTATAGAAATGTCCTGGAATAAGAATTTTTGGTTTAATTCCTGTAGCAGTAGGGGGCAAATCTCCATAACGAATGCACGAATCTGCATGGATTGGAATAGGCCAATCTGGAGGTACAGAGAAAGACCATACCTTCTTGACGGGTTGAACGGACAGATCGGAAACGATTAATGCCCCGAGCATTGGTGTGCCATTGCGTGCCTCTTCCTTTTTTGTAATTGAAAAGCACGGCATGCCGTTGCCAGAGTGAATGAGGGCATCAGCGATGCGCGACCACGCCGAGGCATTGATAGTCGTCAGCGTGGCAAGCAGGAATAGCAGTGTGTGACGATATGGCATGGCGATCCTTGCACTATCTGATGAGCGAATGCTCCGGGCAACTATCCTGTTTCCACGCTGGCGTGTCGCTGCCAATGGCGATGATTTTTCGTTCACCAGTGGCCGTGGCTACTATGCAAAACTTTCCCATGTAGCCATAGGTAGGGTCTGCAGGATCATTTGGTCTTCCATTGAGGAAAATGCTGTAGACCCGTTCTGTGTGCAGTTCAGGGGCGGGCATGCCGTTCGCTCCTTGGGGAAGGTCACCATACCGAAGGCAGCTTTTTGACGAGAGCGGTACTTTTTTTCCACCAGTCATATAAAAACTCCACACACCAACGACGGGCTTTTCTGACAGGTCTGAAGTGCTGAGTGCTCCCAGGAGTGGCTGGCCGTTACGCTGTTCTTCCGTCTGCGAGATTGTGAAACACGGTACGCCGTCAATTGAACTGATTTCAGCATCGGCGATGCGTGATGTTGCACAGGCATGCAGACTGAGGAACTTGAGCAATATGAACAGGGCATTCTGCTGCAAGGACATCCTCTTTTTCCTATTTCTGAACGGGGCAGATTTCATCTATCCAGGCTTGGCTATCGCTTTCGATACGAAGAATCTTGCGCTCCCCGGATATGCCGGTGATTAAGCAAAATTTCCCTACGTAGCCGCGAGTAGGATCTGAAGGATCGGCTGGCCCACCGTTCAGGAAGACGTCATACATGCGCCCCGTTTTCAGCGGCGGCGATTTGGACGGCTTGACCTCTGCCGTTGCTGGAGCAAGCCCATACAAAAGGCAGGACTTGGCATGCACAGGGATAGTTGCTGTGCCAGATAAAAGAAAAGACCATACTTCGACTGCGGGCTTGACGAATACCTCTGTCAGTACGACCGCACTAATCTGCGGAACCCCGTTGCGTGCTTCTTCCTTTTTAGAAATAGAGAAACAGGGAATGCCGTTTTTTAGCTGTACTTCCGCGTATGCCATGCGGGAGGTGGCCGAGGCACTCATGCAGGTCATCAAGGCGAGTACCAATAGGCTCTTGTGGCAGATGGGCATTATTGACCTTTTTGTGCTGGGGTGTTTGCCGGGCAAATTTCGTCTATCCAGGCCTGCATATCGCGCTTGATGGGAATGACCTGTTGACCGCTATTAGCTGTCGCGATGAGACAGAATTTCCCTTTGTAGCCGTAGGTCGAGTCAGACGGGTCATCCGGCCTGCCATTCAAGAAGACGCTGTACATCCTGCCTGTTTTCAACATCGTCGCGGCAGTCGATTCGGCTCCTGCTGGTACTTGGCCATACAAATAGCAGGTTTTTGCATGCATGGGTAGGGTCGTCGCTCCAGGGAGAATGAAGGACCAGACCTCTACAGGCGGCTTTATGGAGATATCGTAAACCATGAGTGCGCCCAGCATTGGCGTTCCATTGCGGCGTTCTTCTTTTTTTGAAATGGTAAAGCATGGTCTGCCTTTGAAAGTGCTAATCTCGGCTTCGGCCATGCGGGACATCGGGTACGCGTCACGGCATGTCAAACAAAGGCTCATGGTCAATGTCATTTCCAGGAAGATTGGTCTTGCTTTTTCTATTTTTAAGAAATTCATTGATCACCTCTTCGTAGAGAATCAGGGAGTCCCGGTATTCTTTTTGATTCATAGCTTTTGGTGTTTTCAAATACCTTAGTCCGAAATAATCTGCCAGTAAGTTGCCCTGTGCCTCCATGTTGAAGTCAGATAGTTTTTTTCCTCGCTTTAAAAAATACGTGTAATTCAATCCGAAACGGATCGCCCCACGCAATGCAACCGGATAGCCCAATTGATACTGCCAGACATGGACCATTTCATGCATGAACCAGTTTTTGTCTATTGGCTGAGCTATGGAAAAATCCTCCTGATACTCCGACTCATGAAAATAAATCTCCCCATCCGGCGTCATGGCCACGTTCTTCGGTTGCAAGCCGAACCATAGATATGGCTCGCCATGCACCTTGACCTTGCCATAGTCGATCGCATCCTGGAACAGCATCCACGCCATGTCGATCTCGCCCCTGTTCAGCGGGCGAACCTTGTCCTTGACTTTGACCTGTTTGACGGACGAACCGACGTCCTTGTCGGTCGTCTTGATGCCATCGAGCTGGACGACCTTAACGGCTGGCGCCGCGTGTTTCGGGGCGGCGGCGCAGCATGGTGATTTGTCCGCGTGCGGCAGGAATTCGGCCTGGGTAATTTGCTCTTCCCGCTTGCTGGCGATGCGCCCCGTGCGTCCCTTCGCATCCGTCGTCCCCGTCCACGTTTCGCCATTGCTCAAGGTGAGCCGGTAGTCGGCGTGCGCCAGCGGCACCTTGTTTTGCGAGACGAATTCCAGCTGTTCGTCGTAGCCGCAGCACCAGCATTCGTCGGGCTGGCCGGCCAGGCGGTGCAGTTCGCAGCCGCTTGTCGCGTTGCGCAGGGTGGCACCCAGCACGGGGCGGCCGTTGGCGCTGAAGGTGACGATCATGCTGTCGAAGCGCGCGCCCAGGCTTTTCTTTTGATGGGCCACAAGCTTGAAGAACACGTCGCACGCGGTGGTGCTGATGACATGGTGCCTGGCCATGGAACCTCCTCGATAAAACGCCAGCGTAGGCCAGCGGCGGCGGGGAGGTATTGACTGGGCGCAATGCTTGGGCGCTTGCGTTAAGATGCCGGGCGTCGCAATGAAAAGATACAACGAACAGAAAGAGAACCCATGTCCAGCACCCCCCATACTCAAGCATCGCAAGCCGCCCTCAGCCTGGCTGCCGCCCTGATCGGCGACCCGTTTTACCGCGCCGTCACGGTGGCCTGCGGCGACGACGAAGCGGCGCGGCTGGCCATGCTGGAAGCCTACTTCGCGCTGGCGCTGGCCGAGGGCGAGCAGGCGGGGCGCGTCGACCTGGCTGACGACGGGGGCAATGGCGCCGCCATCTGGACGACGGATGCGCCGGCAGCTCAGCGTCAGGCCGCCTACGCGCAGCGCGAGGATGCCTTGCGAGTGCTGCTGGGAGAGCAGGGCTACACCCATTTCACGGCCATCGTCGGGAACATGGAGCACGCGCTGGCGCCGCATGCCCTGCAGGACGCGTGGTATTTGTCGATCGCCGGCATCGCCCCGGACGCGCAGGGGCGGGGATTGGGCGCGTCCGTGCTGGCGCCTGGCCTGGCGGCCGTCGATGCGGCGGGCGCCGCGTGCTTCCTGGAGACCTACAACGAGCGCAGCCTGCCGTTTTATGCCCGCCGGGGCTTCGCGGTGGCGGGGCGTTATGCGGAAGCCGTCACAGGTTGCGATTACTGGCTGATGCTGCGGCAACCCACTGCTGCCTGATTGACCATTTTGCCAATTTCTATACACTCGTCTTTTCACTCATTTATTAAAAGACCTGGAGATGGAAATGCCGACCCTGCCACTGCGCCGCACCCTGCTAGTTCTCACCTGCCTGGGCACCTTGGGCCAGGCCCATGCCGACACGGTCATCGACAATGCCAACGGCTATACGCTCGATGCCAACGGCAAGGTGCTGCGCTTCACGGCGCTGGCCTTTGACGACGCTGGAAAACTCCTCGCCGTCGGCAGCGCCGCGCAGGTGAAACGCAAGGCGGCGAAGGGCGCTCTGCACGTCGACGTGCAGGGCAAGACTGTGCTCCCCGGCCTGATCGACGCGCACGGCCACGTGTTCGGCCTGGGGACGATCGCCAGCGGCGTGATGCTGTACGGTTCCGCGTCGCTGCAGGCCGCCGTGCAAGCCGTGGGCGACTTCGCCCGCGCGCATCCCGAGCGCGGCTGGGTCGTCGGCAATGGCTGGAACCAGGAAATCTGGAAGCTGGGGCGCTTTCCCACGGCCGCGGAACTCGATGCGGTGGAAAGCGCGCGGCCCATGTGGCTACGCCGGGTTGATGGCCACGCGGGCTGGGCCAACAGCCGCGCGCTGGCGCTGGCCGGTATCACGCGCGCCACGCCGGATCCGGCCGGCGGCAAGATAGTCCGCGACGCGGATGGCAACGCCACCGGCGTGCTGGTCGATAATGCCATGGACTTGATGGACGCCGTGCTACCCAAGCCGGGCGACGTGGATAACCGCGCCGCCCTCGATGGCGCGCTGGCGCAGCTGTCGCAGGCGGGCCTGACCAGCGTGCACGATGCGGGCATCGGCCAGATGCAGGACCGGCTGTTCCGCGACTACGCGGACCACGGCAAGCTGACGGTGCGCGTCTACGGCATGATTGCCGATACGACGGAAGATTTCGACGCGCTGTCGAAAAACGGCCCATTAAAAAGCTATGCGCGCGACATGTACGCCTTGCGCGCTGTCAAACTGCTGTCCGACGGGGCCCTGGGCAGCCGCGGCGCCGCCCTGCTGGCACCGTACAGCGACGATCCTTCTACCAGCGGCCTGCTGTTCTACAAGGACGACGCCATGCGCGCGAAGATGGAAAAAGCCATGCGCGCCGGCTACCAGGTGAACGTGCACGCCATCGGCGACGCGGGCAACCATCAAATCCTCGACGGCTACCAGGCCTTGACCGCGCAATACCATAGCGTGGGCCTGCGCCACCGCATGGAGCATGCGCAGGTGGTGCAATTATCCGACATCCCCCGTTTCAAGGTGCTGGGCATCGTCCCTTCGATGCAGCCCACGCACGCCACGTCCGACCAGAACATGGCGGAGCAGCGCGTGGGCCACGAGCGCATCAAGGGCGCGTATGCGTGGCGCACCTTCCTCCAGCAGGGTTCGCGCATTGCCTGCGGCTCCGACTTCCCCATCGAGTCGCCGAATCCGTTCGAGGGCATCCACGCGGCCGTCACGCGGCAAAACAGCGAAGGTTTCCCTGCCGGCGGCTGGTATCCGCAGCAAGCCATGACGGTGACGGAAGCGCTGCGCTGCTTCACCTTGGACGCGGCCTGGGCGGCGCACCAGGAAAAGGTCATCGGCACGCTGGAAACGGGTAAATGGGCGGATTTCATCGTCGTCGACCAGGACCTGTTCAAGGTGTCACCAGCCGCCATCGGCAAGACGCAGGTGCTGCAGACGTGGGTGGCGGGCAAGCGCGTGTTCGAGAAAAAATGAGGGCCGGGGTCAGACCCGTCGGGTCTGACCCCAAAAGAAAATCTGTTGACTTGGTTGTATAGACAACCTATGCTGGGAGTACAGGAGCGGGCTAAATACGCCCGCTCGCACCCTACGAGGAGACAGCATGAACAGCACAATGGACACCGATCCACGCTTTGATGCCAGCCGTACCATCCGCGCCCCGCGCGGCACGGTCATGGCTTGCAAGAGTTGGCAGGCCGAGGCGGCCTACCGCATGTTGCAAAACAACCTGGACCCGGAAGTGGCGGAAAATCCGCAGCACCTGGTCGTCTACGGCGGCATCGGCCGCGCGGCCCGCAACTGGGCCTGTTTCGACCAGATCCTCGCCTCGCTGCGTGAGTTGGAAGACGACCAGACTTTGCTGATCCAGTCCGGCAAGCCGGTGGGCGTGTTCCAGACCCATGCGGACGCGCCGCGCGTGCTGATCGCGAACTCCAACCTGGTGCCGAAATGGGCCAATTGGGAACACTTCAACGAACTCGATCGCCAGGGCCTGTTCATGTACGGCCAGATGACGGCCGGCAGCTGGATCTACATCGGCACGCAGGGCATCGTGCAGGGCACGTATGAAACCTTCGCCGAAGCGGGCCGCCAGCATTTCGGCGGCGACTGGGGCGGGCGCTGGATCCTGACGGCGGGCCTGGGCGGCATGGGCGGCGCGCAGCCGCTGGCCGCCACCATGGCGGGCGCCGTCTCGCTCAATATCGAATGCCAGCAAAGCAGCATCGACTTCCGCTTGCGCACGCGCTACCTGGACAAGCAGGCGGCCAGCCTGGACGAAGCTTTGGAGCTAGTGAAATATCACACCGAACGCAAGGAAGCCATTTCGATTGGCCTCCTGGGCAACGCGGCCGAAGTGCTGCCGGAATTGGTGCGCCGCGCCAAGGCGGGCGGCCTGGTGCCGGACCTGGTGACGGACCAGACGTCCGCGCACGACCTGGTCAACGGCTACCTGCCGCGCGGCTGGAGCGTGTCGGACTGGAAGGCGGCGCAGCAGGACCCGCAGCGCCACGCGCGCCTGACGGTGGCCGCCGCCGATTCCTGCGCCGCCCACGTGCAGGCCATGCTCGATTTCCACGCCATGGGCGTGCACACTGTCGATTACGGCAACAACATCCGCCAGGTGGCGTTTGATCAGGGCGTGCAGAACGCCTTCGACTTCCCCGGTTTCGTGCCCGCGTATATCCGCCCGCAGTTCTGCGAAGGGCGGGGGCCGTTCCGCTGGGTGGCCCTGTCGGGCGACCCGGAAGACATCTATAAAACGGATGCGAAGATCAAGGAGCTGTTCCCGCACCACAAGCAGGTGCACCACTGGCTGGACATGGCGCGCGAGCGCATCGCCTTCCAGGGCCTGCCGGCGCGCATCTGCTGGCTGGGACTGGGCGAGCGCCACATCGCCGGCCTGGCCTTCAACGAGATGGTGCGCACGGGCGAACTGAAAGCGCCCATCGTCATCGGCCGCGACCACCTGGACACGGGTTCCGTCGCCAGCCCGAACCGCGAGACGGAAAGCATGAAGGACGGCACGGACGCCGTCTCCGACTGGCCGCTGCTCAACGCCATGCTGAACACGGCCGGCGGCGCCACCTGGGTCTCGCTGCACCATGGCGGCGGCGTGGGAATGGGGTATTCTCAGCATGCGGGCATGGTCATCGTGGCCGACGGCACGGACAGCGCGGCGAAACGCCTGGCCCGGGTGCTGGTCAACGACAGCGGCTCGGGCGTGATGCGCCATGCCGATGCCGGCTATGAAACAGCGGCCGCCTGCGCCAAGCGCAACGGCCTGATTCTTCCAATGCTTCCTTGAGACCTTGATGCGAATGACTATGACACAGCATGCCAAAAGTTGGACCCTGAAACCGGGCGCGATGACCCTGGGCGACCTGCGCGCCGTCTGGGCCGCACCCGCCAAACTGATCCTCGCCGCCGAGGCCTATCCCGTCATCGAGGCGTCGGCCGCCGCCGTGCAAGCCATCGTCGCCAAGGGCGATGCGGCCTACGGCATCAACACGGGCTTCGGCCTGCTCGCCAAGACGCGCATCCCCGATGAAAAGCTCGAGCAATTGCAGCGCAACCTGATCCTGTCGCATTCCGTCGGCACGGGCGAACTGCTGTCGGACGCCGTCGTGCGCCTGATCATGCTGATGAAGATCGGCAGCCTGGCGCGCGGCTTTTCCGGCGTGCGCCCGCTGATCGTCGATACCTTGATCGCTCTGTACAACGCGGGCATCATGCCGGCCATTCCCGCCAAGGGCTCCGTCGGTGCCTCGGGCGACCTGGCACCGCTGTCGCACATGACCCTGGCCATGCTGGGCGTGGGCGAGGTGCGCGTCAACGGCGAATTGATGGCGGCGCCCGAGGCGCTGGCGCAGGCAGGCATCGCGCCCGTCGTGCTGGCGGCGAAAGAGGGCCTGGCGCTGATCAACGGCACGCAAGTGTCGAACGCGCTGGCGCTGCATGGCCTGTTCATGGCCGAGCGCCTGCTGGAAGCGGCCATGGTCACGGGCGCGCTGTCGCTCGATGCGGCCAAGGGCAGCGATGCGCCGTTCGACGCGCGCGTGCACGCCGTGCGGGGACAGCCGGGGCAGATACTGGCCGCGCAGATGTACCGCCAGCTGGTAGCCAACAGCGCGATCCGCGCCTCGCACCTGGAAGGCGACGAGCGCGTGCAAGACCCGTACAGCCTGCGCTGCCAGCCGCAGGTCATGGGCGCCTGCCTCGATTTGATCGGCAACGTGGGCCGTACCCTGCTGATCGAAGCCAATGCCGTCACGGACAATCCGCTGATTTTCCAGGATGGCCCGAACGGGCAGGCGGAAATCGTCTCGGGCGGGAACTTCCATGCCGAGCCGGTGGCCTTTGCCGCCGATACCCTGGCGCTGGCAATTGCCGAAATCGGCGCGCTGGCCGAGCGCCGCATCGCGCTGCTGATCGACGCCACGTTGTCCGGCCTGCCACCGTTTCTCGTGCGCGACCCGGGCGTCAATTCCGGCTTCATGATCGCCCACGTGACGGCCGCGGCGCTGGCGTCGGAAAACAAGTCGCTCGCCCATCCGGCCAGCGTCGACAGCCTGCCCACGTCCGCCAACCAGGAAGACCACGTGAGCATGGCCACGTTCGCCGGGCGCCGCCTGGACGACATGGCGCACAACACGGCCGTCATCGTCGGCATCGAGCTGCTGGCCGCCGCGCAGGGCATCGATTTCCACCGTCCCCTGAAAACCTCGCCGCACCTCGAACACGTGCACCACCAGCTGCGCCAGAAGGTGCCGTTCTTCGACGCCGACCGCTTCTTTGCGCCCGACATCGAGGCGGCCAAGCAGATGGTGCTGCACGGTGAGTTGAGCAGCACCTGCAAGAATTTGTTCGCCCCGCTGTACGCTTGAGCGGGCGCAAGGAGACAGGCATGGATTTCCGCTTCAACGAAGGCAGCATCCCGCTGCTCGTGTCGATGCCCCACGTGGGCACCGACATACCGGACGATATCGCCGCGCGCATGACGCCGCAGGCCCTGATCAAGGCCGACACGGACTGGCATTTGCGCGAGCTGTATGGTTTTTTGCAGGAGATGGACGCGTCGGTGCTGTCGGCGCGCTGGTCGCGCTACACCATCGACTTGAACCGCCCGCAGGAAGACACGAATCTGTATCCGGGCCAGGATACGACGGGCTTGCTGCCCAACGATACCTTTCATCGCGAACCTCTGTACCTGGCCGGCAAGGAACCCGATCCGGCCGACGTGCAGCACCGGCTGCAGCGCTACTGGGCGCCGTATCATGCGCAGCTGCGCGCGGAACTGGACCGCCTGCTGCGCGTGCATGGCGCCGTGGTGCTGTGGGATGCCCATTCCATCGCCTCGCATGTGCCGCGCTTCTTCGACGGCAAGCTGCCCGACCTGAACTTCGGCACGGCCGATGGCGCCAGCTGCGATGCGGGCCTGACGTCCGCCGTGGTGGACATCGCGCGCGCGCAGGATGCATTTACCGTGGCCTTGAATGGCCGCTTCAAAGGCGGCCATATCACGCGCCATTACGGCCAGCCGGACAAGCGCGTGCATGCGATCCAGCTGGAGATGTGCCAGTGCCTATACATGAATGAACCTGGCATGGACGAGGCGGCGCCTTTCGGCTACCGGCCCGACCTGGCGGCCCGGGTGCAGCCGCTGCTGCGCCAGATGATGGAAGCGGCCGTGGCATGGGTGGCGCGTTGAGTACCTGTCTGTTCGCGCGCCACGCGCTGCTGCCGCAAGGCTGGCGCCGCGACGTGCTGCTGGAATGGGATGCGGCAGGCGACTTGACGGCGGTGACGGAGGGCGCCACAGTGCCGCCCGGCGCGGAAGTGGCCGAGTATGTCTTGCCCGGCATGGTCAACCTGCATTCGCATGCCTTCCAGCGGGCGCTGGGCGGCATGACGGAGGTTGCTGGTGACGAGGTTAATCAGGTAGCGGACAGCTTCTGGACCTGGCGCGAGCTGATGTACCGCTTCGCGCGCCACATCACGCCGGAACAGATGGAGGCCATCGCCGCGCAGCTGTTTGCCGAATGCCTGCGCCATGGCTACACGGCTGTCTGCGAATTTCACTACCTGCAGCGCGATGCGGCTGGCGCCCTGTATGCGCGTCCCGCCGAAACGGCAGAACGGGTGCTGGCGGCGGCGCGCGTCAGCGGCATCGGCATGACCATGCTGCCCGTGCTGTACAGCCATGCGGGCTTCGGCGCACAGCCCCTCAAACCCGAGCAGGTGCGCTTCCGCACCGGTGCGGACGATGTCTTGCGCATCATCGAGGCGCTGGCGCCGCAGCGCGGCGGGCAGGTGGAAGTGGGCTTTGCGCCCCATTCTCTGCGCGCCGCCGGTGTGGTGCAGATCCGCGAAGTGGCGCAAGCGCTGCCCGCGAATCGCCCTATCCACATCCACATCGCCGAGCAGCAGGGCGAGGTGCGCCAGAGTCTCGATTACAGCGGCCGGCGCCCGGTGCAGTATTTGTACGACCAGGTCGACGTCGATGCGCGCTGGTGCCTCGTGCATGCCACGCATGTGCAGCCCGACGAGGTGGCGCTGATGGCCGCCAGCGGCGCTGTCGCGGGCCTGTGCCCGACGACGGAAGCGAACCTGGGCGACGGCCTGTTCCCGCTGGCCGAATTCATCGCCGCCGGCGGGCGTTTCGGCGTCGGCAGCGACAGCCACGTATCGCAGTCGCCCGTGGAAGAATTGCGCTGGCTCGAATACGGCCAGCGCTTGCAGCGCCAGCAGCGCAATGTGGCCGCCACGCCGGAGCAGCGCCATGTGGGCGACTATCTGTGGCAGGCAGCCTTGCGGGGCGGCGCGCAGGCGGCCGGACGCAAGCTCGGTGCTTTGGCGCCGGGCTGCCGCGCCGATGTGCTGGTGCTCGACGACGCGCATGTGAACCTGTGCGGCGTGGCCATCGCCGATGTACTGGGCAGTTTTATCTTCTGCGGCAACGACAAGCTGGTGCGCGACGTGCTGTGCGGCGGCCAGTGGCAGGTGCGCGACGGGCGCCACGTTGCGCAGGACGCGATCGCCACCGCCTACAAGCGCGCCCTGGTGCAACTGAGGGCGCTCTGATGGCGACCTTCATCCCACAGGAATACTTGCGCGCCGCGCCGTGGAAAAACGGCGGCGGCAGCACGACGGAAATCGCCATTTCTCCGCCGGACGCCGGTTTCGACGATTTTGACTGGCGTATCAGCCTGGCGACGATCACGGCCAGCGGGCCGTTTTCCAGCTTTCCCGGCATTGACCGCAGCCTGATGCTGGTCGATGGCGACAGCGTGCAGCTGACGCTCGACGGTACGCGCAAGGTAACCTTGAATGCGGCACAACCGATGCTGTGGTTTCCCGGCGAAGCGGCCGTGGTTGCGCAGGTCAAGGGGCCGACGACGGATTTCAATGTGATGACGCGGCGCGACCGCTGCCGCCATCAGCTGGAAAAAATCACGGCGCCGGGCAGGCTGGCGCGGCGCAGCGCGGCGACCTTGCTGTTCGTCGCTGGCGAAGGCCACGTGCTGGCGCGCGGTGGCGAGCAGCAGTTCGCGCTGGCCCGCCATGACGCGTTGCTGCTGGACGCCGATGACGCGCCGGACTGGCGGCTCGACGCCTTGCAGCGCACGGCCGTGTTCCGCGTCGACCTGTTCATCTAGGAGAGAAAAGCGATGCAAGACTGGGATATGGTCATCCACAACGTCCACCTGGCCACCATGGAACATGGCTATGGCGAACTGCTCGACGCGGCCATCGCCGTCAAGGATGGCCGCATCGCCTGGTTCGGTCCCGGCGACGAGCTGCCGGCCAGCGGCGCGGTGCTGCACGACGGCCAGGGCTGCTGGCTGACGCCAGGCCTGATCGACTGCCATACGCACATCGTCCACGCGGGCAACCGCAGCGACGAATTCGAGGCGCGCCTGAATGGCGCCAGCTATGAAGACATCAGCCGCGCCGGCGGCGGCATCATGTCCACCGTGCGCGCCACGCGCGCGGCCAGCGACGATGAATTGCTGCGGCAAAGCCTGCCCCGCGTGCTGGCGCTGCTGGCCGAAGGCGTGACCACGCTGGAGATCAAGTCCGGCTACGGTCTCGATGCGGACAGCGAGGCGAAGATGCTGCGCGTGGCGCGCCGCATCGGGCAAGAGCTTCCGGTCACCGTGCGCACCACGTTTCTCGGCGCGCACGCGCTGCCGCCCGAATACGCGGGCCAGCCCGACGCTTATATCGAGCTGCTGTGCGCGCAGATGCTGCCCCGGCTGGCCGGCGATGGCCTGGTCGATGCCGTCGACGCGTTTTGCGAGCGCATCGGCTTTACGCCGGCGCAAACCGAAACGGTGTTCGAGGCGGCGCAGGCGCTGGGCCTGCCCGTCAAACTGCATGCGGAGCAGCTGTCGGATTTGGGCGGTGCGGCGCTGGTGGCCCGCTACGGCGGCCTGTCGGCCGACCACCTGGAATTCCTGTCGGACGAGGGCATCGCCGCCATGGCGCGGCATGGCACGGTGGCCGTGCTGCTGCCGGGCGCGTATTATTTTTTGCGCGAAGTACAGCAACCTCCCATCTCAGATTTGCGCGCGGCCGGCGTGCCGATGGCCGTGTCCACCGATTGCAATCCGGGCACGTCGCCGATGACGTCATTGCTGCTGGCGATGAACATGGCGTGCACCTTGTGGCGCTTGACGCCGCAGGAAGCGCTGGCCGGTGTTACGTGCCATGCGGCGCGCGCGCTGGGCTTGCAGCAGGAAACGGGCAGCCTGGCAGTGGGCAAGCGCGCCGATTTCGCCCTGTGGCGCATCGCGCGCCCGGCCGACCTGGCGTATGCGCTGGGCCTGAACCCGTGCGCGGGCGTGGTGCACGGCGGTGTCTGGCGCGCGCCGGTGGTAAGCTTGCCGGATTGATCATCCGTCCTGGAGCGCCGCGTGCGTGCTGCTTATTTGCCGTTTTACTTGCTGTTGTTACTAGTCTTCGCCGCCGCGCCCATGTCCTCCCTTGCCATGGATGGCGGCACCCTGAAGGTGGGTTCGAAGCGTTTCACGGAATCGTACATCCTCGGCGAAATCGTCAAGCAGAGCGCCGCGCCGCACGTCAGGGCGGAACACCGCCAGGGCCTGGGTAACACCGCCATCGTGCTCGCCGCGCTGCAGGCGGGCAGCATCGACGTATATGCCGAATACATGGGCACCATCGCCAGCGAAATCCTCAAGCACGACAAACCGATTGATCTGAATCAGATGCGGCGCGAGCTGGCGGTGCTGGGGCTGGGCGTGGCCGTGCCGCTGGGCTTTAACAATACGTATGCGCTGGCCATGCGCGGCGATGAACAATCCATCGCCAGCCTGGCGCAGCTGGCCCAGCACCCGGCCTTGAAGTTCGGCCTGTCGCATGAATTCATCGGCAGGGTCGATGGCTGGCCGGGCCTGGCCGCGCGCTATGGCTTGCCGCAGCGCCCGCGCGGACTCGATCACGGCATTGCGTATGAAGCGCTGGCGCAGCGCCAGGTGGATGTGATCGACATCTATTCGACGGACGCGAAGATCCGCCAGTACGGCTTGCGCGTGCTGGCCGACACGCAGCAGTATTTTCCCCGCTACGACGCCATGCTCCTGTACCGGATCGACCTGCCGCAGCGCTTTCCTGCCGCCTGGCAAGCCTTGCAAGGGTTGCAGGGGCGTATTAGCGAGGGCGACATGATCGCCATGAATGCGGCCGTGGAAATCGACGGCAAGAGCTTTGCCGGCGTGGCGCGGCAGTGGCTGGCATCGGGCACGCGGCCGAACAAACCGGCCGCCGCGCGCAGCGGTTTGCTCGATAAAATCATCGGCGACGATCTGTGGACCCTGACGCGCCAGCACCTGACGCTGGTGCTGCTGTCGGTGGCCCTGGCGTGCCTGATCGGTATTCCGCTGGGCGTGCTGGCGGCGTTTTCGGCGCCGCTGCGGCAAACCGTGCTGGCCTTCGTCGGCGTGCTGCAGACGGTGCCGTCGCTGGCCCTGCTGGCGATATTGATTCCCGTGCTGGGCATGATCGGATTGGTGCCGGCGCTGGTGGCGCTATTCGTGTACGCCTTGCTGCCCATCGTGCGCAACACGTGCACGGGCATCTTGCAGGTGCCGCAAGGCTTGCGCATGGCGGCGCTGGCGCTGGGCTTGAGCCGGCGCGACCGCCTGCTGCATGTGGACTTGCCGCTGGCCTTGCCCGTGATGCTGGCGGGCGTGAAAACGGCGGCCGTGATGAGCGTGGGCACGGCCACCATCGCCGCCTTCATCGGCGCGGGCGGCTATGGCGAACGCATCACCATCGGCCTGGCGCTGAATGACAACGACATGCTGCTGGCCGGCGCGATCCCCGCAGCCGTGCTGGCCCTGCTGACGCAAGGCCTGTTCGAACTGGTGGAGCGTTGGGCCGTGGCCGGCCGGCAGCGCTGACGGCATCACGGTTACAGCGAGTGCAGTTTCGAGCGCACCGAGACGACGGCCTGGTGCAGGATGCGTTCGGCCTGGAAGTCGTTTTCGCGCTGTTCGGCGATGGCTTGCAAGTCGCGCGTGTAGCGTTCCAGGCGGGAACGCAGGTAGGCGCGGTAGATCTTCATGACGAGCGGTTTGGCAGAGACATTCATGTTGTGGCTCCCGGATGCGAAATGATGCGTTCATTTTGTGTGAGCGGAATGCCGCCACTTTGCGTCATATCAAACGCCATGACCCCGTCAAATTGGCGCGTTTGACATTGCGCAATGCCCCCAACGTCGCAGATGCCACACTGAATCTTCCCTGCTCGCCTGGACATCATCAGCCGCGAGCCCTGATCCCATCAAGCATACTCAAGGAGCGTCGCATGGTCATTTTTGCCGTGGTTGCTGGCTGCATCGCCTGCCTGACAGTGTACCAAATCTATAAAAATTCGCAGGGTGGCAGTGGGGTTGCGCAACAACATATCGGCTTGCACGGCACATTGATTGAACCACGGAAATAATCAGTGTCATCCGAGCGACACTTGGTGACACTTGGTTAGCAGATTTAAGTCAAATGTAAGGCCCGGTAAGCAAATGTAAAGGTCTGCGCCATCGCAAGCGGCTGCGTTTATATTGATAACCGTTGATTGCATTCTCCCCCTCCCACTTGACAATGGGTTCACCCCGCGGTGCCGCTAGCCCGCGGGGATTTTTTTGGGAACTTGCATTGTCAGTTCCCTCGCTACAATTCCAATCAGGCCGCTTTCGGCGTGCCCGCCGACAATTGCGTCAAGGCATCGCCAGCCACGCGGCAGATGCGCCAGTCCGGCATCACGTCCGCGCCCATGCCCTGGTAGAAGTTGATCGCGTTTTCATTCCAGTCCAGCACTGACCATTCGAAGCGGCCGCAATCGCGTTCGACGGCCAGTTGCGCCAGCGCCACCAGCATCTGCTTGCCATAGCCCTTGCCGCGCACCGATTGCTTCACGTACAGGTCTTCCAGGTACAGGCCCTTGCGGCACAGGAAGGTGGAAAAGTTGTGGAAGAACAGGGCGAACGTCACTACTTCACCATGCTCCTCACCGACCAGCGCTTCGCACGCGGGCTGCGGGCCGAACAGGCTGTCGTGCAGCATGGATTCCTTGGCGATCATCATGTGTTCGAGTTTTTCAAACACGGCCAGTTCATGGATCATGCCGAAGATGGCGGCCACGTCGGATGCGGTCGCGGGACGGATGGCGAGGGAGGAAGAGGTGCTCATGTTGCCTTTGCGGATGAAGTGGTGGAAAGAGAGGAAACGGCAGCCGTCTTGCGCGCGCCCGACGTCAGCGCCCAGGCCACGCTGGACAGGCACAGCACCATGCCCACCCATTCGATGGGGGCGGGTCGATAGTGTTCGAACTGCACCGACAGCAGCACGGAAATGACGGGCGTGACGACGCCGATATACACGGTCTTTTGCGTGCCGATGCGCGCGATTAACGTGAAATACGCGCTGAAGGCGATCACCGAGCCGAAGAGGGCCAGATACAGCAATCCCATCCAGTAACTGGGGCGCGTAGGCAATTGCCAGGACTGGCCCGTGGCGATGGCCCAGGCAGCCACCATGAGGGTGCCCCACAGCATGGTCCAGGCCATAGTCAGCATCACGTTGCCGGAATGTTCGCGCACTTTCATGACGAGGGCGTTGCCTGCCGTGCTAGACACTGTGGCCACTAGGGCCAGCATGAATCCGAGCAGAAAGTGGCCATTGCCGCCGCCGAGCATATCGTGCAGCGCCGCGCCGATGGACTGGTAAAACAGCAGCACGATGCCGCAGATGGCAACGAACGCCGCGCAGCAGGTGCTCCAGGTGATCGGTGTGCCGAAGGCGATGCGGTTGAGCAAGGGCGTCCAGAACACCATCAGCGCGAACAGCACGCTGACGAGGGCCGACACCAGGTATTGCTCCGAACTATACGTACACACATAGCTGAGGGCAAACGAGGCCAGGCCCTGCAGCAGCATCCATTTTTGCGCGCGCCAGGGCAGGCGCAGGCGGTCGCCGCGTACGGCGCACCAGGCAAACAGGGTGGCGGACGCGAGGCCGAAGCGGTAGACCACGGAAACGGCGGGGGCGACGTCTCCCAGCTGCAAGGTGATGGCCCAGAAGGTGGAGCCCCAGATCAGGCAGGCAATGATGAACAGGAGAGGAGAGGACATCGCGCAAGTATACGGGCATCGCGCAGCGATGGCGAGTGCGGTCGAGCTTGCTCGATGTGTTGCCAAAAAACACCAGGCATTGAGCCAGCGCAGTGCTTCTGGAAAATATTGAATTTATGAAAATATTTACATTAATATCAAGTAAATATTTTCCGGATTGCATCTTTGAAGGGGACCGCCATGCCAGCCTCACTGCACATCAAAGTATGGAGCGTGCTTGTATATGTCGTCGTGACTGCTGTGATTGCCATCTGGCTGCACCCTTCTGCCTTGCTCGCTGCCGGCGCATTTGGCTGAGCGCATGCGCCGGCAAGCAGATCAGTGGGTGACGCGGGTCTTGCGGCCGTCCGACAGCAGGCGCACGCGCTCGCCGGGGCGGAACAGCTCGTCGGCGTCTTGCACGATGGCGCGCATGTCGCCATTGTCCAGGCGCACGGTGATTTCCAGGCCGGGTTTGTTGGACGCGTTCGCTTCGATGCTCTTGCCGGCCATGCCGCCGGCGACGGCGCCGAGGATGCTGGCCGCAATGGCGCCCTTGCCGCCCCCGACTGTCGAGCCGGCCACGCCGCCCAGCGCCGCGCCAGCCAGCACGCCCGTGCCCGTTTCGCCCTTGTCGATGGTTACCTGGCGCACGGATTCAACCGTGCCCATGCGAACCGATTGTTCATTCTGCGCCTGGCGCGCGTTGTAGACATTTGCCGAGTTCGGTTGTACGGCGCAGCCGGCCAGGGTGGCGAGCAATGCCACTGCAATAATTGGTGCTTTCATGTAGGACTCCCTTGGACAAAAGTTGGTTGCCGATTGCGTCGACCGGCAGATGATGACTTATCATAAGGACACTTGCCTAAGATAACTAGTTGCGAATAGTAAAAATCTGTTACTGGGCCCGCGTGACCGAGTGGCCACGTGACCGCCTGCCGCTCAATACGCCAGCCGCAGGCGCCGGTACAAAAATCCCAGCACGAAGAGCGGACCCACCAGCAAAAAGCGCAAGTCGTCGAGAAACGACGGCTTCTTGCCTTCGATCTGGTGGCCGATGAACTGGCCTATCCAGGCCAGCACGAACAGCGCCAGCGACGCGGGCAGGATGGTCAGCGGCGGCATGAGCTGCAGCAGGCCCAGCATGGCGGCCAGCATCGCCAGCATGCCCGCCGCAAACGGGCGCGACAGCTTGTAGTAATAGTATAAGGCCAGGATACTGCCGAGCAGCGCCACGCTGGGATGCACGCTCCACAGCAGCCCCAGCAAGCTGAAAACGATCAGCGGCACGCACACGATGTGCACCCATTCATTGACATGGTTGCGGTGGCTTTCGCCATACTGGGCCAGCAGGGTGTCGATGGTGCGCATGGGCGGTCTCTTGTAGCGGGAGGGTTGTGCGTGAATTCTACACCGTCGCGTGGCCGGGTAAAATGGCCCTTTGTCTTCCTTTCAGGACATCTCATTTGAATAGGCCAGCCTTCTTGCCAGACGAAAGCGCCGACCCGCTTAAACGCTGTTTCGATCCCGTCGTCGACGCCGGCACGCGCTTATTGATATTGGGCAGCCTGCCCGGCGAAAAATCGCTGGCGCATAGCCAGTACTATGCGCACCCGCAAAACAAGTTCTGGATGCTGCTGGGAGAAGTGCTGGGCGTGGATTTGAGCAGCCTGCCCTATGAAGAGCGTCTGGCAAGCTTGCTGGCGCACGGCGTGGGATTGTGGGACGTGGTGGCGCAGGCGCAGCGCACGGGCAGCCTGGACAGCAATATCCGCGCCCGCGACGACAACGACCTCGTCGCCCTGGCCGCCAGCTTGCCGCGGCTGCACACGATCGCCTTCAACGGCGGCACGGCCGCGAAGCTGGGCGTCAAGGTGCTGGGTGAGCACGCGCAGCGTTACCGCATCGTCAGCTTGCCGTCGAGCAGCCCGGCGTACACGCTCGCGTATGCGCAGAAATTGCAGGCGTGGCTGTCGCTGCGTGGCCAACCGGAGCCGGCCGCGCGTTAATCGTGTTGCCGGCCTTTACGCCGGCGCGTACGGCTGCGCTTCCAGTGGTTGCCCCTTGGCATCGAATTTCAGCGCCACGTATAAGTTGGTGACGCCGATGGTGGCCAGCGCGTCGCAGATGTCGTCGACTTCGTCCTGCAGGTCGGCGGCCAGGTCCAGCGGCTTGTCGGCGCTGTGCAGCAGTGCGCCGCCCGCCGTGCTGACGTTGACGCGCAGCAGCATTTCACCGTGTTCATCGGCCGGGCCGACGACCACCGAGACGTCACCCGCGTCCACCTTGTTTTCCGCCAGTGCATGGTTGATGCCGGACATCATCTGCAGCATCGCATATTCGCTCATGCCTTGTTCCTTGCCGCCGTGGAACAAGTCCTGGTAGAGGAAGCTCACTTCCAGCGCGCTGCCGGTCGGCGCCAGGCAGCGTTTCACCAGGTCGCCCACTTCCGTCGTCCACTGCTGGTAGCGGGCCATGCGCGCGTCAAACCAGGCGTCGAGCGCCGCTTCATCCTTCGGTTCCGCATAGAACGGGTCGTCCACGCGCTTCAAGGCAAAGCCCAGCAGGAAGCGCAGTTCGACGGCCGTGTCCTGCGGGCCGAAAGCCGTCTCGCTCCAGCCGACGATGCTGCTTTCCAGGCCGGGCGTGGCGACGATCTTCTTGTCCGTCATTGACGAATACGCATCGCGCACCATGTCATGCAGGTGGCTGTAGGTGATGCGGTCGATTTCATCGAGGTCGTAGGCATGGCTCATCAGGACCACCTTGGCCTTGGCGCTTTCCAATTCTGCTTGCTGGAAACTTTTTACCAGCGCTTCGAACGCATCCTGGTTCTGGAAACTGTCCGCTTCCTTCAGGCCACCCGTGCTTTGCACCAGCAGGGGCACGACGAAGGCGTTGATTTCCATGGCCGGGGCATTCTCGCGGCGGATCACGGAAATGGACGCCGCTTCCTCGATATGGCTGCGCAAATACTGGTAGGCGCCCACGTCTTCGTACTTGGAACGCTCGATGGCGTCGTACAGGATTTCATCCTTCTTTTGATTCAAGGCCTTGCGGATCAGGCGGCCGAATTCGACGGCTTGCTCGGCCAGCACCGTGCCCTGCGATTCGCTGTCTTCCTGCTCCGCCAGGTTCAGGGCCATCGTGCACAGCATGCGCGTGACGGATTCGTCCTTGTCTTCAGGCGTGTTGGCGGATTTACGGGGGACAGGGCGCTTATTTTTGGGCATGGCGATCAACAGGTTAAGGAATACGGGTCAGGCAAACGGAAACGGGCGCCAGGGTTTTACCGGGCGCCGGGATGGATCATACAGGCGGACGCGGCCGCCTGATACTTCAATGGTCGGTATCGAACATCTCGTGCAGCTCGTCGAGCAGGTCGGCGGCTTCTTCCTGCGACAGGCCAAGATGCTGGCATGCAAGCTCACCGCCCTTGTCCCACTCCAGCGAGGTACTGTTCCCATGGTAGCGCTGAATGCCCTTTTCGGCCAGCAGCGACAGGGCGACGAGCGAGCGGATGGCATCGTCCGTGGACGGGTCGGCCAGCACCGTGTAGTCGTGGTGGTGCAAAATCGCCCAGGAAACGTCGGAGGACAGGCCCCAGTTGCGTGCCAGCAAGCAGCCAATGGCTGCGTGGTTGGTCTGGTGGCGCGCGTCTTCCAGGGCCGTAAAACAATTGTGCGCATCGTTGGCCGCCGCCGCGTACGTGTTGACATAGTCGGGGAAGCGGTTCATCAGCAGGGGCACGCCGATGTCGCAGAACAGGCCGAAGGTATGCGCGATATCGGGCGGGGCGATGCGCAGCTTGCGCGAGGTAAATACCAGGGCGCGCGCGCGCTTGGCCGATACATCCCAGAAGTGGGTCAGTTCCACGCCTTCCGCTTCCAGCGCCTGGCGCGCCAGCAAGCCCGTCATCATGGCGCTGCACTGGTTGATGCCGAGAAAGTTGATGCCTTGCTCAACGGATTTGGCCTTGCGCGCGGCGCCATAGAACGGCGAATTTGCCAGTTTCAGCAGGGCGCCCGACATGCCGACATCGTCGGCGATGATGCGCGCGATGCGGCGCGGCGACGGGTCTTGTTCGGCCAGTTCGCGCTGCAAGTCGACCAGCAGGCTGGGACGCGGCGGGATACGGATGGAACGCATCAAGGCGTCAACCGGATCTTCCTGCACTACCTGCTTTTGCGCTGCCGCTCTCATCATCACGCTTTCATCATCATTTTTGTGCTCGGTGCTTATTCTGTGCGCGCTGCCGCTGCCCGCTTCATGAGCGTCTGGCGCAGTGCCCGACGATTATCGCTGTTTATGGGCGGCAATAGTTCACATCTGCAATATATTGTCGCAAAAATCCCTGTTTTGGCCTGCTCCCGTTGCGATTTCCGTCATGTCAGGACGTTATTCATTCAGGAAATAATGATTAAAAGATCAAGTTTTATTTGTTTTCAAGGCGGGAGTGAGGCGTGCGGCAACAGGGCAGCGATACAATTGCCGGATGAAAAAAATCCTCGCGGGTATCGATTTTGCGGACAATTCCAGCAGCGTGGCGCGCCAGCTGATCGGCGTGACCGTGCTGGTGGACGGCGTGGGCGGGCGCATCGTGGAAACGGAAGCGTATGACCGGCTGGACCCGGCCTCGCACACGTATGGCGGCATGACGCCGCGCAATGCGGCCATGTTCGGCCCGCCCGCGCACGCCTATGTCTACCGCTCGTACGGCATTCACTGGTGCCTGAACTTTGTGTGCCGCGAAGCGGGCCATGGCGCGGGCGTGTTGATCCGCGCCATCGAACCGCTCGTGGGACTCGATACCATGCGCGAACGGCGCGGCGTCGAGGATGCCCGGCTGCTGTGTTCGGGGCCGGGCAAGGTGTGCCAGGCGCTCGGTGTGAGCCATCTGCAGAACCGGCTGGCGCTCGATGCTCCGCCGTTCATGCTGCTGGCCCGCGAGGACGAGGTTGCGGTACAGGCGGGGCCGCGCATCGGCATTTCCAGGGCGATGGAGACGCCGTGGCGTTTCGTGCTGGCAGGCTCACGCTACCTGAGCAAGCCGATGCGCGCGCCTGTCATCGAGTTACCTCGCTAGCCGCGCCGGCGCTGGGGCGCATCCTTGGCGTTACGCATGCCGGGCTTGCCGCGCAGCGGACTGTGCAGCGCGCGCCGGTCCTGGGGCGGCGTCCTGGCGGGGTCTTGAAAGGCGTCGTCGTCCGCGCCGGCGGGCGTGGCTGGCGCGGCTGGATCCAGGGTAAAGACGCTGACCGCCGCCGACAGTTTGACGGCCTGGTCCTGCAAACTGGCCGCCGCCGCTGCCGCCTGCTCCACCAGGGCCGCGTTTTGCTGCGTGACGTCATCCATTTGCGCGACGGCCTGGTTTACTTCCGTGATGCCCGACGCCTGCTCGGCGCTGGCCTCTTTCACGCGCTGGATGATCTCGTTGACTTGCTGCACCGAGGCCACGATGGCGCCCATGCTGTCGCCCGCCTGCTGCACGGCCACGCTGCCGCCGTCGATGGTGGTGACGGAGGTGGCGATCAGGGTCTTGATTTCCTTGGCCGCCTGCGCCGAGCGCTGCGCCAAGGTGCGCACTTCCGACGCCACCACGGCAAAGCCGCGGCCCTGCTCGCCCGCGCGCGCCGCCTCCACCGCCGCATTCAGCGCGAGGATATTGGTCTGAAAGGAAATGCCGTCGATCACGCCGATAATATCCACGATCTGGCGCGAATTGGCCCGTATCGTCGCCATTGTCGCTACCGCCTGCTGCATCGATGCTCCCCCTTGCACGGCCAGGGTCGACGCTTGTCCCGCCAGCTCGCAGGCCAGCTGGGCATTGTCCGCATTGTTGTTGACGGCTGCCGTCAAGGTTTCCATGGCGCTCGATGTTTCTTCCAGCGAACTGGCTTGCATTTCCGTGCGCGCCGACAGGTCCAGGTTGCCGGTGGCAATTTCGCGCGAGGCCGTGTCGATCGATTGCACGGCGCCCGTGATGGTGCGCAAGGTCTGGTTCAGGTGGGCGATGGTCTGGTCCAGCACGCGCGACGTGGCGGCGATTTCGTCATTGCCCGGCTTGGGAGCGCCGGCCATCAGCTTGCCCGCCGCCAGGTCTTGCACGGCGTCGGCAATGCCGCGGATTTCCACCAGCATGGCGCGGCGCACCAGCATGGTCACGACGATGGAGACGAGGATCGACAGCAGGACCGTCAGCAGCAGGCTCCAGCCCAGGCTGCGGAACTCGGCGCTGGCCGTCGCGTGGGCCTGGCTGCTGAGCGTTGTTTCCAGGGCAGACAGTTGCGCCAGCTGCGTATTGAACTGGACGAATTGGGTTTCCGCCTTGAGCATGGAGTTGGTGGCGATCGACTGGTCCATCTGCGCCATTTCCATGGTTTCCAGTACCGCCTTGCGATAGCCGGCCAGGGCCGTGATGGCCGCATCGACCAGGGTGCGCTCGGCGCCCGTGGCCGTGGAACGCAGCGTGCCCAGCTGGGCGCCGATGGCCGCGTGGCGCGCCTTGATCTGTTGCTCCAGCGCATCGAGGCGGGCCTTGGCGAAGCTGCCATTCGTCCATGACAGCAACTGGTACATATTGCCATGTACGTGTTTGGCCTCGCCTAGTACGTCCGCGGCCGCCTTCAAATGCGTAATGCGCACCCGCACCATGTTTTCCAGCGAGGCATTTTGCCGCACCATGCCATACCAGGCGCCGCTCGAGCTGAGTATCAGCAACAGCAAGACCAGGGTGGGCGCCAGCAATAATTTTGGTCCGATGCGTAATTGATTGAGCATGCTTGACTCCTGGCTATGGCTGATCAAACCGCAGGCGGCGCGCGGCGTGCGCGCCGCCCCTGCCTTATTTTTTGTAGATGCCCGCTTCCAGCACCACATCGTTGACGCGCAGGATGTAGGTGGTCTTCGGCTCGATCTTGCCGCTGGTGGGATTCTTGTACTGGTAATCGACCCAGCCCTTGCCCTGTTTTTGCGCCAGCTCGATGATTTCACGCCGATATTTCTTGCCATTCGCGTCCGGCACATCCGTCAAATCCTTGCCCACGATGGAAGGATTGATGGGGTGGGCCAGCACGATGCCCGTCTTGATGTCGCGCATGTCCACGTACAGCGAGCCCTGCACGAAGTCCGGGTCTTTCGCCGTGATTTTCTTCATCATTTCTTCCTTGCTATGCGCCTTCATGAAGGCGGCGCCCCGTTCGGCCATGGCGATGGCGTCTTTTTCCGTTGGTTCGACCGCGGCACTGACGCTGCCGCCGGCAAATGCCAGGCACAGCAGGCTACCCGTGAATAAGCGTTTCATGAAAGCTCCTTGTGATATCGAGGGATGTGTTGCCAAGCCGTAATTTACGTCGCCGACAGTCCCATCAAATTGCGGTGGAACAAACTTAGGTGTTGCTTGTAGGCAGCATGCAACGTATCGACCGCTTGTTGATATGTAGCAATTTGGTTCTTATAGGCAAGAACTATGATGACTTTCACAGCATGCCGAGCTGGACTGGCATGGAGAGGAAAAAGCTGGAATTGGCCGATATACGGCTGATTTCATGAAAGTTGTCGCCATTTACAGGCAAGGAGCTGATCGTGTCCGCACTCATTACCGAGCCGTTTGCACCCAAGTTCAAGCCGTATACGCGGCAAACCATTCAACAGGCGCGGCAGTGGGAATGGCTGCCGGAAGAGCAGCGCGAAGCCGTGCAGGTGGTCTCGCACGTCTTGCCATTTCGCACCAATGAATATGTGCTTGATCAGTTGATCGACTGGAACAACATCCCTGACGATCCCATCTACCGCCTCGTCTTTCCCCACCGCGACATGCTGCCGCCCGAGCAGTACGCGCACCTGCGCGACCTGGTGCTGGTGCAGCGGGACAAGGCGGCCATCGACGCCTATGTGCATGGCTTGCGCCTGGGAATGAATCCCCATCCGGCCGGGCAAATGACGCATAACGTGCCGAGGGTCAACGATGCGCCCGTGCGCGGCCTGCAGCATAAGTATGCGCAGACGGTGCTGTTTTTTCCCAGCGCGGGCCAGACCTGCCACGCGTATTGCACTTTCTGTTTTCGCTGGCCCCAGTTCGTCGGCATGGACGACATGAAGTTCGATGCGCGCGAATCGAACGAGCTGGCCGCCTACCTGAAACTGCATCCGGAAGTGACGGACGTGCTGATTACGGGCGGCGATCCGATGATCATGAACACGCGGCAGCTGGCGGCCTACCTGGAGCCGCTGCTGGCGCCGGGCCTGGAACATATCCAGAACATCCGCATCGGCACCAAGGCGGTGGCGTATTGGCCGCAGCGCTTTGTCTCGGACCGCGATGCGGATGACTTGATGCGCCTGTTCGAGCGCATCGTCAAGGCGGGCAAGAACCTGGCCGTGATGGGCCATTACAGCCATGCCGTCGAGTTGCGCCAGGACATCGCGCAGCAAGCCGTGAAACGCATCGTTTCCACGGGCGCCACCTTGCGCATGCAGGGGCCGCTGATCCGCCACATCAACGAAGACCCGGCAAGCTGGGCTGAGCTGTGGCAGACGGGTACGCGCCTGGGGGCGATTCCGTATTACATGTTTGTGGAACGGGATACGGGCCCGCGCGGCTATTTCGAGTTGCCGCTGGCGAAGGCGCACGAAATTTTCCAGGCCGCCTACCAGATGGTGTCGGGCCTGTCGCGCACGGTGCGGGGACCGTCCATGAGCGCCTTTCCCGGCAAGATCGTCATCGACGGCATCGTCACCATCAATGGCGAAAAACTGTTTGCCCTGCAATTCTTGCAGGCACGCAACCCGGACTGGGTGCGCCGGCCGTTCTTTGCGAAATTCGATGCGGAAGCGACGTGGATGGACGATTTGAAACCCGCGTTCGGCCACGATAAATTCTTCTTCCAGACGGATGAACCTGTGCCGCAGCTGCCGCATAAAATCATCCGCCTGGCACAGGCTGCCTGAGCATGCACGCGGCCGGTGCGCCCGCCCGCTCCGGCGTGGCCGTGTTTTGCCTGGTATTCCTGCCATTCGCGCTCGGGCATTACCTGTCGTGCCTGCTGCGCGGCGTGAATGCCGTGCTGACGGCGGAATTGCTGGGCGCCGTCGCCCTGACGCCAGCTCAGCTGGGCCTGCTGACCAGCGTCTTTTTTCTCGCCTTTGCGCTGGTGCAATTACCAGTCGGCATGGCGCTGGACCGCTACGGCCCCCGCACCATGCAACTGTGGCTGCTGGCGCTGGCGGCCCTGGGCGTGTGGCTGTTCAGCCGGGGCCACAGCTTTGCCGAGCTGATGTGGGCGCGCGCCATCATGGGCGCCGGGCTGGGCGGCTGTTTCATGGCTGCCGTGAAAGCGATCTCGTGCGCCATCGCGCCGTCGCGCCTGCCTTCCGTGCATGGCTATCTGATCGCCGTGGGCGGCCTGGGCGCGGCCACGGCCACCATGCCCGTCAAGCTGGCCCTGCATTACACGGACTGGCGCGGCGTGTTCCTGGGGCTGTCGCTGGCGGCGCTGGCCGTCGGCTTGCTGATCCGCCTGCTGTCGCCGGCCATGCCCGCGCCTGCCGCTGGCAGGAACAAGGTGAGCAAGGTCAGCGTCTGGAGCGTGTACCGCGATCCCGGCTTTCGCCGCACCATCGCGCTGATCCTGTTGCCGCACACGGTGTTCTTTGGCGTGCAGGGCTTGTGGGTGGGGCGCTGGCTGGCCGACGTGGGCGGCTTGTCCGATGACAGCGTGGCGTATTTGTTGTACCTGGGCATGGCGGCCGTCATCTTCGGCGCCATCGGCATGGGCATGCTGACGGAATGGGCCGGGCGGCGTGGCATTGCGCCCATGCAAGTGGCGGCCGCCGGTATCGTCCTGTTTGTCGCCGTGCAAGCGGCGATGGCGTGCAATGTCGTGCCCGGCCTGCCGTTGCTGTCCGTGCTATTTACCTTGCTGGGCACGGTGACGGGCCTCGAGTATGCGATCGTCGCACAAAGCATGCCGGCCAGCCTGACGGGCAGGGCGGCCACCTGTCTGAATTTGCTCATTTTCACGGGCGCCTTCCTGGTGCAGGCGGGCTTTGGCCTGATCCTCGGCTGCTGGCCCCTGAACAGCCAGCAGCAGTACCCGCCGCAGGCGTACCAGGTGGCGTTTGGCGTGCTGGCAGCCTTGCAACTGCCGGGACTTGCGATGTTTTTCATCAACCGCTACAGGCGTGCCGGGCCATCCGGTAAAATGGCAGCCTGCACAGCGGCAATGATCAACTCCAAGGAAGACTATGAAACTCGTTCGTTATGGACGTCCAGGCAAGGAAAAACCGGGCCTGATCGATGAAGAAGGCAAACTGCGCGACCTGTCCGGCGTGATTGCCGATATTGACGGCGCACAACTGTCCGACAAGGCCTTGCGCAAGCTGGCCAAGATCGACGAAAAGACCTTGCCCCTCGTGCGCGGCAACCCGCGCTTCGGCGTGCCGCTGGCCAAGGTCGGCAAGTTCATCGGCATCGGCCTGAACTACGCGGACCACGCGGCCGAATCGGGCATGCCGATCCCGGCCGAACCCATCGTGTTCATGAAGGCGATCACTTGCCTGAACGGCCCGGACGACAATGTCGTGCTGCCGAAAGGCTCGAAAAAGACGGACTGGGAAGTGGAGCTGGGCGTGATCATCGGCACGCGCGCGCAGTACGTGAGCGAAGAGGACGCCTTGAAATACGTGGCCGGCTATTGCGTCGTCAACGATATTTCCGAGCGCTCGTTCCAGCTGGAACGGGGCGGCCAGTGGGACAAAGGCAAGGGCTGCGACACCTTCGGCCCTGTCGGCCCGTGGCTGGTGACGCGCGATGAAGTCATCGACGAGCAGGACCTGGACCTGTACCTGGAAGTCAACGGCAAGCGCATGCAGACTGGCAATACGCAAACCATGATCTTCACGGTGGCGCAGATCGTCAGCTACCTGTCGCAATTCATGACCCTGGAACCGGGCGACGTGATCGCCACGGGCACGCCGCCGGGCGTGGGCCAGGGCCGCAAGCCGCAGCGCTTCCTCAAAAAAGGCGACAGCCTGCGCCTGGGCATCGCCGGCCTGGGCGAACAGCAGCAGGACGTGGTCGCCTGGACTGCCTGATGGCCGGTAGCGATATCGACCGCTTGCCCGCGCTGCCTTTGGCGCAGCTGGACCCGCAGCAGCGCGCCGCCGCGCAAGCCATCATCGATGGTCCGCGCGGTGCCCTGTACGGCCCCTTCGTGCCGCTGATCCGCAGTCCCGAGCTGATGGAAACGGCGCAGCGCATGGGCGAGTATTTGCGCTACCGCAGCGCCATCGGCACGCGGCTGTCGGAGCTGGCGATCCTGGTGACGGCGCGCCAGTGGGACCAGCAGGTCGAGTGGGCCATCCACGCGCCGCTGGCCGTGCAGAACGGTATCGCGCAAGCGGCCGTGGACGCCATCGCCGCGCGGCGCGCGCCGCTTGTCCTGAAGGAAGACGAGCAAGCCGTGCATGACTTCTGTATCGAGCTGCAGCAAAACAAGCGCGTCAGCGACGTCACGTATGCGCGCGCGCTGGCGCTGTTCGGCGAGCATGGCGTGGTCGACTTGATGGGCATCAATGGCTATTACACCTTCCTGGCCATGGTGATGAATGGCGCGCAGACGGCCGTGCCGGCCTTGGGCGTCACGCCTTTGCCCGATTAGAATAGTTCTTCGGGCAAAGATGGACAAAGTGTAATGAAGTTGAAATTATTCAATATATAATTTTACTTCCCTTCCATTGCCAATTAGCTCAATGAAAACTCGTCCGTGCATCACCCTGATGGGCCGCGCCTTCCTGGCGCTGGCCCTTTCTTTTTCCCCCTTGATGACGGTGCGCGCGCTTGCCGCCGAGCCCGCCGCTACGGCGAACGCCAGCGCTTCTGCGCTGGAAAATTCCGTCGTCAAGGTGTTTTCCACCCTGCGCGGGCCGGACCCGTATAAACCCTGGAGCAAAGCCGCGCCGCAAGAGGTGACGGGCTCGGGCGTCGTCATCGAAGGCCGCCGCATCCTTACCAATGCGCACGTGGTCGGCTATGCCAGCCAGGTGCAGATCCAGGCGAATGGCGCGGGCGACAAGATACCGGCAACCGTGCTGGCCATTTCGCGCGGCATGGACCTGGCCTTGCTGAAGATCGATGACGACAGTTTTTTCGCCAGCCACAAGGCGGTGCCGCGCGCCAATGTCTTGCCGGACGTGCGCGATGCCGTGCTGGCGTATGGCTATCCGACGGGCGGCACCTCGCTGTCGATCACCAAGGGTATCGTGTCGCGCATCGAATTTGTGCGCTACAACTTTCCCGTCTCCGGCCTGCGCATCCAGATCGATGCGGCCATCAATCCGGGCAATAGCGGCGGTCCCGTGATTGCCGGTGACAAGATGATCGGCCTGGCCTTTGCGGGCATGCTCAATGCGCAAAACATCGGCTACATCATTCCCAACGAGGAAATCGAGCTGTTCCTGCGCGACCAGGAAGGCGGCGCGCCCAAGGGCAAGCCGGCCATGCGCGACGTGACGCAAACGCTGGAAAATCCCGCGCTGCGCACGTATTTGAAGCTGGCCAAGGGTGTCGAGGGCGCCGTCGTGATGACGCCGGCCAGCAAGGATGCCGCCTATCCGCTCAAGGAGTGGGATGTGATCACGCATATCGGCGATTTTCCGGTTGACAACCAGGGCATGGTCAAGCTGAATGCCAACAGCCGCGTGCGCTTCCAGTACCGGGTGCAGCAACTGGCGAAAGACGGCGAATTGCCGTTGACGGTGGTGCGCCAGGGCGCGCCCCTGAAAATCAAGGTGCCCGTCTCGGCGGCGCACCCGATGCTCATCAGCGGCCTGCAGGGCAGTTATCCGTCCTATTTCATCTTCGGCCCCATGGTGTTTTCACGCGCCACGACGGAATTCATGGCGGCGCCGAATGGCAACCCGGCGATCTTGGGCGGCATGGCGTTTGCCGGCAATCCGCTGGCCACGCGGCGCGGCGATGCGCCCGATGCCGAGCGCGAAGAGCTGGTGGTGATCGCCGCGCCGTTCTTCCCGCACAAGCTGATGAATGGCTACAGCACCCGTTTCTTCTCGGTCGTCGATTCCGTCAATGGCGTGCGCGTGCGCAGCCTGGCGCACCTGGTGGCCTTGCTGCGTGACCAGACCGATGAATTGCTGACGTTCCGCTTCCAGCAGCGCGATGCGGAAATGGTCGTCGTGCCCCGCAAGGAGATGCTCGCCGCGACGGAATCGGTGCTGACGGACAACGGCATCCGCTCGGAAGCGTCGCCCGACATGTTGAAGATATGGAATGCAAAAACGCCGGCGAACTGATCGTTCCCGGCGCTTCGTTTGACAACAGGCGCGGCGTACACCGCGCCTGTTTTATTTTAAGCCAATACTTTTTTCAGCCAGGCGCCGATGGCGTCGATCTCTTCCTGGCACAGCGAGTGCTGCATCATGTATTCATGCCATTCCACCTTGTAACCCATACCGGTGAGCAAGTCGCGCGACTGCTGCGCGCGGCCGATCGGCACCACGGGATCGGCCGTGCCGTGCGCCATGAAGATCGGTGTTTCCAGGCTGGCCGGCGTGCGCTCAAGAGCCGTCTTGTCGGCCAGGGGCAGGTAGCCGGATAGGCACATCAGGCCGGCCAGCGGTTCCGCATGGCGCAAGCCCGTTTGCAAGGTCATGGCGCAGCCTTGCGAGAAGCCGGCCAGGATGATGCGGCTGGCGGGAATGCCGCGCGCCTTTTCGCGCGCGATCAGCGCTTCGATTTGTCCCTGCGAGGCGCGCAAGCCGCCTTCGTCTTCGCGGCGCACGAGGTCGTTTACGAGGATGTCGTACCAGGCGCGCATCACATAACCGTTGTTGATGGTGACGGGCATGGTGCCGGCGCTGGGGAAGATGAAGCGGATGGCGGGGCAGCCGCGCAGGTCCAGCTCCTTCACCAGGGGCACGAAATCGTTGCCGTCGGCGCCCAGGCCGTGCATCCAGATGATGGAGACGGTGGGGTTCGGTGCGCTGTCGAGTTCTATGGTTTCCAGCAAGGTGCTCATGTATTTTCCTCTGGTAGTGGTTGCGCCGGACGCAGCGCCGATTTGGGACGGAAGGCCTTGCAGATGGCCGGGTCGGTTTCCATGTAGGGACCACCGATGAGGTCGATACAATAGGGAACGGCGGCAAAGATGCCGTTCACCAGTTGCACGCCGTCGGCGTCTTTCAAGCCTTCCAGGGTTTCCTTGATGGCTTTCGGCTGGCCCGGCAAGTTCATGATCAGGCAAGCGCGCTCGGGCGTTTCGCGGATCACGGCCACCTGGCGCGAGAGGATCGCCGTCGGCACGAATTGCAGGCTGATCTGGCGCATCTGTTCGCCGAAACCGGGCATTTCCTTGGTTCCGACGGTCAAGGTCGCATCCGGCGTGACGTCGCGCCGCGCCGGACCCGTGCCGCCCGTCGTCAGGATCAGATGGCAATGGTTCAGGTCGACCATGTCGATCAGGGTGTTTTCAATTTGCGAGCGCTCGTCCGGGATCAGGCGCTTTTCCAGGCGGAACGGCGTGCGGATGGCGGCGGACAGCCAGCTTTCCAGGGCGGGGATACCCAGGTCTTCATACACGCCGCCGCTGGCGCGGTCCGAGATCGACACGAGGCCGATAATCAATTCGTCTTCTATCGTGGTCATGGGCACCTCTCTATGTCGTAAAAAAACCGGGCTGATCCCGGTTTTTCGCTGCTTTCGGGGTCAGACCCGCCGGGTCTGACCCCAGTTGCTTATTCGTCTTCTTCTTGCTCAACGCCATCTTCATCGGCATCTTTCTTGCCGCTGTTGTTCTTCTTGGCGATCTCTTTCAAGATCTGGAAGATTTCGCGGTAGGCTTTCGGCGGCTTGTTCTCGGCTTGCTCCTTGCGGGCATTGCGGATCAGGGTGCGCAGGTGCTGCACGTCCAGCTCCGGGTTTTCCGACAGCAAGACGGTGAGCGCCTTGTCATCCGTCAACAGCTTGTCGCGGCGGCGTTCCATCGCGTGCATATTGGCCGTGTCGGCTTTCGACAAGCCTTTCCAGCTATCGATGGTGCGTTGGATGGCGGCAACTTCTTCTTCATCCAGGGTGCGCATTTTCTTGCCCACGTATTGCAGCTGACGGCGGCGGCCTTCGTGATCCTTGATTTGCTGGCATTCGAGAATGGCGTCGCGCACGTCTTCCGGCATCGGGACGCGCTTGACGCGGTCGCGTGCCTCATTGACGAGTTCTTCGCCCAGCTTTTGCAGGACGGTCATCTGGCGCTTGAGTTCCGATTTCGACGGACGTTCATATTCCTGTTCGAATTCGGTGGATTGGAAGCCGCAAGCTCCCCGGTTTGGATTTGGCATGATAAGGCGGGATTGGCCGCGTAGGCCGCACCTGTAAACTGTAAACGACTGCTATGATAACCTTTTTAGCGGCTTTCCGAAGAAAACAGCGCATGAACGACTCCGTATTTACCCATAGTCAAGAGCAATTGCAGCAACTGGCCCGTGATGTGTTGTCTTTTGCGCGGGAAGCGGGCGGCACCGACGCTGCCGTCGAGGTCAGCGAAGGCGGCGGCCTGTCCGTTTCTGTACGAAAAGGCAAGATCGAGACGATCGAGCAAAACAAGGACAAGGGCATGGGCGTGACCGTGTTTGTCGGCAAGAAACGCGGCAATGCCAGCACCTCCGACTTTTCGCCCTCCGCCCTGCGCGCCACGGTGGACGCCGCCTACAACATCGCCCGCTTCACGGCCGAGGACGATTGCGCGGGCCTGGCCGACGCCGACATGCTGGAAATGTCTCCCCGCGATTTGCAGCTGTTTTATCCTTGGCTCATTTCCGCCGAGGAAGCCGTCGCACTGGCCCAGCGGGCCGAGGCGGCCGCGTTCGCCGTCGATCCGCGCATCACGAACAGCGAGGGCGCCAGCGTGCACGTGCAGCAATCGCACTTTGTGTCCGCCAATTCGCGCGGCTTCATCGGCGGCTACCCGTTTTCGCGCCATACGCTGTCCGTGGCGCCCATCGCCGGCAAGGGCGCGAAGATGCAGCGCGACGACTGGTATTCGTCCGTGCGCGACGCCGCCAAGATGTCGAGCCCGGAAGCCATCGGCCGCTACGCCGCCGAGCGCGCCCTGTCGCGCCTGAACGCGCGCAAGCTGGGCACGCGCACTTGTCCCGTGCTGTTCGAGGCGCCGCTGGCGGCTGGTTTGCTCGGTACCTATGTGCAAGCGACCTCGGGCGGCGCCCTGTACCGCAAATCCACGTTCCTGAACGATTCCCTGGGCACGCAGGTGCTGCCGTCGCACGTGCAGATCTTCGAAGACCCGCACGTGATCGGCGGCGTCGGTTCCGCGCCGTTCGACGAAGAGGGCGTCAAGACTGTCAGCCGCGACGTCGTCAAGGATGGCGTGGTGCAAGGCTATTTCCTGTCGACCTATACGGCCCGCAAGCTGGGCATGCAGACGACGGGCAATGCGGGCGGCTCGCACAATCTGTACCTGACCTCGAACCTGACGGCCGCCAGCGACGATTTCAGCGCCATGCTGAAAAAGCTGGGCACGGGCTTGCTGGTGACGGAACTGATGGGACAAGGAACCAATTACGTGACGGGCGACTATTCGCGCGGCGCCTCCGGTTTCTGGGTGGAAAATGGCGTGATCCAGTATCCGGTGGAAGAAATCACGATTGCCGGCAACATGAAGGACATGCTGCGCAACATCGTCGCCGTGGGCGCCGACGTCTTGCGTCGCGGCACCAAAGAGACGGGTTCCATTCTCATCGAGAGCATGGTGGTGGCGGGCGGCTGAGCGCCTGCATCCTTGTTTCAAAAGGCGCCGCTGGCGCCTTTTTTCTTGTCCCTGTGGTTTTTCGCGCAGCGGCCTGGGCGTCATACGGCGGAAATATTCGCTTCGTATGATGGCGCCATCTGACGTTATCTGCGTAATTTAGATGCTTTTAATGTAAGTAAGCCGAACTTCGTGATATTTCATGCAAGATGCGAGTCTTGCCGTGACGCGTCGTTGTTGATCCAACCTGCATAGTGAACTCTCTCCATGACCTGTTCCCGTACCCGCATCGCCCGCGCGGCGGCCCTGTTGTGCGCCATGAGCGCCGTCTTCGCCAGCCAGGCGCATGCCCATGGCGATGCGCCCGCCGGGCCCGTTGCCGCCAGCGATACCCTTGATGCAACGCAAGCCGTGATCGTCACCGGCACGCGCGGCAGCAACCGTACCCAGTTCGATACCATGGCGCCCGTCGATGTGTTCAACCGCGAAGATATCGGCGCCGTCGAATCATCGGACTTGAATGATGTCCTGGCGCAACTCGTGCCCTCGTATGTGGTGCAGCGCTTGCCGATGGCCGATGGGCAAGTCTTCGTGCGCCCGGCTACCCTGCGAGGCCTGTCGCCGGACCAGACTTTGGTCTTGATCAATGGCAAGCGTTTCCACCGCAGCGCCCTGCTCGGAGCGCGCGGTGCGCAGGCGCCGGACCTGGCGCAGATTCCCGTGTCCGCCATCAAGCGCATCGAGGTGCTGCGCGACGGTGCTTCGGCCCAGTACGGCTCCGACGCGATCGCGGGCGTGATCAACATCATTCTCGACGATACGGTGGGCACGGAAATCTCCTTGCATCATTCGCAATATTCGGAAGGCGACGGCAAGGGCAATGAGCTCAACCTGAAGACGGGCTTTACCTTTGGCGAGACGGGCAAGGCGACGATTTTCGGCGCGCTGGCCAAGTCCGACCCCACTTCGCGCACGCGCCAGCGGGCCGATGCTATTGCTTTCCAGAACGCCCATCCGGAATTGAAGGTACCCAACCCCGTGCAGCGCTGGGGCCAGCCTGAGCTCGACAGCAAGCGCCTCGGCTTCAATGCCGGCATGGCCCTGTCCGACACGGCGGAATTGTACGGTTTCGGCCTGTTCAGCCGCAGCGACGGCACCTCGGATTTCAACTGGCGCAATCCCGATACCAGCACGGGCGCGTATAAAACCAGCAGCCTGTTCCCCGGCTGGGATTTGCGCAGTGTATATCCGCTCGGCTTCAGCCCCAGCTATTCCAACGACCAGGATGATGTGCAGTTGGTGGCCGGTGTGCGCGGTCACTTCAACGACCGTTTCGGCTGGGATGTGAGCGCTTCCTATGGCCGCAACCGTATCGACTACCACCTTGCCAATTCCATCAACGCCTCGATGGGCCCGAGCAGCCCGACGTCGTTCTACCTGGGCCAGCTGTCGCAGGCGGAAAAGATCCTCAACGCCAATTTCAACTATGAACTGCCCGTGGCATCGTTGCCGCAGCCCGTCAATATCGCGTTTGGCGCGGAAGCGCGCAATGAAACGTATGGCGTGAAGGCGGGCGATGCGGCGTCCTGGACGGTAGGGCCGGGCGCGGCCATCGGCCTCGATGCGAACGCCAACGGCGCTCCCGGTTTCAGCGGCCGCCAGGCGGGCAGTTGGGGGCAGGACAGCTATGCGGCCTATCTGGACGTGGAAGTGCCCGTCACCAAGGCGCTGAGCCTGGGCGGCGCCGCCCGCTATGAACATTTCTCGGAATTTGGCAGCACCGTCAACGGCAAGTTGTCGGCCCGCTACGCGCTGAGCGAAGACCTGGCCTTGCGCGGCTCTTACTCGACGGGTTTCCGCGCGCCAACGCCGGGCCAGTCGAACACCAACAGCACCAACCAGGGCCTCGACACCAAGACCCTGCTGCTGTTTACCAGCGGCCGCCTGGCCAATAACGACCCGCTGGCCATCCTGCTCGGTGCGCAAGCGCTGAAGCCGGAAAAGTCGAAAAACCTGTCGCTGGGCTTTACCTGGAAGACGCCGGCCGGTTTTTCGGGTTCCGTCGATGTGTATGACATCAAGGTCAGCGACCGCTTCAGCACGTCCGCCGCGTTTGCCGTGCCGGCTGGCGTGGCCAACCCTCTGCGCTACACCTCCGTCAGCTATTTCACGAACGACTTCGACACGACCACGCGCGGCATCGATATCGTGGGCAGCCACGTCAGCCGTATCGGCGATGGCAAGCTGAATCTGACCCTGGCCTACAACTACAACACCACCAAGGTCGACGGCGGCAAGTCCAGCCTGGTGACCAATCCGGCCCAGCGCCAGGTGTTCGAAGAGCGCCTGCCGCGCCAGAAAGCCACCATCAGCGGCAGCTATGGCCTGGGCAACTGGAATGGTCTGGCCCGCGTACGCTATTACGGCGCGTGGACGGACAATTCCGGCAACGCCACTGGCGATATCTTCCAGCGCTTTGGCGCCATGCAATTTCTCGACCTGGCGGCCAGCTACAAGATCAACGACAAGCAATCCGTGCGCGTGGGTATCGATAACGTGCTGGACAAGTATCCCGATGAGGCAACCTTCCAGGCCAGCCGCGGTCTGATCTATTCGCGCAATGCGCCGTACGATACGGATGGCCGCAAACTGTACGCCGAGTACAAAGTGACGTTCTAAGGGGATAATGTGAATATGAATCCACAACGCCGCGCCTTGCTGCGCGCCGGTTCGCTGGCGGCGGCGCTGCCCTTGACGGCGGGTGCAGGATCGGCGGCGTCCGCCGCCTTGCCACCACCTTTGCCGGCAGTGCCCGCCGGCACCACGCCGGAGACGCTGGCCAGCAACCAGGCTTACTGGCAGGCCGTGGTCGCGCAGTACGACACCACCGATGCCATCGTGCAACTCGACAACGCCTACTGGGGTTCGATGGCCAGGCCCGTGTTGCGTCATTACGAGCAGCAATTGACGATGGTCAACCGCGACAATGCCTGGTATGCGCGCGTGCGCTTTCCCGCCGACTTCGAGGCGGCCCGCGCGGCGGCGGCCAGGGCGCTGGGCGTGGGTGTCGATGAAATCGTGCTGACGCGCGGCGCCACGGAAGCGCTGCAAGTCTTGATCGCCGGCTACAACCGCCTGCAGCCGGGCGATGCGGTGCTGTACGCGGACATCGATTACGACAATATGATCACCGTCACGCGCTGGCTGCAGCAGCGGCGCGGCGCCCAGGTGGTGTCCATTGCCATCCCGGAACCATTTACGTATGACAATGTTGTTGCTGCCTATGTTGCCGCCATGGACCGTCATCCGAAGCTGAAATTGATGCTGCTCACGCACGTCAACCACCGCAACGGCATGGTCTTGCCCGTGGCCGAGATCAGCCGCCTGGCGCGCGCGCGGGGCATTGATGTGATCGTTGACACGGCGCATGGCTTTGGCCAGCTGGACATGACGATTCCCGACCTGCAGGCGGACTTTGCCGGCATCAACCTGCACAAATGGATAGGCGCACCCGTGGGCGTGGGCGCCGCCTACATCAAGCGGGGCAGGGCGGCCGATATCGACCCTTACATGGGAGACGCGGCGGGCGACGATATCCGCACCCGCGTGCACACGGGCACGGTGAATTTCGCCGCCTACCTGAGCCTGCCGGCGGCACTGGACTTGCATGCGCACATCGGCGTGGCCAACAAGCAGGCGCGGTTGCGGCTGCTGCGAAACCGCTGGGTAGAGGCGGCGCGCGGCATCGATGGCATTGAGGTGCTGGCGTCCGGCGATCCACGCCTGACGAGCGCCATCGCTTCGTTCCGTCTGAAAGGCAAGACCAGCGTGGCAGACAGTTATGCCCTGTCGAAAAAGCTGGTGCAGGAACACGGCATCTTTGCCGTACCGCGCGACGGGCTGGCCAGCGGCGCGTGCGTGCGCGTCACGCCGGGCATCTTTACGCCGGAGTCGCATCTGGACCGGCTGGTTGCTGCCCTGCGCAAGGTGGCGCGCGGGTAGTTGCCAGGGGCGTTCCGGCGCTGGAACGCCCCACCCTTTACTGCTGGACTTGATAGCCATCCGTCAGGGTGGCCAAGAACTTCACCATATCCTCGATCTCGCCCGCCGTCAGCGCGGGCGCCATGCCCCGCTTGCGGTCGAACGGCCCCTCCTTGACGTTGACGTTGGCGCGGTACCTGGCGGGTAGGTCATTGAATTTCTGCACTTTCCCCCGCTTGTCGCGCGGATACCATTCTTGCGGATGCGTATCGCGCCGCACATAGAAACGCAGGGCATCCGTCAGGTTGTCGAACACGCCGTTATGGAAAAATACCTGGCGCGTGGCCACATTGCGCAGGCTGGGCACCTTGAAGGCGCCGCACAGCTCGCCTTTCAGCGCCAGGTCCGTGCGGTCGGGGCCGCACAAGCCCAGATCGAAATACGCGGGGTCGGCCGTGGCGGGAATGCGCGTATTGCGCGGCACGCCCAGATTGTCGAAACTGAAGTCCGTAAACAAGGGCGGCGCGCCATGTTCGCCCCGCACGCTGGGGTGGCAAGCGGCGCAATTGCCCTTGCGTTCATCGTTGAACAGGGCCAGGCCACGCAATTCGGCCAGTTCCAGCGGAACCTTGTTGGCCAGGTAGAGGTCATATTTGGAATCGTAGCGGTGGAAGTCCGGCTCTTCCTGCTGGAATTGCTGCAAGGCATAGGTGATGCGGTGGAATGCCTGTTGCGGTTGCGTAAAGATGGCAGCGCCAAAGACGTGCCGGAATGCTTCTGCGTAACTGCCGTTGCGCAGCCGTTCCACCACTTCATCCGTGCTGGCATTGGCCATTTCGTGCGGTGCCAGGAAAGGCCGTTCCGCCTGTTCCGCCAGGCTGGCGGCGCGGCCGTCCCAGTTGATGCCGCCGTTGGGTGCGCCTTCCCCATCAAAGCGGAAGGGCGGAGTGTGTTCCAGGTAGCGCAGCGATGGCGTGGCGCGGTAGCCGTGCGCCTGGCCGTCGGCGCCCCCCAGTTGCACGGCCAGCTTGTTGGCTGGCGCGTAAGCATGGGCCGGGTCATGGCAACTGGCGCACGACTGCTTGCCCGAGGCGGACAGGCTGGCATCATGGAAGATGCGCTGCCCCAGCTGTGCGGCAGGGCTGAGTTCGGCCGCTGTGCCTGGCATGGCGTGCAGGCCAAGCAACAAAAATATGCACACGTGTGCAATTCGGGTCGGTGAAAATCGCGCCGCAGCGCGTGGCTGGTCTTTGATGGTCATATGCGGGATGGTTATCGGCAAGGGGAGGGACGAACAATGCTGCGCCCAGTATAGGCAGCAATTGCCGGCGTGGCAACGATTTGCGATGCTGCGCTGCGCCATGGCGGTGCCTCCCGCCGTGCCGGAGGGCGGCACGGGCGGCTGGCTGCTGCCCGGTCAGGTCAGTATTGTTCCCACTCGCCTTCCGCCACCATGGCGGGCGCGGCGCTCTTGCGGCTGGCGGGGGCGTTGGCGACGAGCCGGGGCTGGGCCGCCGTGGCGGCTGCGGGCCGTGGCGCCGGCTTTGGCGTCGGCCGCGCTGCTGGCGCGGCTAGCGCCAGCGCCTGTGTGCCGTCGAGTTTGAACACGCTGACGGCTTCGGCCAGGATACCCGCTTGATCCTGCAGCGCTTCGGACGCGGCGGCCGCCTCTTCCACGAGGGCTGCATTTTGCTGGGTCACGGCGTCCATTTCCGTGATGGCCTGGTTGATCTGTTCAATCCCCGCTTCCTGCTCGTTGCTGGCGGACGTGATCTCGGCCATGATGTCCGTGACGCGCCGCACGCTATTGACGATTTCCTCCATGGTGCTGCCCGCCTGGTTCACGAGGGTGCTGCCAAGACTGACCTGGTGCACGGAATCGTCGATGAGGATCTTGATTTCCTTGGCGGCGGAGGCGGAGCGGTGGGCCAGGTTGCGCACTTCCGTGGCGACCACGGCAAAGCCCCGGCCCTGTTCGCCCGCCCTGGCTGCTTCCACGGCCGCATTCAGCGCCAGGATATTGGTCTGGAAGGCAATGCCGTCGATAACGCTGATGATGTCGACGATTTTCTTCGACGAGGCATTGATGGAATCCATGGTGGTGATCACTTCCGCCACCACCTGGCCGCCCTTGCTGGCCACGCTGGAGGCCGATTGCGCCATCTGGTTGGCCTGGCGCGCGTTTTCGCCATTCTGCTTGACGGTCGACGTCAGTTCTTCCATCGACGAGGCCGTTTCTTCCAGCGAGCTGGCTTGCTGTTCCGTGCGCGAAGACAGGTCCATATTGCCGGAGGCGATTTCACGCGAGCCGTGGGCGATGGCGTCCGTGCCATGGCGCACGCGGGCCACGATGCCTTGCAGATTGTCATTCATCTCTTTCAAGGCGCGCAGCAGCTGGCCCGTTTCATCGTTGCCGCGCGCGTCGATGCTGACCGACAAGTCGCCGGCCGCCACCCGTTGCGCCACCTTGACGGCTTCGGCGATGGGCCGGCTGATGGAACGGCTGATCAGGATGGCCAGCGCGATGGCAATGGCCGTCGCCGCGATGGACAGGGACAAGGTCAGGATGATGGCCATGCGCCCATCGGCGGCGGCTTGCTTGCCTTCGCTTTCCATCAGCGATTCCTGGAAGCTGGTCATGGCCGCCAGGGCCGTCAAGAATTTTTCTTGCGGATAGCGCAACTGCGTCAACAGGAAGATGCCCGCCGTTTCCGATTTGCCTTCTTGTAATAGTTTGATGTTCGCATCGCGCGTCCTGGCATAGCTTTCGCGGCTGCTCATCACGGCCTGGAGCAGTTCCTGGCCCTTGGGCGTGTTGATCATGGTTTTCAGGCGTGCCAGCAGCTCCGCGTTCTTTTTGATCGAGGCCTGAATCTTGGCCACGGAACTGCTGACTTCGTCGGCATCGTTGGCGCCGATGATGGCGATGCTCAGCAGGCGGGCCTGGATATTGACCTCGGACTGTATCGTATTCGACAGCATGACCTTGACATAGCGGTCGTTGAGAATTTTTTCCGTCGAGGCATTGATGTTGCGGATGCGGCTGATGGAAACAAATGCCACCATGGCAAGCAGGACAATGATCAAGCCGAAACTGACGGCCAGGCGGGTACTGATTTTAAGCTTATACATAGGTCATTCATCCTCGGCGAAAAGCGGAAAGCGTGCGCTGGGCATCGTCCCGCGGACAGGCTGTGTCCATTCAAGACGATGCTGATGCGGTCAGTTTGCGTTACAGAAAGCTAATTCGGCAGGGACAGGGCCGTGGATGCGTATTGCCGGTGGCCGGGAAGTCATGGCGACCCGCCCGGCGAGATATTCTTGCGGGGCAGCGCAGCGTGGCGCGGCCCTATTCTGTTGCTTAGTGTAGGACGATAATTTCTGACAGGCAAGATGTTAGGGAAAAAAACCGCTCGGCCAGCAACGCTTGTCGTGCGGTCAAAAAAAATGCCCCGGCGAGCGGGGCAAGGGATCAAGCGGGCCGTGTCGGCCCAGGCGCTCAGGCGCGCAAGGTGGACAGGATAGGTTGCAGCACGGCCGCGCCCAGTGCGGCGCTGCGAGCGCCGCTCCAGCCCGTTTGCGGGTCGGGATCGTTGGCGTTGTCCTTGAACGGCAATTCCAGGGTCAGCGACAGGCAGCCGAAAGCGTGCGTGATGTGGGGCGAGCCCATGGTCAGCACTTCCGGCGTGAACGGGCCGTCTTCATAGCCATGCTCATCCTGGAAGTCGGGGCTGGCCACCTTGAAGTCGGCGATGAAGCGGTCTTGCTCGGCCTTTTGTGCTGGCGTGAAATTTTCCAGCGCATCGCTGCCGGCCACGAAGACGTAGGGCAAGCCTTCGTCGCCATGCACGTCGAGGAACAGGTCGCAACCGATTTCATGCATTTTCTGTTTCACCAGGAATACTTCCGGGCTGCGCTCCATGGTCGGCGTCATCCATTCGCGGTTCAGGTTGGCGCCGGCCGCGTTGGTGCGCAGGTTGCCGTGCACGGAACCGTCCGGGTTCATGTTCGGCACCACGTAGAAGACGGCGTCCTGCAGGCACTGGCGGGCAAAGGGATTGGCCTGGTCCAGCAAGGCTTCAAGCATGCCTTCGACAAACCACTCGGCCATCGTCTCGCCCGGATGCTGGCGCGCGATGACCCAGACTTTTTTCTCGGCATCGGCGTCGCCGACGACCAGCAGATTCATGTCGCGGCCTTCCACCGTGCTGCCCAGGTCGATCAGGCGCACGAGCGGCGACGCTTGCGCGCTGTCGATCAGGGCCAGGTGGCGGTCCCATGGGTACGGTTCGAAATAGGCGTAGTAGACGCTTTCTTCCTCGGGCGTGTGTTCGATGGTCATCACCGTGCCGTCAAAGCTGGTCGGCACTCGGAACCAGGTTTCGCGGTCGTAGCTGGCCACGGCCTGATAATCTTTCCAGCCGTCCGGGTAGGCGGACTTGCCGGCATTCATGAAGCGGATCGTGCACGCCTCGCCTTGCGCGCCTTGCAGGCGGAAGTAAAACCACTGCGTGATGTCGGCGTGGGAATCCTTGCGGATGTTCAGTTCGATGGACTGGGCATCGTCGGCGCGCAGCACCTCGATCGCGCCGGCGTCGAATTGCTGGCTGATTTTAATGGTCATGAGTGTTCCTGATAAAAACGTATGGGTTTTGCATCGTGTGCAATGGCGCGATGATACCTGTTTTGCGGTGGCCTTTGTGCTGGCGCAAACGATGACGCACATGCTTTGCTAACGTGGAAGCTCCGACACGGGGAGAGCATCATGGACGACAACGGCAAACACATACGCGAACTGGAAAAGAAAATCAGCGCCCTCAGCGACGCGCTGGCGCACCTGGGCAAGGGGACGACCTTGCAGGAATTGCTGCGCATCATACGTTTCCCTGGCTATACGACGCCGGCCGAATTCACCTTCAATGTGGCCATCCTCGACACCATGCTGGTGCAGGCCAATGCGCTGGAAAAGCTGGGGCAGGATTTGCTGGCGGGGGCCAAGCAGGTGGTGGCAAAACAGTGAGCAGGCGGTGACTTACAACACCTAACAAAACCGTAGCGAGCGGAAGGGAGTTGTGGTTGAGAAGCGCAACTGTACGAAGGTACAGTGAGCATCGCAGGCCGCAAATACCGACGCGCAGTAGGTTTTGATAGGTGTTCTTATTCCTGAACGCCTGAAAAATGGCCTGGGCAAGGCGCAGGGCCGCAGGCAGTACGAACGTACGCCCAGGCCCTGCAACGCCGCCATCGACGTTTTATCAGGTGTTCAGTCCGCCGAAGCGTTCGTAAAACCACGGCTCCACGTCCGGTGCGTGCTCATCCTCGCGACGCAGGGTGGCCAGGATGTGTTCCTCAGCAGGTGCATACGTGATGCGGTACAGGTCGCGCGCCAGCGCATAGGCTTGCGTGCCAGGCCACGGTTCGGGCAGCAGCTCGACGGGCAATTGCGGGTCGTGCAACTGCACGCGGCGGTAGGCGTGCGTCAGCAGCGAGCGGATGACGAACGCTTGCTCCGCATCGAACACGGGTTCTTCCTGCAGCAGGGTCAGCAGCGGCTGGAAGCTGGCGATGAATTTTTCGTAGCCGGCCATCACTTCCGACAAGTCCCAGCAGTCGCCCACCATGTCGCGCAGGGGACGCGTGCTGACGCCTGGCAATTCCGTGGTGTGGCAGACATACAGCTTGCCCTGCACCTCGTTGCGCACGAGGATATCTTCCAGCGCCTCCGCATTGCTGGCCGGATGGCCAAAGATGCCGGGGGAAATCAAGCCGTAGCCCGCCCACAATAATTCCTTGCGCAGCGCGCCCCGTTCGGCGGCGCCGATGCTGCCGGCCGGACCGATCACCAAGGTCCAGCTGCCATCCCAGTGCACGACCAGCGGAGCGTAGATGCGGCGGTAGGCGCGTTCGAAGCGGGCCAGCGCCTCCGGGCGTATCGCATAGGCGCTGCGGCGGCCGTCGCGCTGCGAGCTGAGCCAGCCTTCCTGCGCCAGGCGGAACACGCTGGTGCGCAATAGCCGGTCATTGACGCCGAATGGCGCCAGCAGTTCGATCAGGCTGCCCAGCCAGATGGCGCCGCCGCGCGGCACGATGGCGTCGCCGAAGATGGTCATCACCAGGGACTTCGAGCGCGGTGGGTCGCTTTCCAGGAAATCGGCTATCCATGCCGTGCAGCGGGTGTTCTTCATGTGGTTCCGGTCTGGCCGTGTTGCGGTCGGTTCAATAAAAGCAGCAGTTTACTTGGCTGCGCGGGTAGCGCGGCAATAATTTGCCGGAAGCGCGGGTAGCGCTCCATAGTGTTTTCTCATAAGCAATATCATACGCACAAAAAAGCGGCACAAGATACGATTTTTTAAAATGATTCACATCAAGTGTATGCAAATCGTTTTTTGTATCGTATTATCTGTTTATCGCACCGCGTTGCTGCGCAAAATCAAAGACATGGGAGACACATCATGTACGCACAAATGGTTGAAACCGGCCTCAAGAACGTCCGCTCCATCGACGACATGGGCCAGGAAGAGCGCGCTTTCCAGGCGCGCATCGACGAAGGCATCAAGATCGAGGCCAAGGACTGGATGCCGGACGCCTACCGCAAGACTCTGATCCGCCAGATTTCGCAGCACGCGCACTCGGAAATCGTCGGCCAATTGCCCGAAGGTAACTGGGTCACGCGCGCACCGACCCTGAAACGCAAATCGATCCTGCTGGCGAAGATCCAGGACGAAGCGGGCCACGGCCTGTACCTGTATAGCGCCGCGGAAACCCTGGGCGTCTCGCGCGACGATTTGCTGGCTGCCTTGCATTCGGGCAAAGCCAAATATTCCAGCATCTTTAACTATCCGACCCTGTCGTGGGCCGACATGGGCGCCATCGGCTGGCTGGTCGACGGTTCCGCCATCATCAACCAGATTCCCCTGTGCCGCTGCTCCTACGGTCCGTATGCGCGCGCCATGATCCGCGTCTGCAAGGAAGAATCGTTCCATGCGCGCCAAGGCTACGACATCATGATGTCGCTGTGCAAGGGTACGCCCGAACAGAAAGCCATGGCGCAAGATGCCTTGAACCGCTGGTGGTGGCCGTCGCTGATGATGTTCGGCCCGTCCGACGCCGCCTCCGTCAACAGCGCCCAATCGGCGCAATGGCGCATCAAGCTGTTCTCGAACGATGAATTGCGCCAGCGCATGGTCGACCAGACCGTGCCGCAAATCGAATACCTGGGCTTGACCGTGCCCGATCCCGACCTGAAGTTCAATGCGGAGACGGGCCACTATGAATTTGGCGAGATCGACTGGGCCGAGTTCAACAATGTCCTGAAGGGCAATGGCCCGTGCAACCGCGAGCGTTTGCAAACGCGCGTGAAAGCGTATGAAGACGGCGCATGGTTCCGCGATGCCTTGGTCGCCTATGCCGACAAGCAAGCCGCTAACAAAGCAGCAGCGTAATTACATAAGACAGATAGGGGATAGCAACATGAGCAAAGAATGGCCTTTGTGGGAAGTTTTCATCCGCAGCCAGCACGGCCTGGCGCACAAGCATGTAGGCAGCCTGCACGCCTCCGACGCCGCGATGGCGGTCAACCATGCGCGCGACGTCTACACGCGCCGCAATGAAGGCGTGAGCATTTGGGTGGTGCGCGCGGCCGATATCGTCGCCAGCAGCCCCGGCGACAAGGGCGCCCTGTTCGAACCGTCGAACAGCAAGGTGTACCGCCATCCCACCTTCTTCCCGATGCCGGAAGAAGTCAAGAACCTGTGATGGGAGCGCCTGTAATGGATGACAAGGTCAACTACCTTTTGCGCCTGGGCGACAACGCCCTGATCCTCAGCCAGCAGCTGTCGCAGCTGTGCGGCAAGGGACCGGCGCTGGAAGAAGACATGGCGCTGACCAACGTGGCGCTCGATCTGTTGGGCCAGACGCGCTTGTGGTTCAGCTATGCGGCCGAACTGGAAAACGCGGGCCGCGACGAGGACGACATCGCCTTCTTGCGCGATGCCCACGATTTCAAGAACTGCCTGCTGGTCGAACAGCCGAACGGCAATTACGCCGACACCATGATGCGCCAGTTCTTCTTCGACAGCTGGCACTACTTCCAGCTGCTGGAACTGACGAAATCGGCGGATGCGCGCATCGTCAATGTGGCGCAAAAGTCGATCAAGGAAGTGACGTATCACCTGCGCCGCAGCGGTGACCTGATCGTGCGCCTCGGCGACGGCACGGCGGACAGCCATGCGAAAACGCAGGCGGCCGCCGACAAGCTGTGGATGTACACGGGCGAGATGTTCACGTACGACGCCGTCGACCAGGCCATGGTCGCCGCCGGCATCGCGCCGCCATCGGACGTGCTGCGCCAGGCCTTCCTCGAACACGTGGCCGAGATCTTCGCCGAAGCCACCTTGACCATGCCAGCGCCCGACGCCTGGATGCAAAAGGGCGGCAAGCAGGGCACGCACACGGAACACCTGGGTTTTATTTTGGCCGAGATGCAGTTCCTGCAGCGCGCCTATCCCGGGGCGGAGTGGTAATGCACGCCGCCGGCGCATCACTGGACGCGGCCCAGGTCTGGGCCTGGCTCGGCGAGGTGCCTGACCCGGAAATCCCCGTCATTTCGGTGGTGGACCTGGGCATCGTGCGCGCCGTCGAAGTGACGGATGGCGATGCGTGCATCGTGACGATCACGCCCACGTATTCGGGATGTCCGGCCATGCAGGTGATCGCCGATGCCGTCACCGATGCCTTGCGCAGCCATGGCGTGGCCAGGGTGACCCTGGTGAACCAGCTGGCGCCCGCCTGGACGACGGACTGGATGAGCGAAGCGGGCAAGGCCAAGCTGAAAGGCTATGGCATCGCCCCGCCGCAGCAGCAGGTGATCGACATCAGCGGTTTGCGTGGCGGCGTCAAGCGCCAGGCGATGCCGAAACTGGACGTGATCTGCCCGAACTGCGGCTCCACGCATACGCAGCTGACCAGCCAGTTCGGCTCCACGCCGTGCAAGGCCCTGTACAAATGCCTGGCTTGCCGCGAACCGTTTGACTACTTCAAGTGCCACTAAAAAAATCAGGCACACGTTCCGAAGAAACTGGAGATGAAGCATGAGTAAATTTTATCCGCTGTCCGTGGCCAACGTGCGCAACGAAACGCGCGACACCATCGCCGTCACGTTCGACGTGCCGTCTGAACTGCAGCAGCAGTTCCGCTTCCAGCAGGGCCAGCACCTGACCCTGCGCGCCAACATCAACGCGGAAGACGTGCGCCGTTCGTATTCCATCTGTTCGGCGGTGCAGGACGGCACCCTGCGCGTGGCCATCAAGCGCACGCCGGGCGGCGCTTTCTCCACCTGGGCCAACGACACCCTGAAAGCCGGCGCCACCATCGAGGTGATGCCGCCCATGGGACACTTCAACGTGCCGCTCGACTGCGTCAACCGCAAGCACTACTTGGCATTCGCGGCCGGCAGCGGCATCACGCCCATCCTCTCCATCATCAAGACGACCTTGCTGACGGAACCTCTGAGCCGTTTTACTCTGTTCTACGGCAACCGCGCCTCGTCGTCCGTCATCTTCAAGGAAGAATTGACGGACCTGAAGGATGTGTACCTGGAGCGTTTGAACCTCGTCTACGTGATGAGCCGCGAGCAGCAGGACATCGAATTGTTCAACGGCCGCATCACGCAGGAAAAATGCGAGCAATTCCTGCAGCACTGGATCAAAGTCGAAGACTACGACAACGCGTTTATTTGCGGCCCGGAAGACATGATGCTCGGCGTGTCCGCTGCCCTGCAGGCGGCCGGCATGCCCAAGCAGAATATCAAGATCGAACTGTTCGCCGCCAGCATCCCGAAAAACGCCCACAAGCCGCGCGTCCAGCTGGCCGCGGATGCCGTGCAGGAAACGGAAGTGACCGTCATCATGGATGGCAACCACACCACCTTCATGATGGACAAGGACAAGGAATCCATCCTCGACGCGGGCCTGCGCTCCGGGCTGGACATGCGCTACTCGTGCAAGGGCGGCGTATGCTCGACCTGCCGCTGCAAGATCCTCGACGGCAAAGTCGAGATGGACGTCAACTACGCGCTGGAAGACTATGAAGTGGCGCGCGGTTTCGTCCTCAGCTGCCAGAGTTTTCCGGTTACTGACAAAGTCGTGGTGGACTTTGACCAAGCCGAATAACCCAACTGCCACTGCCGGGGTCAGACCCGACGGGTCTGACCCCAGATTTCCGCTGTGGGTTGATAACTAAAATAGCGAGACGCCATGACCTACCAAAACATCCTCTTTACCATCGAGCAGGGTATCGCGACGCTCACCCTGAACCGTCCCGACAAGCTCAATAGCTTTACGCAAGCCATGCACGAGGAAGTGCGCGACGCGCTTGCGCAAGTGAACGCCGACAGCACCGTGCGCGTCTTCGTGCTGACGGGCGCGGGCCGCGGCTTTTGCGCAGGCCAGGATCTGTCCGACCGCGCCGTGGAGCCGGGCTCGAAGGGCGTGGACCTGGGCGAGTCGGTGGAAAAAAACTACGCGCCGCTGGTGCTGGCCTTGAAAGCCTTGCCGATGCCCGTGATCTGCGCCGTCAACGGCGTGGCCGCGGGCGCGGGCGCCAACCTGGCGCTGGCCTGCGACATCGTCATCGCCGGCAAGTCGGCCAGTTTCGTGGAAGTGTTCTGCAAGCTGGGCCTGATCCCGGACACGGGCGGCACCTTCTTCCTGCCACGGCTGATCGGTTCGGCACGCGCCATGGGACTGGCCATGCTCGGCGAAAAACTGATGGCGGAAAAGGCCGAGGACTGGGGTTTGATCTGGAAATGCGTGGACGACGCGCAGCTGGCGGAAGAGACGCGCAAGCTGGCCGTGCACTTTTCCACGGCGCCGACCAAGGGCCTGGCCTACACCAAGCAGGCGCTGGCGCTAAGTGGCGCCAATACCCTGCCGCAGCAGCTGGCGCTGGAAGCGCGCATGATGAGCGATCTCGGTAACAGCGACGATTACCGCGAAGGCGTGGCCGCCTTCATGGAAAAACGCACACCGCAATTCAAGGGACATTGATATGACCGCATTGGCAAAGAACAGTATCGTCGCCGTCATCGGCAGCGGCGCCATGGGCGCCGGCATCGCGCAGGTGGCGGCAGCGGCCGGCTACAGAGTCAAACTGTACGACACGCGCGCGGAAGCGGTGAGCAAGGCGCTGGCGGACATCGCCAAGATGTACGCGAAGCTGGCCGAGAAGGGCCGCATGACGTTGGACGAAGCCACGGCCGCCACGGCGCGTCTGCAGGCGGCCGGCAGCCTGGCCGACATGAGCGATGCCGCATTGGTGGTGGAAGCCATCGTGGAAAACCTCGACGTCAAGCGCGGCCTGTTCGCCGAACTCGAAGCGTTAGTCAGCGACGACTGCATCCTGGCGACGAATACCTCGTCGATCTCGGTCACGGCGATCGCGGCCAAGCTGCGCCGGCCGGAACGCCTGGTCGGCATGCACTTCTTTAATCCCGTGCCCCTGATGGCGCTGGTCGAAGTGATCAGTGGCCTGGCCACAAGTGAACAAGTTGCCGCCACCGTCTACGACACCTCGATCGCCTGGGGCAAGAACCCCGTGCATGCGAAATCGACACCGGGCTTCATCGTCAACCGTGTCGCCCGTCCGTTTTATGCGGAAGGCTGGCGCCTGTTGAACGAGCAGGCGGGCGACCCCGCCACCATCGACGCCGTGCTGCGCGAAGCGGGCGGCTTCCGCATGGGGCCATTCGAGCTGATGGATCTGATCGGCCACGACGTGAATTTCTCCGTCACGCAATCCGTGTTCGGCGCCTACTTCAACGACCCGCGCTTCACGCCATCCGTGCTGCAGCAGGAAATGGTCAACGCGGGATTCCTTGGCCGCAAATCGGGCCGAGGCTTTTATCTGTACGGCGAAGGCGCGGCTGCACCCGTGGCGCAGGCGGAAAGCGCGCAAGCGGCCCCGGAATTCGTCGCCCTGTCGGCCGCCATCGGCGGCGATGGCCGTGGCCACAGCGGCATCATTGGCAGCCTGGTGCAGCGGCTGGAGCAGGCGGGCGTCACCGTCAGCCGCCGCGTGACGCAGGAAGGCCAGGCGCATGACGAGGCACCGGCCCTGCATTGCCATGGCGCCGCGATCTATCTGACCGATGGGCGCAGCGCCACCCAGCGCGCGCACGACAACCAGCATCCGGACACGGTGCTGTTCGACCTGGCGCTCGATTACGCCGGTGCAAAACGCATCGCCGTGGCCCGTGCCGACCAGTGCAGCGACGACGCCTATGCGGCCGTCGTCGGCCTGTTCCAGGCGGCCGGTTTCACCGTCACGCGCCTGGACGACGTGCCTGGCCTGGCCGTCATGCGCACAGTCGCCATGCTGGCCAACGAGGCGGCCGACGCCGTCAACCAGGGCGTGTGCACGGCGGATGCCGTCGATATCGCCATGCAGAAGGGCGTCAATTATCCGCGCGGACCGCTGGCCTGGGCCGATGCGGTAGGCGTTCAACAGATTGTCACCGTGCTGCACCACCTGGCGCAAGGCTATGGCGAAGACCGCTACCGGGTCTCGCCGCTGCTGCGCCGCAAACTCGCCAATGGAGCACCGTTTCATGCATAAGGAAGACCATATTCACGCTGCTCAGGCTTTGGCCGAAGCGGCTGCCGCCTCCATGCTGTCGCGCGATAACGCCACCGCCGCCATGGGCATCGCCCTGGCCGACGTGGGCCCCGGCCATGCGTGCATGACGATGACAGTGCGCGCCGACATGCTCAACGGCCACCAGACCTGCCATGGCGGTTTCATTTTTGCCCTGGCCGACAGCGCCTTCGCCTTCGCCTGCAACAGCTACAACATGAACACTGTGGGCGCCGGCTGCACCATCGACTACCTGGCGCCAGGCCGCGAAGGCGACGTGCTGACGGCGCACGCCGTCGAGCAGGCGCTGGCGGGCAAGAGCGGCGTCTACGACGTCAAGGTCAGCAACCAGGAAGGCCGCGCCATCGCGCTCTTCCGCGGCAAGTCGATCCGCGTGGCGGGCGAAGTCATACAAGAGCAGGCTTGAACTGCCGGAACCGATTGAATAGTTAAAGAATTAAACAGGAGACAATGATGGTCCAACGTACGCCTTCCCCGAATGACCTCGAGCCGATCGAGCGCGCCAGCAAGGATGAACTGCAGGCGCTGCAGCTCGAACGCATGAAATGGACGCTCAAGCACGCTTATGACAACGTGCCCCATTACCGTGCCGCTTTTGACGAAGCGGGCGTGCATCCGGACGATCTCAAATCCTTGTCCGATCTTTCCAAATTCCCGTTCACGGACAAAAAAGTCTTGCGCGACAATTACCCGTTCGGCCTGTTCGCCGTGCCGCGCGAGCAGGTGGTGCGCATCCACGCATCGAGCGGCACCACGGGCAAGGCCACGGTGGTCGGCTACACGCAGAACGACATCGATACCTGGGCCAACGTGGTGGCGCGCTCGATCCGCGCCGGCGGCGGCCGCGCGGGCGACATGGTGCATATCTCGTATGGCTACGGCCTGTTCACGGGCGGCCTGGGCGCGCACTACGGCGCCGAGCGCCTCGGCTGCACGGTCATCCCGATGTCCGGCGGCCAGACGGAAAAGCAGGTGCAGCTGATCCAGGATTTCAAGCCGTCCATCATCATGGTCACGCCTTCCTACATGCTCAACATCATCGAGGAATTCACGCGCCAGGGCCTGGACCCGGCCGAATCGTCGCTGAAGGTGGGCATTTTCGGCGCCGAACCGTGGACGGACGCCATGCGTTCGGAAATCGAAGCGCGCGCCGGCATCGACGCCGTCGACATCTACGGTCTGTCCGAAGTGATGGGGCCTGGCGTGGCGTCCGAATGCATCGAGAGCAAGGACGGTCCCGTCATCTGGGAAGACCATTTTTACCCCGAGATCATCGATCCGGAAACGGGCGAAGTGCTGCCGGACGGCGAAGAGGGCGAACTGGTGTTTACCTCCTTGTCGAAAGAGGCGCTGCCCATCATCCGCTACCGCACGCGCGACCTGACCCGCTTGCTGCCGCCGACCTCGCGGGCCATGCGCCGCATCGGCAAGATCACGGGCCGCTCCGACGACATGCTGATCATCCGCGGCGTGAACGTTTTCCCCACGCAGATCGAAGAGCTGATCCTCAAAATGCCGAAGCTGGCGCCGCAGTACCAGCTGGTCGTCACGCGCGACGGCCACCTCGACAAGCTCGAAGTGATCGCCGAGCTGCGCATCGACCTGACGGCCACCCTCTCGGCGAGCGAAACGGACGCCCTGGCGCGCGAGCTGGAGCACCGCATCAAGACGCACGTGGGCGTGAGCACGCGCGTGCGCCTGGTGGCCGCCGCCGGCATCGAACGCACGCTGACGGGCAAGGCCCGCCGCGTGGTCGACCAGCGCCCGAAGATTTTCTCCTGATAGCCCGAACAAGGAAGCAAACATGAACGAAGCCTTTATCTGTGACGCCGTGCGCACCCCGTTTGGCCGTTATGGCGGCGCGCTGTCCAGCGTGCGCGCCGACGACCTGGGCGCGCTGCCGATCGCCGCGCTGATCGCCCGCAACCCGTCCGTCGACTGGTCCGCCATCGACGACGTGTTCTACGGCTGCGCCAACCAGGCGGGCGAGGACAACCGCAACGTGGGCCGCATGGCCGCGCTGCTGGCGGGCTTGCCGGCGGCAGTGCCGGCCAATACCATCAACCGCCTGTGCGGCTCCAGCCTGGACGCCGTGGGCATGGCCGCCCGCTCGATCAAGGCGGGCGAGGCGGAACTGATCATCGCCGGCGGCGTGGAAAGCATGACGCGCGCACCGTTCGTGATGGGCAAGGCCGACAGCGCGTTTTCGCGCGCGGCGAAAATCGAAGACACGACCCTGGGCTGGCGCTTCGTCAACGGCAAAATGAAGGCGCAGTACGGCATCGACACCATGCCGGAAACGGCGGAAAACGTGGCCGTGGAATTTGGCATCAGCCGCGCCGACCAGGACGCGCTGGCCTTGCGCAGCCAGCAGCGCTGGGCCGCCGCCAACGCGGCCGGCGTGTTCGATCGCGAAATCGTGCCCGTCGCCGTGCCGCAAAAAAAGGGCGAGCCGAAGATGGTGACGATGGATGAACATCCGCGTCCGGACACCTCGCTGGAAATGCTGGCGAAACTGAAAGGCGTGGTGAAGGCGGATGGCACGGTCACGGCCGGCAATGCCTCGGGCTTGAACGACGGCGCCTGCGCGATCTTGCTCGCGTCCGCCGCCGCCGTGGATAAATACAAATTGACGCCGCGCGCAAAAGTGCTGGGCATGGCCACGGCGGGCCTGGCGCCGCGCATCATGGGCTTTGGTCCCTCGCCGGCGTCGCGCAAGGTACTGGCGCAGACCGGCCTCACCATTGAGCAGATGGACGTGATCGAACTCAATGAAGCGTTTGCTGCACAGGCGCTGGCCGTCACGCGCGACCTAGGCCTGGCCGACGATGCGGCCCACGTGAACCCGAATGGCGGCGCGATTGCCATCGGCCATCCGCTGGGCGCATCGGGCGCGCGCCTGGTGATGGCCGCGCTGAACCAGCTGGAACGCACGGGCGGGCGCTATGCGCTGTGCACCATGTGCATCGGCGTGGGGCAGGGTATTGCTGTCGTCATTGAACGCGTATAAAAAAGTAAAACAACAAAAAAGGCGCAGGCTTGCAAAAAAGCGCCAACCATAATTGACCGTAGTGCCAACCTGGTGGAGACCATAATGATTGCCAATATCTTCAAGAAAACCCTGATCGCCGGCGTGCTGGCCATGACTGCCGCGGGTGCGTACGCGGCCGACAACATCAAGATCGGTTCCGTGCTGTCCGTCACGGGCCCGGCCGCCTTTCTGGGCGACCCGGAACTGAAAACCCTGCAGCTGTATATCGAGAAAATCAATGCGGCCGGCGGCGTGCTGGGACGCAAGCTGGAACTCGTGCATTACGACGACGGCAGCGATGCGGCCAAGGCCAACGGTTTTACCAAGCGCCTGATCGAGTCGGACAAGGTCGACGTGCTGATCGGCGGCACCACCACCGGCGCGACGATGGCGATGGCGCCGCTGGTGGAGCGCGCCAGCATGCCGTTCATCTCGCTGGCGGGCGCCGTGGTCATCATCGATCCGGTCAAGAAATGGGTCTTCAAGACGCCGCATACGGACCGCATGGCGGCCGAGAAGGTGTTCGAGGACATGAAGAAGCGCGGCATCAGCAAGGTGGGCCTGCTGTCGGAAACGAGCGGCTTCGGCGCCTCGGGCCGCAAGGAGTCGCAGATCGTCGCCTCGAAGTATGGCATCACCCTGGTGGCCGATGAAACCTACGGCCCGAAAGACACGGACATCACGGCGCAGCTCACGCGCATCAAGAATACGGCCGGTGTGCAGGCCGTCTTCGTGTTCGGCCTGGGCCAGGGCCCGGCGGTCGTGACCAAGAACTACGGCCAGCTGGGCATGGCCGCGCTGCCGCTGTACCAGTCGCATGGCGTGGCGTCGGACGAATACCTGAAGCTGTCGGGCAAGGCTGCCGAAGGCGTGCGGCTGCCGACGCCGGCCCTCTTGATCGGCGCCATGCTGCCCGACAGCGACGCGCAAAAGGCCGTCGTCGTCGGCTACGACAAGACGTATAAAGAGCGCTACAAGATCGATCCGTCGACCTTTGGCGGCTATGCGCTCGACGCCCTGAACCTGTCGGTGGACGCCATCAAGCGCGCCGGCGGTACGGACCGCGAAAAAGTGCTCACGGCGCTGGAGCAGACCAAGGGTTTTGTGGGCACGACCGGCGTGTTCAACATGTCGGCCAAAGACCACATGGGCCTGGACCTGTCGGCTTTCCGCATGGTGGAAGTGAAGAACGGCGAATGGCAATTGTCGAAGTGATGTAAGCCAGAGTACCTGCGCGAGGCCGCCCCCGAAGGCGGCCCGCGCATAGCCGAACATAATGGAGACACCATGGAAGTCGCACAATTTCTACAATTTCTGTATTCCGGGATGACGGTCGGTTCCGCCTACGCGCTGGCGGCGCTGGGCTTTACCATCATCTACAACACCAGCGGCGTGATCAATTTCGCGCAAGGCGAATTCATCATGCTGGGCGGGATGCTGGCCGCCGTGATGTCGGCCGCCGGCGTGCCGCTGCCGCTGGCCATCATCCTGGCCGTCATCGCCACCGGCATCGTTGGCCTGTTGATGGAAAAAGCCGTGATCGAACCGGCGCAAAACGCGCAGGTCATCACGCTCTTGATCATCACCATCGGCGCCTCGCTGGTGCTGCGCGGCCTCGTGCAAATCTGGCTGGGCAAGGATACGCACTCGCTGCCGGCCTTTTCCGGCGACGCGCCGATCGAATTTTTGGGCGCCAGCCTGCTGCCGCAAAGCCTGTGGGTGCTGGGCGTGACGGTCGTCATCGTGCTGGTGCTGGGCTGGTTCTTCGGCCGCACGCTGATGGGCAAGGCCATGCTGGCCACCTCGCACAACAAGCTGGCCGCGCAACTGGTGGGCATCAACACGCGCAAGGTCCTGCTGTTCTCGTTCGGCCTGTCGGCCCTGCTGGGCGCGGCGGGCGGCATCCTCGTCGCACCGATCACGTATACCTCGTATGACGCGGGCATCATGCTGGGCCTGAAAGGTTTTGTCGCCGCCGTATTGGGTGGCCTCGGTGGCGGCGCAGGCGCGATTGCCGGCGGCCTGATCCTCGGCATCGCCGAAGCCATGACGGCCGGCTACATCTCGTCGGCCTACAAGGATGCGGTGCCGTTCGTGCTGATTCTATTGATCCTGTTCTTCCTGCCGCAAGGCTTGTTTGGCGCTAAAAATTCGGAGCGTGTATGAAGAATTTCCTTACCCGCTCGCGCCATGGCGGCCTGCTGGTGCTGGCGCTCGTGCTGGCCATCTTGCCGCTGTTCCTCAGCAATGCGTTCTACTATGACGTGGCGATCCGCATCGCGCTGAACGCCATCGTCGTCATCGGCCTGAACCTCTTGATGGGCTATACGGGCCAGATCAGCCTCGGTCATGCGGGCTTCTATGGCCTGGGCGCGTATGCGTCGGCCGTGCTGACCACGCACTATGGCTGGCCGCCGCTGGCCGCCCTGGCCGCCGGCGCCGTTGCCACGGGCCTGCTGGCGCTGCTGCTGGCGCGTCCCGTCTTGAAACTCAAGGGCCATACCCTGGCCATGGCGACGCTGGGACTGGGCATCATCATTTCCATCGTCATCAACAACGAGACGCAATGGACGGGCGGTCCGGACGGCATCGGCGTCTCCGCCTTCAGTGTCGCCGGCCTGGAAATCGCCGGCGAAAAATCGTGGTACCTGGTGTGCGCCGTGCTGCTGTTGCTGGTCACGTGGCTGGCCCTGAACCTCATCGATTCGCCCGTCGGCCGCGCGCTGCAGGCCATCCACGGTTCGGAAGTGGCGGCCCGCGTCGTCGGCGTCGATACGACGCGCTTCAAGGTGCGCGTGTTCGTGCTGTCGGCGGTGATTGCCAGCATCGCGGGCAGCATCAGCGCCCATTACATCGGTTTCATCACGCCCAACCTGGCCGGCTTCTTCCACTCGATCGAGCTGGTGACGATGGTGGTGGTGGGCGGCATGGCGTCGATCTTCGGTTCCATCATCGGCGCCGCGCTGCTGACGGTCTTGCCGCAACTGCTGTCCAGTTTTGAAGGCTGGGAAACGGTGGTGTTCGGCGTGATCCTGATGGCGACCATGATCTTCATGCCCAAGGGCCTGGTGCCGAGCCTGGCCAGCCGTTCGCGCAAGCGTTCTGCCACGCCGAAAGCACCGCCTCAATCTGCACGGGAGGTGTGAGATGCTGACGATTAACAACCTGAGCAAGAGCTTCGGCGGCGTGCATGCGGTGCAGGACGTGAGCTTTACCGTCAAGGAAGGCAATATCCATTCCGTGATCGGGCCGAACGGCGCCGGCAAGACGACCCTGTTCAACCTGATCACCGGTGTCTATACGCCGACCAAAGGCGAGATCCTGCTCAATGGCGAGAACGTGGCCGCCATGTCGCCCGATGCGCTGGCGCGGCGTGGCATGAGCCGCACTTTCCAGAATCTGCAGGTGTGCATGAACATGACGGCCATCGACAATGTGATGGTGGGCGCGCACCTGCGCCTGAACCAGAACCTGTTCGCCTCCATGCTGCGCCTGCCGTCCGTGCGCCGCGCGGACGCGGCCTGCCGCGACGAGGCGGCGGGCCTGATGGAGTTTGTCGGCGTCGGCCGCCACATCGGCGACGAGGCGGGGCAGATGTCGTATGGCGCATTAAAACGCCTGGAAATCGCCCGCGCGCTGGCGGCCAAGCCGAAAGTGCTGCTGCTCGACGAACCGGCGGCGGGTCTGAACCACACGGAGACGGGCGAGATCGAAGCCCTGATCCGCAAGGTGGCGCAATCGGGTGTGACGGTGGTGCTCGTCGAGCATGACATGAAACTGGTGATGAATCTGTCGGACCATATCCTGGTGCTCGACTATGGCAAGAAGCTGGCCGAAGGGACCGCCGCCGAAGTGCGCGCCAATCCCGACGTGGTGGCGGCATACCTGGGAGTGGCGGCATGATGAAGATGGAAAAACCTCAGACACCGCTGGTGCTCGATATCGCCGGCCTGACCAGCCATTACGGCCGCATCCAGGCCTTGCACGGCATCGACCTGCAGGTGCGCCAGGGCCAGCTGGTGGCGCTGGTGGGTGCGAACGGCGCCGGCAAGACGACCTTGCTGCGGGCGATTTCCGGCGTGCAGCCGATCAGCGCCGGCAGTATCGCCTTCGCCGGCCAGGACGTGAGCCGCATGAGCGCCGACAAGCGCGTGCGCGCCGGCATTTGCCAGGTGCCGGAAGGGCGGCAAGTGTTCGGCCCCATGACGGTGGAAGACAATCTGCGCCTGGGCGCGTTTACACGCCCCGCACAGGACGTGGCGGGCGACATGGAGCGCATGTACGGCCTGTTCCCGATCCTGAAGGAAAAGCGCCTGCTGCTGGCCGGCACGCTCTCCGGCGGACAGCAGCAAATGCTGGCCATGGCGCGCGCGCTGATGGGCCGCCCGCAACTGCTGCTGCTCGATGAACCGAGCATGGGCCTGGCGCCGCTCCTGATCGCGGAAATCTTCCGCATCGTGGCCGAGCTGCGCGACCAGGGCATCACCATCTTCCTCGTCGAGCAGAACGCGCACGCGGCCCTGTCGATCGCCGATGTGGGCTATGTGATCGAGACGGGCGCGATTACCCTGTCCGGTCCCGGCCCCGAATTGCTGCACAACGAGCAGGTACAAAGCGCGTACCTGGGTATGTGAAGACGTAGGTCGGATTAGCGGGGGCGCCGAGCCGCTTGCGCGTAATCCGACATCAGCCGCTACGGCTGGCAATAATGTTTTGGAGAACAACATGGTCAAAGTCTACGAAATCAACGGCGTCACCCCCGTCGTCCACCCCAGCGCCTATGTGCACCCATCGGCCGTGCTGATCGGCGACGTGATCGTCGGTCCGCGCTGCTATATCGGTCCGCTCGCTTCGATCCGCGGCGACTTCGGCCGATTGATCCTGGAAGAGGGGGCGAACCTGCAGGACACGTGCGTCATGCACGGCTTCCCCGGCTGCGACACGGTAGTCGAAGTCGATGGCCATATCGGCCATGGCGCCGTGCTGCACGGCTGCCGCATCGGCCGCAATGCGCTCGTCGGCATGAACGCCGTGGTGATGGACAACGCCGTCATCGGCGAGGAATCCATCGTCGCCGCCATGAGTTTCGTGAAGGCGGGCATGGTCGTCGCACCGCGCAGCATGGTGGTGGGCACGCCCGCCAAGGTGATCCGCGCGCTGACCGACGATGAAATCAAATGGAAAAGCTCGGGCACGGGCCAGTACCACGAACTGGCCGTGCGCTCCATGCAGACGATGCGCGAAGTGGAGGCGCTGACGCAAGTCGAGGCGAACCGCCAGCGCCTCAATTTCGAATCGGCCTTGCCGCTGCATTTGCACAAGAACGCCACGGCGCAATAAACCATATGAGCGTAGGTCGGATTAGCGGGGCAGCGCCCCGCGTCATCCGACACCACCACCAACGTCACCAACACCCTCGTTTTACGGAGAAACCACATGGCTCACATATCCACCCTGCAAAGCCTGATCGCCGGCCGCTGGCTGGGCGAAAGCGCCGCCGTGCCCCTGCACAGCGCCTTGAACAACCGCGTCATCTATCACACGCATGCGGAAAAGATCGACTTCGACGAAGCCGTCACGTATGCGCGCAAGACGGGCGTGCCGGGCCTGATGGCGCTCGATTTCCAGCAGCGCGCCGCGCGCCTGAAGGCGCTGGCCCTGTACCTGGTCGAGCGCAAGGAAGAACTGTATGCGATCTCGCACCTGTCGGGCGCCACGCGCGCCGACAGCTGGGTCGACATCGAAGGCGGCACGGGAACGCTGTTCGCCTACGCCAGCATGGGCAGCAACGAGCTGCCGTCGTCGAACGTGCTGCACGAAGGCCCGGCCATCGCGCTCGGTAAAAAAGGCGGCTTCGCCGGCACGCACATCCTGGTGCCGCGCGGCGGCCTGGCCGTGCACATCAACGCCTTCAACTTCCCCATCTGGGGTCTGCTGGAAAAATTCGCGCCCAGCTTCCTGGCGGCCATGCCCTGCATCGCCAAGCCGGCCACGGCGACCAGCTATCTGACGCAGGCCGTCGTGCGCATGATGCATGAATCGGGCTTGCTGCCGGCCGGCAGCTTGCAGCTGGTGATCGGTTCCACGGGCGACTTGCTGGACCGCCTGAATGGCCAGGATTTCGTCACGTTTACAGGGTCGGCCGCCACGGCCGCCAAGCTGCGCACGAACCCGAACCTGATCGCCCAGTCTGTGCCGTTCAACGGCGAAGCCGATTCGCTCAACTGCGCCATCCTGGCGCCGGACGTCACGCCCGACGACGTGGAATTCGACCTGTTCGTCAAGGAAGTCGTGCGCGAAATGACGGGCAAGTCGGGCCAGAAGTGCACGGCGATCCGCCGTATCATCGTGCCCGAGCACCTGATGGACGCCGTCGGCACGCGCCTGCGCGAGCGCCTGGCCAAGGTGGTGGTGGGCGACCCGTCCATCGAAGGCGTGCGCATGGGCGCGCTGGCCTCGAAAGAGCAGCAGAACGACGTGGCCGAGCGTGTCGCCACCCTGTCACGGGGTAACGAGGTGGTGTTCGGCGCGGCCGACGGATTCAATCCGCTCGGCGATGGCGCGCAGGACGGCAGCTTCTTCTCCCCGACCCTGCTGATGTGCCGCGATGCCTTCGGCAACGATGCCGTGCATGACGTGGAAGCGTTCGGCCCCGTCAGCACCATGATGGGTTACAACGATATCGACGAAGCGCTGGCCCTGGCCGCGCGCGGCAAGGGCAGCCTGGTGAGCACCCTGGTGACGCGCGATCCGAAGATCGCCGCGCGCGTGGTGCCGCAAGTGGCGGCCACGCATGGCCGCGTGCACGTGCTCGAGCGCGTGGCTTCCGTGGATTCGACGGGCCATGGCTCGCCCCTGCCGCAACTGAAGCACGGCGGCCCTGGCCGCGCGGGCGGCGGCGAGGAACTGGGCGGCGTGCGCGCCGTGCGCCATTACCTGCAACGGGCGGCCGTGCAAGGCTCGCCGACCATGCTGGCGGCGATCACGGGCGAATACGTGCGCGGCGCGGACGTCAACGAAAGCCCGATCCACCCGTTCCGCAAGCACTTCGAGGACTTGAAGACGGGCGACTCGCTGCTCACGCACCGCCGCACGGTCAGCGAAGCGGACATCGTCGCCTTCGGCGGCATCTCGGGCGACTTCTTCTACATGCACTTCGATGAAATCGCCGCGAAGGAATCGCAGTTCGGCAAGCGCATCGCCCACGGCTACTTCGTGCTGTCGGCCGCCGCCGGTCTGTTCGTCTCGCCTGGCGTCGGTCCCGTGCTGGCCAACTACGGTCTGGACAACCTGCGCTTCGTCGCTCCCGTCGCCATCGGCGACACCATCCGCGCGCGCCTCACGTGCAAGCGCAAGGTCGACCGCAACCGCAAGGACGTGTTTGGCGTGGGCCAGGGCGTGGTCGCGTGGGACGTGCAGGTGACCAACCAGAACGAGGAACTGGTGGCCAGCTATGACATTCTGACCCTGGTCTCCAAGCGCGAGTAAGTCCGAGAGTAAGCGTCTCCGGCAGGACCGGTGTGAATGGCGCCACCCGCGAACTTCGCGCGGGTGGCGCTTTTTTTATGGTGGTTCTTTTGGTCTTGAATTATCCATAAGTGTATGAAAAATATAGGCTAAGTGTGGTTTTGCACAGCGTGCTATTTAGATAAACCCCTCTAGAACGCGTGCTTTTTTCATCAAAAGCGGCGAATTCGCTCATTGCCGCAAGAAAACTTTCCAACGTAAAACCTTTTCTATGTAGCATGGTTTTACTCACTGGTCACGTCGCCATGCACGCCCAAGGCGATGGCGGCGCGAAAAAAAACGGACCCGGCCTTTTGCGGCTGGTGAACCCTCGACCGCGAGTTCCATTCCACGATTAACGTTCACCGCTACGGGTATTTAATTACTATGAATAAACACGTCCTGATTTTCCTGTTGGCCATGCCCCTGGCCATCAGCTATGCTTATGCCGAAGAGGCCGTTGGCCCCGCCGTCAAGATCAGCGGTTACGGCACGGCCGCCCTGACCATGGCCGATACCGACAACGCGCAGTTCGCGCGCCCGAACCAGGCTGCCGGCGCCGGCCGCACCGCCCGCACGGGCGTCGATTCCAACCTGGGCTTGCAAGCCAATGTCACCGTCAACCCGTGGCTGTCGGCCACCGTGCAGGGCCTGGCGCGCAAGGATGGCGAGGATGATGTCGGCGCCGAACTGGCGTGGGCCTTCGCCAAGGCCAAGGTATCGGACAGCTTCAGCGTGCGCGTCGGCCGCATGGGCCTGCCAGTCTTCATGATTTCCGATTATCGCAACGTGGGTTATGCCAACACCATGCTGCGCCCGCCCGGCGAAATGTATTCGCAGGTACCGCTGAACAGCATCGACGGCATCGACGGCACCTACCAGTTCAGCGCGGGCGATACCAGCATCACCACGCAGCTGGCGCTGGGCCGCACCAAGGCCACCCTGGCCACGGGTCCCGCTTCGACCGTGCAGGTGGAAGGCAAGTCCATCGTCGCCTTGAACGTGGTGGCTGAGCATGGCCCCGTCACCGTGCGCTTCGGCCGGGCCGAGACCAAGTTGACGATCAACGATTCGCCGAGCCTGAACACCTTGATGGGCAGCTTGCGCGCGGCCGGCAGCGGCTACCGGATCGCCCAGCTGGGCGCCCTGGCCGATGCGCTGGAAGTCAAGGACAAGAAGGCGTCGTTTACCTCCGTGGGCCTGGGCCTGGACTGGAACAACGTGCTGCTGCAGTCCGAATATGCGAAGCGCAAGACGGACAGCTATGTCAGTGACAGCACCTCGTGGTATGTGATGGGCGGCTACCGCATCGGTGCTTTCCTGCCCTACTACAGCCACGCCAGCCTGAAGGCCGATGGCCGCGTGAACAACACCGTGCCCGCATCCTGCCCTGCCGGCTTTCCGGCCGCCTGTACGCCGACCCTGCGCGCCCTGTCGGCCGGCGTCGAGACTCTGGCCACCATGCGCAACCAGCTCGAGCAATCGACGGACAGCATCGGCGTGCGCTGGGACTTCCACCGTTCGGCCGCGCTGAAAGTGCAGATCGACCGCATCAAGCCGAAGAATGGCCCTGGCCTGTTCGTGCAAGCCAAGCCGGGCTTCCATGGTCCCGTCACGGTGGCTGCCGCCGCCATCGATTTCGTTTTCTGAGGAGCGCCGCATGAAACCATTGATCTTGAATGTGGCTGCCTTGCTGGCGCTGTCGACCGCCGTTCCCGCCATGGCCGAAGTGGTCGTGGTGGTCAATCCGAAAAGCGCCGCTGGCGCCATGACGAATGAACAGGTGGCGCAATTCTTCCTCGGTAAATCGACGGCCATGACGCCGATCGACCAGCCGGAAAGCGCCCCCGTGCGCGCCGAGTTCTACAAGAAGGTGACGGACAAGGAACCGTCGCAAGCGAAGGCCCTGTGGTCCAAGCTGGTCTTCACGGGCAAGGCCACCTTGCCGAAGGAAGTGGCCAACAGCGCCGACGTGAAGAAGGCCGTGGCTGCCGATCCGAAAGCCATCGGCTATATCGAAAAGAGTGCCGTCGACGCCAGCGTCAAAGTGGTGCTGACGGCGCCATAAAGCCGGCCCGGGCCGCACGCCATGCGGCGGCCCGATAATTCATCAGAATCAGGAGACAGCAATGAGCATCAAACGCAAGATATGGGCGCTGCCTGTCGTCTCGGCCGTGATTTTCGGGCTGGGGCTGGCCGTCAGCGCCTACCTGTCCACGGCCACGCTCAATTCCATCCACGCCACGGAAAGCGCCGACTATCCCGTGCTTGACCTGGCCAAGTCGCTGACCCTGGACGTGGCCGCCGTCGCCGACGCCCTGCGCGATGCCGTCAGCGAAGGCGACAAGGAACGCATCGGGCAAGTCGGCGGCCAGGCTACCAAGCTGCACGCCAGGCTGGGCGACTTTGCGGCGATCCCCGGCCAGCGCGAGCACGGTGCGCGGCTGGCCAGGGAATTCGATGCCTACTATGCGCCGGCCCTGAGCGCGGCGCGCATTATGCTGGAAATGGAAGAGGGTGACCCGCAGGCGACCGTGGCGCGCATGCAGGGCGCGCTGGCGGTGCTCAATGCCGACCTGGCAAAGACCAATGAACAGGCGCAAGCGCAGTTCAGGCAGGGCATAGAACGCAGCGCTGCCAATGTGCGCAATGCGCTCAATACCAGCATCGCCGTAGCGCTGGCCGTCATCGTTTGCCTGGTGGCCGTGTCGCATTTCGTCGTGCGCGCCATCTGGCAGCAGCTGGGCGGCGAACCCGAATATGCGCGCCAGATCGCGCGCGCCGTGGCCGATGGCGACCTGTCGATGCACATCGTGACCGAGGCGGGCGACCAGGACAGCCTGCTGGCGGCGCTGAAGGACATGCGCGCCAAGCTTGGCAGCATGGTCTCCGATATCAAGGCGTCGGCCGAAACCATCCAGGTGGCCAGCGCGGAAATCGCCCAGGGCAATGCGGACCTGGCCGCGCGCACGGAATCGCAGGCGGGCAGCCTGGACCAGACGGCGCGCAGCATGGACAGCCTGACTTCCACCGTGCGCGACAACGCCGCCAACGCGGGCCAGGCGCATGCGCTGGTGGTGTCGGCATCGTCGGTTGCCGTGAAGGGCGGGCAGGTGGTCAGCCAGGTGGTCACCACCATGGGCGAGATCAACGATGCATCGAAACGCATCGTCGACATCATCGGCGTCATCGACGGCATCGCCTTCCAGACGAACATCCTGGCCTTGAATGCGGCCGTGGAAGCGGCGCGCGCCGGCGAACAGGGGCGTGGCTTTGCCGTAGTGGCGTCCGAAGTGCGCAACCTCGCGCAGCGCAGCGCGGCAGCGGCGCGCGAGATCAAGCAATTGATCGGCGATTCGGTGGCCAGGGTGAATGTCGGCTCGAAGCTGGTCGACGAGGCGGGTCTGACCATGGGCCAGATCGTCGATTCCGTGAAAAAGGTGGCCGACATCATGGCCGAGATCAGCGCCGCCAGCCAGACGCAGAGTGCCGGCATCGGCGACATCGGCGTGGCCATCGGCAGCATGGATCAGATGACGCAGCAGAATTCCGCGCTGGTGGAAGAAGCGTCGGCGGCGGCTGAATCGCTGCAGGAACAGGCCGTGCAGCTGGGCACGGCGCTGGCCGTGTTCAAGCTGGCGCAGGGTGCTGTGTCGGATTACGCGCTGCGCGCTAATCCGACCTACCAGGTATTGGCGTATGCGTAGGTTGGATTAGCGCAGCGTAATCCAACACAGGAGCGCCGGCTTACGTGCGCAAGCCGAACGGATCGTCGATGCTGTGCGCCGGTTGCGTGAACCAGCGCGGTCCGTTTTCCGTCATATAAAAATGGTCTTCGTGGCGGATGCCGAATTCGCCGGGGATGCAGATCATCGGCTCGTTCGAGAAGCACATGCCCACGTCGAGCGGCGTCGTGTCGTTGCCCACCAGGTAAGGCCACTCGTGGATATCGAGGCCGATGCCGTGGCCCGTGCGGTGCGGCAGTCCGGGCAGCTTGTAGCCGGGGCCGTAGCCGTCCGCTTCCAGCGAGACGCGCGCGGCGCGGTCCACGTCGCCGCACGGTACGCCCAGCCGGGCGGCCGCGAATGCGGCTGCCTGCGCGGCCTTTTCGCTGTTCCATACGCTGCGCTGGCGCTCGCTGATCTGTCCGAAAACATAGGTGCGCGTGATGTCGGAGATGTAGTTCATCACCTGGCAGCCCGTGTCGATCAGCACCGTGTCGCCCGCCTTCAGGGTTTGCACGTAATTCACGCCATGCGGATAGGCGGTCGCCTCGCCGAACAGCACGATGCAGAAGTACGAGCGGGGCGCGCCCACTTTGCGGTGCGCGCGCTGGATGAATTCTTCCACTTCCACCGTCGTGATGCCTTCGTACAGCATGCTGGCCGTGGCCACGTGCACGGCCAGGGTCATGTCCATCACGCGCTGCATCAGGGCGATTTCCGCCTGTGATTTTCTGCTGCGGCAGTACGCGGTGACGGTGCGCGCGTTTTCCAGCGCGTAGCCGGGCGCCAGCGGCTTGATGCCGTCATAGATGAAGAAGGCGGCGCTTTCGCAGATGCCCACGCGCGGCGGCGCGGCCGCATCCTGGGCGATTCCCATGCGCGCCAGCACGTCGACGAACAGCTGGTACGGGCTTTCATGCTCTTCCCAGCAATTGACCTTGCCCTCGATGAGCATGAAGCCTTGCAGGGTGCTTTCCTCGAAGGCGGGAGCGATGTATTCGATGTCGCCGCTGGCCGGCAGGATGGCGCCCACCATGCGTTCGCTGGCATACCATTTGGTGCCCGTGAAATAGGTGAGGTTGGCGCCCGCGTTCAGGTAGATGGCGGCGATGCCCTGTTCGCGCATGAACGCTTGCGCCTTGGCGATGCGCTGCGCATGTTCCTCCTTGCCGATGGCGACCATGCCGCCCGTCATGTCCGACAGCGATGCCAATGCCTGTTCGATGGAAGTGCCACCTATGCTCATGCCTGCTCCTTTGCTCGATGCTGAATATGGAATGCGGGCATGATATCAGTTCGCGCCTTTCGGCTTGAGGCCGGGCGCGCCGCCAGCCGCATCGGGCGGAGCCAGCACCAGGTCGTGCGGATACGTGAAGTGCCAGTCCGCGTAGCGCTGCTTGCGGCGCAGGCTGGCGTCTTCGTCAAGAAAGTTGTCCTGCTTGATGGGCAGCTGCGGCGACAGCGAATGGATGCCGACGATGCGTCCCTCCTGCCGCAGCACGCCCCATTCCGCCTTGCCCGTGATGGGGTCCGCATACAGGCGGCGCAAATGGCGCCGGGCGTTGGCAAAGCGCGGGTCGCGCAGCAGTTCCTGCAGGGTCAAGGGATAGCGGGGCCGCCCGTCGGCCGGCGTGCTGTCGTAGTAGCGGCCCAGCGCGTTGCGGAATTCATGACCGATGAACAGCAGCTCGCGTTCCTTCTCGCGCCGCGCGGCCGTGGCAAACAGTTCGCCGGCCAGCACCAGGCCCACGCCCATGAAGGCCACCAGCATCAGGGTCCAGATGTAGGCGAAACCCGCCGCCCGCCGCCGCACTCTCCTAGAGCTGTTCAAAGGGGATGCCCTCGCGCGTCTTGCCCTTGGCGCCGCTGCGCACGTCGGCCACGCCGCCGATCTCGCCATTGGGCGAAGGGATCAGCTGCCAGGTGGCCGCCGACTCCGTGACAGGGTCCAGCGGCACGCTGCGGAAGTAATGGTGGGTCACCAGGTCGTCCAGCGCAGCCGGGTACTCTCCCTTGTCGGCATAGTATTTATCGAGGCCGCTCCTGAGCACCTGCAGGTTTTCCTTCAGGGCGACTTCCTTCGATTTTTCCACCGAGCCGAAATAGCGGGGGATGGCGATCGTCAGCAGCAGCGAGATGATCGCCAGCACCACCAGCAGTTCGACCAGGGTAAAGCCGCGGCGTATGGTCGGGGTATGCATGGCCGTCACCATTGATTGAGCGGCACGCCGTTCAGGCCCGCCTTGGTCGAGCGCGAGGCGACGTCGAACACGTCTTCGCCTTCGCTGGGATTGTCGGGCGGCGAGGCATACGCGCGCTTGCTCCAGCTGTCGGCGGCGCTGCCGGCTTCCCTGGGCTGGAACGGGTCGCGCGGCAGGCGGCGCAGGAAATAGATGTTCTGTTTTGATGGACTGCGCTGGTCGGGCACGCCCTCGACCAGTTCCTCTAGTTTTTTGGGATAGCCCGATGCGCCCAGCGACAGCTTGATGCGGCCATTGTCCGACGCGCGCTTGTAGGCGTCGATCGCTTCGCGCATCTCGATCAGGGCGCTGCGCAATTGCTGCTCCTTGGCCCGTTGCAAGGCCACCTGCGCCATCGGCACGGCCACCGTGGCCAGGGTCGCCATGATGGCCAGGGTGATCATCAGTTCGATGAAGGTAAAGCCTTTATGCTTCACTGGCCACCTTTGCTTGTCTTGTCGGCGGCGGGCGCCTCGTCGCCGCCCGTCATGGGCGAGCCGGCGCGCGCAGGGGCTTGCTCGGGTGCGGCGATGGCTTCCGGCGTGCCGCCCACGCTGGCGCGGCCGCCCACGGACGCCTCGGTGCCGGAATTGAATTCAGCCGTCATCAGGTCCGGGCGGCGGATGCTGCGCAGCAGGCGCGGCGTGATCGACAGCACGATCTCGCTGCGCATGGCGTCATCCTTCTGGCTGCCGAACAGGCGGTTCAGCACGGGCAGTTCGCCCACGCCGGGTACCTTGTTGGCCGTGCCCCGGTCTTCGTCGCTGATCAGGCCCGCCAGCACCTGCGTCTCGCCATCTTTCAAACGCAACACGGTCGAGGCGCTGCGCGTGCCGATCTGGTAAGCCTGCGTGCCCGTTTTGCTGATCACTTCCTTGACGACGTTCGATACTTCCAGGTTGATCTTGATGGCCACTTCGTCGTCCAGGTAGACGTTCGGTTCCACGTCGAGTTTCAGGCCCACGTCGATGTAGTTGACGCTGTCGGAACTGACGCCGTTATTCGTCGTGACGGTAATGACGGGCACGCGGTCGCCGATGAGGATCTTCGCCTTTTCCTTGTTGCGCACGCGGATGCGCGGGTTGGCCAGGATATTGCTGTCGCTGTCCGTCTTGTTGGCGTTGAGGGTGACGCCGCCGATGCCCAGGTTGATATTGTCGCCATTGATGCGGTGCAGGTCCGCCACCTTCAGGCCGCCCAGGCCACCCGTGCTGCCTGCGACGCCGGCCAGGGTCAGGCTGGCCTGGTCGGGCCAGCGCACGCCCAGTTCCATCAGGCGCGTGCGCTTGACTTCCAGCACCTCGACTTCCAGCATCACTTCCGGGTCGGCCAGGTCCTGCACGTTGATGATGCGCTCGGCCATGCGCACCATTTCCGGCGTATCGCGCAGCATGATGATGCCCAGGCGCTCGTCGGTGACGACATCCTTGGCCTTGAGCAGGGTCTTGATGGAGAACGCCACCGTCTTGACGTCCGCATTGGCGAGGAAAAAAGTGCGTACCACCAGCTGCTGGTAATCCTTCACCTTTTGCGGCGTGTTCGGGTAGATCGTGATCGACTTGTCGCTGGTGACGCTTTGCTCGAGCTGGTTGGCGCCCAGCAGCATGGCGATCGCTTCTTCGATGCTGGTGTCGCGCACGGAAATGGTGGCGCGCAGGGCCGGGTCGACCTCCTTGTCGAAGACAAAGTTCAGGCCCGACACCTTGCTGAGAAGATCGAACACGGAGCGCAGGGGCGCGTCGCGAAATTCCAGGGTCACGGGTTTGCGGTAGGCAGCCGCCAGCTTGCCGCCGGCCGGACGGCTTTTGGCCAGCTCGTCGCCGATGCGACCTTTCAGGGCCAGCGCCTCGCGCTGCGCGGGACGCTCCTGCAGCACCTGGCGCAAGGCTTCCTGCGCCTGCGCGACATTCGCTTCGCCGCCGCGCTGGTAGCTGGACTGCGCCTCCTGCACCAGCTTGCGGTGCCGTTCATCCTGCGCCACGCCGGCCAGGCCCCGCTGCGCCACGTCGTTGCTGGCGTCCAGCGCCAGCGCCTGCTGGTACAGCGCTTGCGCTTCGGGCAGCTTGCCCTGCTGGCGCAGCGCCTCGGCGCGGCTATTGAGGTTGTTCAGCGCGCGCATCCTGCCGTTGGTGACGGCGATGCGGTACTTGGCGTTGGTCGGTTCGGCCTGCGCCGCCTGTTCCAGCAGGGCCAGGCCCTGTTCCGTGCGGCCGGCGCCCAGCATGGCCTGGCCGTCGGTATAGGCCTGGTTGCCGGCGCAGGCGGCCAGCAGGGACAGCATCGGCAGCAGGGTGATGCCAGTACGTGGTGTGCGTCGTTTCAATTGATATCCCCTACGGCGAGTGTCTGTTTCAGGTTGAGCGGCAGATAGGTAAATTGCAGGGCGCCCTGCACCACGCCGTCGAAGCGGTAACGCTCTTCGAGCGTGTCGCCGGGGCGCGCCACCACGTTGCGTTCGCCCGCCTGCAGGAAATAGGCGGCCTTGCCTTCGTCGACGAAACGGCCAAGGAACTGGAAGGGCAAAGGCGGCGGTGCGTTCGCGTCGACGGCGGCGACAGTGCGCGTGGCCTGCGCCGCCTGCTGGTCGAGCATGATCTTTTTCGGTGTCTCCGGTTGCCAGCTTTGCTTGGCGAACAGGGTGGCCGCTTCTTCGTCGTCGAGCACCCGGCGCGGTTCGATGGCCAGCGCGCGATTGGCTGGCGCAGCGGCAGTGGCGACGACGAGGGGCGCGACCGCCACCCGTTCCACCTGGCGCGGCGTGGCTGTGGCCGGCCCGACGATGCTGCCTTCGTCCTCCGGGGCGAAGAGGGCGGCCAGCAAGGTTGCCACGGCGGCGGCTCCCAATACGGCTTTTTTCATCGGCGCGCCTCCGGCTTCTTGACCAGCAGGATGAACTGGATGCGCGCATCGATCTCGCCCGCTTCGATCTGCTCGCGTTTGAACAGCACGGAGTCGAGCGTCAGCGTGGGCAACGCTTGCAGGGCGTCGACGATAAAGGTCTGCAGCTGCGCGTATTCGGCCTTCACGGGCAAGGTGATCTGGTAGCGCAAAAAGGCCGTGTTGCCGTCTTCCTGCGGCTTGTAGTCGGCCTTGGCCAGGGTGACGCCGCTCTTTTGCGCCACTTCCAGCAAGGCCTTCAGCTGCTCGGGAATGCTGTCGTGCGCGGGCAGGTAGGCGTGAAAGGCGGCCAGGCTGTCGGCGTCGGCATCGAGCGTGACGGGCGCCGGCGGCAGCGCCGCCTGTTTCGCCATCACGGTCAGTTGCGCGCGCAATGACTGCTGGCGTCCCGCCAGCGCGTCGCCCTGCTGCACGGCGACGGCGGCCAGCGCCAGGCAGGCCGCGCCGATGGCGCTGGGCCAGCCCAGCATGCGCCACAGACGCTGCGCTTCCCACGCCATGCGCGGCGGCATATGCAAGTGGAGGCGTGCGCGGGCCACGGGTGTGCCGGCTTTTAACACGGGTTTTATTGCCGCCATTGCGCCTCCAGCTGAAAACGGTAAGGGTGTGCGGGCGCGTTCGCGTTACTGTTCATCTCGTGCTTGAGCAGATACACGGAACTGAACATGGGCTGCTGGTTCAGGAAGGCCAGGTAGTTGAGCATGTCTTGCGGGGTTTCCGCCTCGGCGGCGATTTTCAGCACGCTGGCGCCTTCCTGTCCCTGCTGCGCGTTCAGGTCCAGCCCCAGCAGGGCCACGCGCACGTCGCGCGGCGCCTGCACCGTCCTGACCAGGCGCGTGACGGGCAGGTTGAGCTGGCGCACGGCGGCCGCCACCTGTTTCAGTTCGAGGTCGCGCTCGCGCTGCTGGTTCGCCGAGAGGGGCGCACGCACGGGACGCGCCGGCTGCAGCTGCGCCAACTGCACTTCCAGGCGCCGCGTTTCCTGCGCCTGCACCAGCCAGTACACGGCGGCCGGCAGCAACAGCAAGCCGCCCGCCAGGCACAGGGCCAGGCGCCAGCCCTGGAACGTCCGCGCGGCGCCGGGCGGCAGGAATTCCAGGCGGCTCAGGCCCATGCGGTCTCCCGCATCAGGTGGGCGGGGCCGGCCACGGCGATGGGCGCGAAGCGTTCGGGCACGTTCGCCTGCGGCGCGCCGCTCAAGTCGATCAGGGCCACGTGGTCGATGGCGTCGAGCTGCGGCGCGCGCAAGTTCCAGCGCCGCCATGCCCGATCCAGTTCGTCGCCCCAGGCCGCGGCGCAGGACTGGCTGTGCAGGGCCGTGATGCGTCCGCCGCTCGTCGTTGCCAGCAGCAGCCGTCCCGTTTCCACCAGGGCGAAGGCGGCGGGTTTTTCCCCGGCGATGCTGCGCCAGGCCGGCCCAGCGATCGGTTCGATGGACAGGCAGCGCCGGCCATGCGCGGCGGCCGCGTCCTGCACGCCTTGCAGCAGGGCCGCATCGATGCCGCAGGCCAGGCGCGGCGTGCCGTACGGGGCATCGTCGGCGGCCAGGCGCCAGGTCCGCGCGCCCTCGCCATACACGGCGCCGAACTGGCTGTGCAGGAAGCGCTGGGCGCTGCTCCGGTCGAGCAAGGCGCCGCTCCACGGTACCATCAGCATGGCGCACCAGCGGCTGGCCAGGCTGACGGCCAGCGGCATTTTTTTGCCGCCATCGTGTTCGAGCCAGCCGCGCAGGGCGGCCAGCGCCACTTCCCAGCTGGCGTCGGGATTCGCAATGGGCAGGTGGAAGGCGCTGTCGGGCAAGGGGCGGCCGGCGCGGCGCAGCACGCCGTGCAGCCCGTGCGGGGCCAGGTGCAGGCACACGGTGGCGCGGGCAAGGCGTTCAATAAGTGACACGATTGAGCTCCGCTAAAGTGGTTTCGCCGCGCCGCACCAGGTCCAGGCCTGCTTCGCGCGCCAGGCGAAAACCGTTGCGCGCCGCTTCTTCTTTCATCTGGCTCAGGGGCGCGCGCGTGCAGATCATTTCGCGCATCGTATCGCTGAGCATCAAGACCTCGGCGACGGCCTTGCGGCCCTTGTAGCCGGTGCCGCGGCAGTGGCCGCAGCCCTTGCCGGCCATGAATTGCCAGTCCTGCACCTGATGCAGGGCCAGGCCGCTGTCGCGCAGCTGCTGCGCGTCGGCCAGCACCTCGGCGCTGGCGTCGACGGCGCAATGGGCGCAATTGAGGCGCAGCAGGCGCTGCGCCACGATGCCGTTCAGGGCCGCCGCAAAGCTGTAGGCATCGACGCCCATGTGCAGGAAGCGGCCGACCACGTCGAACACGTTGTTCGCGTGCACGGTGGTAAATACCAGGTGGCCCGTGAGCGCGGCCTGCACGGCGATCTGCGCCGTTTCATCGTCGCGGATTTCGCCGATCATGATCTTGTCGGGATCGTGGCGCAAGATGGAACGCAGGCCGCGTGCGAACGTCAGCCCCTTCTTTTCGTTGACGGGAATCTGCAGCACGCGCGGCAGCCGGTATTCGACGGGGTCTTCGATGGTGACGATCTTGTCGCGTCCCGTGTTGATTTCCGTGATGGCCGCGTACAGGGTGGTGGTCTTGCCGGAACCCGTGGGCCCCGTCACCAGCAGCATGCCGTGCGGCTTGGCGGCCAGGCGGCGGATCTGTTCGATGGCATCCTCGTTCAGGCCCAGGCTTTCCAGGCGCAGCGCCTGCGCCGCTTCCGTCAGCGCGCGCCGGTCGAGCAGGCGCAGCACGGCATCCTCGCCAAAGATATTGGGCATGATGGAGACGCGGAAGTCGATCTCCGCCCCCTTCACGCGCACCTTGAAGCGGCCATCCTGCGGGATGCGCCGCTCGGCGATGTCGAGGTCGGCCATCACCTTGATGCGCGAGATGATCTGTTCGGCCATCTGCAGCCCCTGCACCTGGCCCGCCTGCACCAGCACGCCGTCGACGCGGTACTTGATGACCAGGCTGGCCACGTCGCATTCGAGGTGGATGTCGCTGGCCTGGAATTTCAGGGCGTCGTAGATGGTGGAGTTCACCAGTTTCACGACCGGGCTGCTGTCTTCGCTGATGCGGATCAGGGAGATGTCTTCGATGCTCTGGTCGAGTCCTGGCACGTCATCCCCGTGCTGCATTTCCTGCATCGCCTGCTGCACGCTTTCCTGCTGCTGCAGGTAGGCGGCCAGGTCGTCCGGGTGCGCCAGCGCCACCGTGAAGGGCGTGGACAGGGCGAAGTCGGCCCATTGCAGCAGGTCCTCGCTGAAGGGATTGCCGATGACAAGCACGGGCGGCGCGCCCGGGGCATCGGGCTGCAGCAGCACGCAGTCGCGCTGGGCGCAATCCGTGTAGGGCAGCAGGGCAAAGGCGGGCAGGGCGGCCTGCAGTTCGGCCATCGTCCAGGCCGGGTAGCGGAACAGGGCGGCCAGCTGGCGCAAAAACACTTCGGGCGGCAGGGCCGCCGTTTCCTGCAGCACGGCCATCTGCGGACGGCCCTGTTCCAGCGCACTGGCGTGGGCGCGGCGCAGCATGGCCGCATCGAGCACGGCCCGTTCTTCGTCGCGCGCGTTCATGGCAAGCTCCTCATGGTAAAACCGTCAAGATAAGCTCCCCGCCAGTTCAAAGATCGGCATGTACATCAGCACCACCACGCCGCCGATCACGACGCCGATGATGGTCATCAAGAGTGGCTCGAGCAGGCGCGAAGCCCAGTCCACCCAGCGGGCGAATTCCTCGTCGTGGAACTTGGCCGAGCGTTCCAGCATGTCGCCCAGGCGGCCCGTGTTCTCGCCCACCTTCAGCAGCGATTGCGCCACCGGCGTTGCCATGCCGGCCTGTTCCAGCGCGGTGGAAAACGGCATGCCTTCCTGCACCGCGCGGCGCGCCTGCGTCAGCTGCTCCTGCTGCGCCGGCAGCAGCATGGGGCCGACCATGGCCAGCGCCTTGTGCAGCGGGATGCCCGCGTGCAGCAGCAGGCTCAGGGCGCGGTAGAAGCGGGCCAGGCGGAATTCGGCCGCCTTCTCCGCCAGTACGGGCAGGCGCAAGAGGCGCAGCACCAGCGCCATGCGCATGGCGCGGTTGGCGATGCCGAAGACCACGGCACCGACGGCCGCGGCCAGCGCGCCGGCGCACAGCAGCGGATGCGCGGCCAGGGTCTGGCCAAAACCGAGCAGCATCTGCGACATCCAGGGAATTTCGCGGCCCGAGCTTTCGTAGACGACGCTGAATTTGGGCACCACATAGCCGAGCAGGAACAGGGTCACCAGGCCGCCGACGACGAGCAGCATGCACGGGTAGATGGCGGCGGAAATGAGTTTTTTGCGGATGGCGTCGAACTGCAGCTGGTAGGCGACGAAGCGGGCCAGCGCCTCGGGCAGGTTGCCCGAGCGTTCGGCCGCGTGCACGGTGGCGATGTAAATGTCGGGGAAGATGTCGGGGAAATCGGCCAGGGTGTCGGAGAAGCTTTGTCCCTGCTGCAGGGTGAGCACGATGGCGGCCAGGGTGGCCCTGGCGCCCGCGCGCGTTTCCTTGTTGTGCAGGGTGGCCATGGCCTCGCCCAGGTTCAGGCCCGCTTCGAGCAGGGCCAGCAGCTCCTGGCTGAATTGCAGCAGGGGCAGGCCCTGCTTGCCGGGGCGGACCACGGCGCCCGCGTCCGGCGCGGCGCCGTCATCGACGGCCAGCACGCGCCAGCCGCCGCGCACGGCCGCGCGGATCGCCTCGGCCTCGCTGGCGGCGTCGATGGCCAGCGCCTGGCTGCCCGCCGGACCCTGCACCTGGAGGTGGAACTGCATGGCCGGCTCAGGCGAGCATGGTGGCAGGCGTAAAAATGGACAGGCTGGAATGGGGGAAAGCGCGTGCGGACAAGGTCGAAGTAGGCATCGGTCAGGAACCATCCAAAAAAGTTCAATTCGTCGCGGGTACCGGCAGCAGGCAAGATGCAATCACTGCCTCAGGGTAGACTGGAATTGCCAGGAAATCAATCGTGCTGTGCGGGCAAGCCTCGTTTCGATGGTTTGCCCGCATGTTCAGCCGCTTACTGGGTAACCAGGCTGACCTTGTCGATCACGAACGAGGTTTGCAGCGACGCGTCCTCGGTGGCGGCGAACGAGATCTGCACGGTCTGGCCCTTGTAGGCGATCAGGTCGAAGGTGCGGATCTGGTAGCCGGCCGCCTTGTTCACGTTCGAGTACGAGGCCAGGGTGCCCAGCACCGTGCCGGCGCTGTTCTTCACGGTGACGACCAGCTTGTCGTACACGGTATTGCCCGTTTCCGCCGTGTCGATATGCAGCGCGAAGCTCAGGCTGGCGGACGTGGCGGCGGCCGGAATGGCCACGCTTTGCGTCAGCGATTCGCTGGCCGTGACGCCATTGCCGCCCAGCCAGGCGTACTGCGTGCCTTCGTACGCGGTTTGCCCCGTAAACGTGCCGATGGCGCCCGTGGTGCCGCTCCAGCCCGTGGCGCCGGCCTCGAAGCCGCCGTTCGTCACTCTTTCGGTGGCGCTGCTGGTGCCCACCGTCAGCGTGGCGTTGTTCGACGTGGCCGTCACGGCGGGCGACGAGGAATCCGTCACCGTGGCCTTGAAGACGGCGCCGCTGTCGGCCGCCACGGCCGTGAAGCTGTAGGCCGGCGACGTGGCGCCGCTGATCACGGCGCCGTTGCGGTACCACTTGTAGGTGTACGGCGCCGTGCCGCCGCCCGCGCCCACGGCGAACGAGGCGGTGGCGCCCGGTGCGACGGTGATGCTGGCCGGCTGGCTGGTGATGGTCACCGCGCCGCCCGTCGTCGACTCATCGACGTCTGTGCCCACGTTGATGGCCGCATACGCGCGCTTGACGGCGATCGATTCCGCGCTGCCCACGCCATACAGTTCCTCGGCTGCCTGCAGCACCTTGTTGCGCGCGTCGGCGTAGTTGGTCGACGAGGTGAACTTGGTGGTGGCGGCCTTGAACCAGATGCGGTAAGCCTTGTCGCTGCCGATACCGGTCATTGCCAGCGGGCTTTTGTTCAGGTAGGAGCTGTAGTAATCGCTGCTGGACGTGGAGTTCGAGCCTTGCGACAGGAAGTAGAACATGCGGTTGTTCGGGCCGCTGCTGTAGTGGACGTCGAGGTTCTTGATGGTGCTGCTCCACGCATTCGGGCTGCTGCCATCCTTGCTCGGCTTGTACAGCCAGCGCAGCGGCTGGCCATTCTTGGCGATCTCCTTGCCCGTCATCCAATCGTTGCCCGTGTTGGGAATCGTGGTGCCCGTGCCGCCGGCGCGCGCATACGCTTCCACCATCTCGCCGGCGATGTCCGAGCTCGATTCGTTCAAGCCGCCCGACTCCTGCGAGTAGATCAGGCCCGAGGTGGCGTCCGTGATGCCGTGGCCCATCTCATGGCCGATCACGTCGATGGAGCCGAGGTTGTTGAACGCGCTGCCGCCGTCGCCGATGTACATGCATTTGCAGTTGCCGTCGTAGTAGGCGTTGTCGTAGGCCGTGTTGACGTGGGCGGCGATGTGGGTGGCCGTGTTGTTGCCGTCCAGGCTGGACCAGCCCAGTACATTCTTGTGCGTGTCGTAGGTGTTCATCAAGCCCCACATCGCGTTGACGGCCGCCGTCTGGCCGTTGGCGTTGGTGGTGCTGCCGCCATTGATGTACTGCTGGCCGTCGCCCCAGGTATTGCTGGTGCTGCTGTACACGCTGCCCGAGGTGGTGCCGTGGTTGGCATTCGTGATGGCCATGCCGCCGAAGCTGCCGCCCGTGCCGCGGCTGGGGTCCTTCATGGTGTAGGTGCTGCCCGTGAGCGTGGTGTTGAGCGGCACCTGGCCGTTGTACTGGCTGTTGCCGATACCGGCGACGGTTTTCAGGGCTTTCCATTGACGCAGGATGCGGCCGTCCCGGGCGCTGACGATGGTGTCGTAGTAGACGGGCTTGCTGCCGCTGATCATGCGCGTCTGCACCAGGTAGGCCAGCTCGTAGTGGTCGACCACGTCCTGCACGTCGAGGGCGTTCAGCGCGGCTTCCGACTTGTTCTCGGCGCCGGCCACGCGCACGGTTTTCATTACGGGATAGATCAGCAGCTGCGCATGCGGCGGCACATGGTCGACGGCCGGCACGCCAATGCTTTTTACGGCAGCGGCGATGGCGGCGGCGGCGCTGACGGCCGGCGTGGTGTCGATATCGGTGGTGGCGCTGCGGGTGACGGAATTGACGCCGCCGCTGCCGAGGCCCGACGCGCGGTCCGACACGGATTCGCTGACGATGTCGCCGGCGCTGTTGCTGACCACCACCGTCTCGGAACCGAAGACGGGCAAGCCCTTGTAGGTGTGCTGTACGCGGCTCACGCGCGTGCCGCTGACGCCCGGATGCTGGGCGCCGACGGCAAAGCCATGCTCGGTATTCAGACCGCGGCTGCGTGCCTGCGCGGCCAGCTTGTTGACCAGGCTGGCGGTCTCTTGTGGAGAAGCCAGGGCGACCGGCGCGGCCATCAGGGTCTGTGGCAGCGGGGTGGCGGCATCGGCCGTGGTGGCCATCAGCGGCAGGGCGGCGATGGATGCGGCAACTATCGTCAAACGTAAATTCATTTCTGCTCCATGGTATCGGTTAAGGAAATGGTGAATGAGCTGGCCGCGATGCCTGATGGCCACCCCGGCGCGCCTGGCGGCGGGCGGATAGCCTGCCGTTTTGTGGTGGCATGACGCCGGGTAGGGGGACACTAAACTTGTCGAGATCGCCATGTCAAAAAATTCAAGAAATGGGTCACCAGGCGAATTTTTGTTAAAAATTGAACATTTATCGGCGTCGCATCGTTGGAAAGTTTGATCTACCACAAGCTGCAACTTTTGTTTTGGACTACTACCCCTATTGGCGCGCTCTGTTGGAAAAACACTGTTGCCTTTTCTAAATGTTGCGATCTACACTAGCTCTTCGCATTGCCCCCAGCGGAGCACGCGAAGACAAAAAAAGCGCACGCGGCAATGACCGCGTCCAGATACAGCGCATCGGGAAAAAAATCGGGAGTTTCACATGACGTCAGTTCTGTTTTCTGCTGTTGGTTTCAGCCATTTCCCCTCTGGAGCGGCACTCATGCTGCATCCGCCTTCCTAGCGGCCGCCAGCCGGCTCTTCCCCCGCGAGGGGATTCTTTTCTGTAAGTCCGACCGCGCCGCCCGGCGCGGCCGCTGGCGCAGTGCATCTTTTTTTCAGGAAGGGTTGCCGGCTCCTGGTGCGTGCACCGGAATCACCGGCCCGACGAACTATGCTTTCGATAGCGACCAAAGTGGAACAGATCGTGATGGAATCGGCCTTTCTCAGCGAGGGATTGGGCCGTGGCTTGCTCAACCTGTCGGAGCTGGCGCGCCAGCTGCAGCCGCAATTGCAGACCGACTTATGGAAACCGGTGGGGCAGGCCGCCGTGGTGATGGCGCTGCGCCGCCTGGCCGAGCGGATGCCGCAGCAGAAAAACGGCGAGATCGTGCTGGCGCACCGCGCGGGTGAACTGTCCACACGCAGCGAATTGATGGTTGTTACCTACCGCTATTCCGACCAGACGTATGCCTGCCAGCGCCAGTTGCTGGCGCTGGCAGCGCCCCAGCGGGGCACATTCATCACCATTACGCGCGGCGTCAACGAGGTGATGGTGATCTGCAGCCGTTCGCTGCACGCGCTGGTGGAGGAGGTGTTCGGCGAAGAGCAGGAACTGGCGCGCCTGGAGCGGGTGACGGCCGTGACCCTGCACCTGGCGGCCGAAACCTGCTATACGCCGGGCGTGTATCACGCCATCCTCAAGCGCCTGGCCTGGGAGCGCATCAACCTGATCAACATCATTTGCACGTATACGGAGCTGACCTTGCTGCTGGAAGCGTCTCAGACGGGCGCGGCTTTTTCCGTATTGTCGAAAATCGTCGCACAATGAAAAAGGCCCCGCTGCAATCGCTGCAGCGGGGCGCTTGCCGGCAAGAACCGGTTTTATTTTTCCAGCTGCGTGCGCACGCGGGCGATCGCTTCGCGTACCTGGCGTGGCGCGGTGCCGCCCACGTGGTCGCGCGCGGCAACGGAGCCTTCCAGGGTCAGCACCTCGAATACGTCTTCGCCGGTTAGCGGCGAAAACGCGCGCAGCTGGGCCAAAGACAGGTCGGCCAGGTCGCAACCGGCGTCGACGCAGGCGCGCACGGCCAGGGCCACCGCTTCATGGGCGTCGCGGAACGGCAAGCCTTTCTTGACCAGATAGTCGGCCAGGTCGGTCGCCGTGGCGTAGCCTTGCAGGGCCGCCGCGCGCATCGCTTCCGGTTTCACCGTGATGCCGCCGGCCATGTCGGCGAAGATGCGTAGTGTGTCGATGACGGTATCGACGGTGTCGAACAGCGGTTCCTTGTCTTCCTGGTTGTCCTTGTTGTAGGCCAGCGGCTGGCCTTTCATCAGGGTCAAGAGGCCAATCAGGTGGCCGTAGACGCGACCGGTCTTGCCACGCGCCAGTTCCGGCACGTCCGGGTTTTTCTTTTGCGGCATGATCGACGAGCCGGTGCAGAAGCGGTCGGCGATGTCGATGAAGCCGATGCGTGGACTCATCCAGATCACCAGTTCTTCGGCCATGCGCGACACGTGCATCATCAGCACGGCGGAGGCGGCGCAAAATTCGATGGCGAAGTCGCGGTCCGAGACGGCGTCGAGCGAGTTGTGGCAGACGTCGTCAAAGCCCAGCGTTTTTGCCACGCGCAGGCGGTCGATGGGGAAGGTGGTGCCGGCCAGGGCGGCGGCGCCCAGCGGCAGGCGGTTGACGCGCTTGCGGCAGTCGGCCATGCGCTCGGCGTCGCGGCCGAACATTTCGACATACGCCAGCATGTGGTGGCCGAAAGTGATCGGCTGGGCCACCTGCATGTGGGTGAAGCCCGGCATGATGGTGTCGGCATGCTGCTCGGCCAGGTCCGTCAGCGCGCTGCGCAACGTCGCCAGCAGGGCGCTGATGTCGTCGATGGCGGAACGCACGTACAGGCGGATGTCGGTGGCCACCTGGTCGTTGCGCGAACGGCCCGTGTGCAAGCGCTTGCCCGCATCGCCCACCAGTTCGGTCAGGCGTTTTTCGATATTCAGGTGGACATCTTCCAGGTCCAGCAGCCATTCGAACTGGCCGGCGGCGATTTCCTGCGAAATTTGCGCCATGCCACGCTGGATTTCCGCGTAGTCGGCCGGGCTGATGATGGCTTGCGCATGCAGCATTTCCGCATGGGCCAGCGAACCTTCGATGTCGAACAGCGCCAGGCGCTTGTCAAAAAATACAGAAGCTGTGTAGCGCTTGACGAGGTCCGAGACCGGTTCGGAAAACCGGGCCGACCAGGCTTCGCCCTTTTTGGAGAATTGATCAGTCATGAAAGAAGTCCTTTAGTGTACGGCGATTATAAACAAGGTTGGCCGGCGGTAGGGCTTTTAGGGGTTTGCAGGGCGCTGAAATGGCCAGGAATGGGGCTGGCCAGCCTCAAATGCCACGCCGGGTGCCTGTTGTGCGTTTCATCCGGGCTTTTTGTATTCTGTCCCGCGAATCGTGCGTTTGGTCGCAATCCGATGGCAGTTCAGGGGGGATCGGCCTACAGTTCAATCATCGCAGCACACAACCAGCCACTCACAGGACACCATCATGAACATCGCTAAAAACATGGAAGCCATCTTCGTTGCCATCATCGCCGTCGCCGCCGCCACCAGCCTGGCCACCGCTGCCGTGCCGAAGTTCCGCGCCGCACCGGCCCCCATCGCCGCCAGCGCCGATCAAGCCACCATGCACACCGTGTACGTCAGCGCCAAGCGTTTGAGCGCCGAAGAAAAAGCTGCCCTGTAAGCGTGGCGATGGGATTGCAGGCAGTACAAGAAGCATTGGCAGCAAACAGCAACACCGCATCACGGACAGGCAGAACGGGCGGCGCCCCCGGTTCTATCGAGCCCTGGTGACAGCCGCAGCAAAAAGGCCGATGATCGTGTTTTTCAACGATAGCAGGGCCAGCGCGATGTCACATTTGATGATCAGCACCGACAAGGCGGAACTCGACGTTCCAGCCATTCACCATTTTCTCAGCACGCAATCGACATGGGCCATCGGCATCCCGTTGGCTACCGTACAGCGCGCGATCGACCATTCGCTCTGCTTTGGCGGCACGCTGGCCGGCCGTCAGGTGGCGTTCGCCCGCGTGGTCACCGACTACGCCACGTTTGCCTATCTGGTCGACGTGTATGTGCTGGAAGAATACCGCGGCCGTGGCTACAGCCAGCGCCTGATGGAGGCCGTGACGGCGCATCCCGGTTTGCAGGGCTTGCGCCGTTTCATGCTGGCCACCAGCACGGCGCATGATTTGTATGCACGCTACGGCTTTACGGCGCCGCTCAGGCCGGAGACGCTGATGGAGCGGTATGTGCCGGATATCTACCAGCATTGATTGCCTGAGCAGCTGGACCGGCGCTCACTGCCAGTGCATCAGGCACGGCGGAATCAAGAGCAGCAGCGCCAGCACCAGGTAGATCAGCTGCAGCGGGATCATCCACTTGGCCCACGTGATCCAGGGCACGCGCGCCAGCGCCAGCACGCCGACGGTGATGCCGGACGTGGGGATCATCGGCGTGGTGAATTCGCCGAACTGGAAGGCCAGGATGGCCGTCTGGCGCGTCACGCCGACCAGGTCGGCCAGCGGCGCCATGATGGGCATGGTCAGCGCCGCCTGGCCGCTGCCCGAGTGGATGAAGAAGTTGATCACCGACTGCATGAAGAACATCTTTTGCGCGGCGAAGACGGGACTCGACGAGGCCACCAGGGGCGTCAATGCATGCAGTATGGTGTCGATGATCTGCGCGTCGCGCGCCAGGATCATGGTGCCGCGCGCCAGCGCGATGACCAGCGCCACGCTGACCATGTCGCGCGCGCCCTGCACGAAGGATGCGACCAGGCTGTCCATGTCGAGCCGGCCGACCAGGCCGACGATGATGGCCATCACCAGGAACAACGCGGCGATTTCATCGATGAACCAGTCGTACTTGACGACGCCGACGACCATCGTCAGCAAGGTTGCCATGAAGATCCACAGCACGGCGCGGTGCGTGCGCGTCATGCCGGCAAAGCTGTCCAGGTCCATCGAATGTTCGCTGCGCTTTTCGATATCGAGCAGGTAGGTCGGGCTTTTTTCCGGATGGCGCTTGATGCGCGCCGCGTACCACATCAAAAACACGATGCTGACCGCCGTGGCGATGGCCCACACGATCAGGCGGTAGCCGATGCCGGAAAAGATCGGCACGCCGGCGATGCCCTGCGCGATGCCGACGTTGAACGGATTTAAAAAGGCGGCGGAAAAGCCCACCTGCGAGCCGATGAAGGGAATCGACACGCCCGTGATGGTGTCGTAGCCCAGGGCCAGGGCCAGCGGCACGAAGATCAGGATGAAGGGAATCGCTTCCTCGTTCATGCCGAAGGTGGCGCCGCCCAGCGAAAACATCGTAAAAAAGACGGGGATGATGGCAGCGCGCACGAAGCGCGAACTGGTGTGCGCCTTGGCGATGGCCTTGATCAGCGAATCGAAGGCTTCCGTTTTTTGCAGCACGGCGAAGGCGCCGCCGACGATCAGCACGAAGCCGATGATCAGGCTGGCGTCGACGAAGCCCTTGATGGGCGCCATCATCAGCGCGGCCAGGCCCTGCGGCTTGTTGGCTACGTAATGAAACGTGCCGGGGATGATCAGCTGCTTGCCGTTGACCAGCTGGGTGTCGAATTTCCCGCCCGGTACCAGCCAGGTCGCCAGGGCGATCATGGCCAGGATGGCGCACAGCAGGACGAAGGTATTGGGGAGCTTGAATGTTCTCATGGCGCTTTTTTGTGACATTTATTGGCTCAGCAGGCTGCCGCCGCGGAAGGCGATGCTGCCTGCGACCTTGCCGACGTTCATGCCGCGCAGGACGTGGCGGTGGGCGCTGCGCGCAAAAAAGACGCCGGCGACCGTGCAGCGCAAGGTCGTCGTCTCGCCGCTGACGGGGTCGATCAGGTCGGCCACCGCGTCGCCGGCGGCCAATACGTCGCCCATTTCGCGCAGGTAGACCAGCACGCCGTGATGCGGCGCGAGAATCGGTTCCACGCCCGCCAGCGGCGTTGGCGTACATTGCGGCGCGGGCAGGTTCTCGCCGGCGCCGGCGATGTCCAGTACGCCCTCGATGGCGAGAAAGCGCAGGAGGGCGGCGGCGTCGCGTTCGGCCAGGGCGTAGCTCACCTCCACCTCGCCGCGCAGTTCGACGGTGGTCGACAGGCAGGCGGCGGGAATCGGATAGCGGCCGCCGAAGTGCGCGTCGAGATCCCACCACAAGCGGCTGCATGCTTCGTCGAACGGCTCTTCGCCTGCCGCCAGTTCCAGCAGCACGGCGCGCGCGCCCAGGAGCGCGGACAGGGGCGCGATCTGCGCCGCCAGCGGCGTGCCCGTATAGATGTGCAGGGCCGCTTCGTTATCGCAATGCAGGTCGAGCACGATGTCGGCGTCGATGGCCATGCCCAGCAGGGTTTTCTTCAGCGTCTCCGCATCCGTGCCCGGCTGCCAGGCGGCGACGGCGGCGCGCGCGTGCTCGCGTATCAGCGCCACGTTGGCTGGCGCATCCTGCCCCAGCTGGCCATCGAGCGTGGTTTTCAGTTCATCGGCCACGTGGCGGTAGGCGCGGTTGAAGTTGATGCCGGTGGTCAGGTCGAAACGGCCGAACGGCGCGCCATGGATGGCTTGCGCCAGGCCGATCGGGTTGGCGGCCGGCACCAGGATGATTTCGCCGTGCACCTTGCCGGCCGCTTCCAGCGCCAGCAGTTCGCGGCGCAAAAATTGCGACACCAGCATGCCCGGCACCTCGTCCGCGTGCAGGGCCGCCTGGATGTACACCTTCTTGCCGCTGCGGCTGGTGGCGGCCGCGCTGCCGAAGTGGAAGCTGCTCAATTGGCATGACATGCTGGCGTGCGCGGTGGAGATGGAATGCTGTTGTACTTGCATGGTGGGCGCCCCGAAAAGGTGCATGGTTGATGGATTCCGGTCGATTATGTAGCAATATTTTCACGAAGTAAATCAATGAAAATCCTTTTACAAATATTTGTTGAGTTTTCTTTTTGATATGAGTAAAGTAAGTTCCAGCGACCCGATTTCCCCTTCCTCCAGTGATCAGCAGTGCCCAAGAATACAGGCCGCCAGTGATATGAGAGCATCCGCCAGTCCTGCCAGAAGCAGCGCCCCCACGCCACTTGCCACCACGCTGGCGTCGCCCGATGCCGCCTTCGCGCAATCGCCGCTGGGGCAGGCGCTGATGCACGTGCTGGCCGGCGGCTCGGCTTCGCAGCGGCAGATCGCCGATTACCTGCTGCGCAACCAGATGCGCGTCACGGCGCTGGGCATCGAGGAACTGGCCGACAGCTGCCAGGTATCGACGGCCACCATCAGCCGCTTCGCGCGCGATATCGGTCAGAAGAATTACTCGGCCATGCGCGGCGCCATGGCCGAAACCCTGCAATCGCTGCTGCAGCCGGTCGACAAACTGCGCCGCACGATAGAACGGCGCGCGCGCGCCACCTCGCCGATCACGGAAAGCCTGGAATATGCGGCCGCGAACATCGCCGCCACGTCCGATGCCCTGTCGCCGCCCGCCATGCTGGCCGTGGTGCGCCGCCTGACGCGCGCCAAGGTCGTGTACGTGATGGGTTTCGGCCTGTCGGCCAACCTGGCGGGCATGCTGGTGCAGCATCTGCAGCCGTTTTGCCCGCACGTGGTGGAAGTGGTGGGCATCGGCGGCTCGGAAGTGGCGGCCGGTCACCTGGTCAACCTGACGGCGCAGGACGTGCTCGTGGTGATCTCGTTCCCCCGCTACACGCTCGACTGCATCGGCCTGGCCAGCTTTGCGCGCGACCGCGGCGCCTGCATCGTGGCGCTTACCGACTCGCCCGCGTCGCCCCTGGCCGAACTGGCCGACCACGCGCTGTATGCGCAAAGCACGCATCCCGTCCTGCCAAGCAGCGCCAGCACGGCGCTGGCCATGATCGAGGCGCTGGCCGTGGCGCTGATGGTATCGAACAGGAAGAACGTAGAAAAAGCGGCCCGCTTGAGCGAAGTCATCTCCGCCTATCTGTATGGCGGCGAACATGGCGTGCAGGGCGCGCGGAAAACAGCTTCAAAGCAACGCAAGGCAGTCCCAAAATCATTATAAAAATCAGGCATCAACATCCGGGGAGAATGACAATGCAGATGAAAAAACAGGACGGCGGCTCCTTGCCACGCGAATCGGTGCTGGCGCAAGGCGTGCGGCTGGCGCTGGGGGCCCTGAGCGTGTCGGCGGCGCTGGGCATGCTGGCCTGCGGCGCGCAGGCGCAAGAGCAGGGGCCGGATGTGGAGCCGGCGCCGAAAAAAATGCAGCGCGTGGAAATCACGGGGTCGGCCATCAAGCGGCTGGAGTCGGAGACGGCGCTGCCCGTGCAGATCATCACGCGGGCCGAGATCGAAAAGGCGGGCGTGACGACGGCGGCCGAGCTGATGGCGCGCGTCTCGGCCAACGTGGGCGGCCTGACCGATGGCGTCAGCATCAACGTGGGCGGCGACCAGCGCGGCTTCAACAGCGCCAACCTGCGCGGCGTGGGCACCTCGTCGACCCTGGTGCTGCTCAATGGCCGGCGCATGGCCAACTTTGCCTCGCCTGGCGACGATGCGGGCGTGGACCTCAATAACATTCCCGCCGCCGCCCTGCAGCGCGTGGAAGTGCTGCTCGATGGCGCCTCGGCCCTGTACGGCACGGACGCCATCGGCGGCGTCATCAATTTTATTACGCGCAAGGATTACCAGGGCGTGGAGCTGAACGCCTACGGCAGCGGCACGCAGGAAGGCGGCGCCGGCAAGCGCACGGCCAGCATCACGGCCGGCACGGGCGACCTGGCCACGGATGGCTACAATATCTTTGCCGTGGTCGACCTGCAAAAAACCGACCGTCTGAGCACCTCGCAGCGCAAGTTCATTCCGCACCTGCATGTGCCGGAACGCCTCGGCCATTTGCTGTCCAGTTACACCAGTCCGGCAAATATCCGCCTCTCCAGCGACCAGCGCGACTACCTGCAGGAGCAGGGCTTCCTGCTCAATGGCCAGCCGATCACGAATCGCCTGATTAATCTGTCGATTCCAGGCTGCAGCGGACCGGCCAATGTGTACCTGCCTGCCGGCACGGGCGGCGTCGATGCGTGTACCTATAACTACATGGGCGACACCGAGCTGTATCCGAAAACGGACAAGCAGAACCTGCTCACGCGCGGCGTGCTGAAACTGAATAACGATCACCAGTTGTATGCGGAAGTGGCACTGAGCCGCTCGCGCAGCTATTACGTGGGATCGACAGCGCGGCCGGATGGCGAAATCGACGCCAGCATGGTGCCGCAGCTGAACGCTGCCGGGTTGACCGGCACGCTGGCCCTGCGCATTCGCCTGAACGAAGCGGGCATGCGCACCAGCGAATTGACCAGCGAAAGCCAGCGTTACGTGGTGGGCGCCACCGGCACCGTGGGCGGCTGGGATTACGACGTGGGCTTGAATCACAGTGTCAATGTGGTCAGGGACAAGGACACGCACGGCTACCTCCTGGCAGACCAGCTACAAAAGGGCATCACGGATGGCACCATCAATCCCTTCGGCCCCTCCAGTGCGGCGGGTAAGGCGCTGCTCGAGAGCATCCAGGTCAACGACGAAGTGCGGCACGCGCGCGGCGTCATGGATGCGCTCGATTTCAAGGTGTCGCGTGCCTTGATGTCCATGGGCGGCGGCGACATGGCGTTGGCGGTGGGCGGCGAAGTGCGGCGCGAGCGCACGGATTTCCGGCCATCCGCGTTGTTAATGAGCGGTAACATCACCAACGATGACGCGCCCGAAGGCGGCGTGGCCACCAGCGACAGCCGCAACGTGCAGGCCATCTATAGCGAATTGCTATTGCCGTTTAGCAAGCAATGGCAGGCGCAGCTGTCCGGCCGCTATGACCATTACCAGCAAGTGGGCGGTGCCCTCAGTCCGAAGATCGGCCTGACCTACATGCCCAGCAAGGAGGTGCTGCTGCGCGCCTCGGCCGGCAAGGGCTTCCGCGCGCCGTCGATGTCGGACCTGCATCGGCCCACTGTCTACAGCCAGACGGCGACCCTGCCTGATCCCGTGTACTGCGAAGCCGAGAACAACGACTACTCCGTCTGCGCCGACAACTGGCGTACGCGCCGCTACAGCAACGACAAGCTGAAACCGGAGCGCAGCCGCCAGTTCACGGCCGGCGTGGTGCTCGAACCCGGCCAGCACTGGACCTTCAGTGCCGACTACTGGAACATCAGGCGCACGGATTTGATCAGCGAAATCGGCGACGACATCATCCTGTCCAACCTGTCCAAGTACGGCAACCTCGTACACCGCGACGAAGACAATGGAATCCGCTACATCGAGCTGCGCAAGGAAAACCGCGGTGCGCAAAAAGCCTCGGGCATCGATATCACGGCCGACCTGCATGGCGTGAAAACGGCGTGGGGACGCTTTGGCGGACATCTGAGCGGCACCTATGTGCTCGATTCGAAGATCCAGACCAGCCCTGGCGATGCCTTCATCAGCAATCTGAACAAGTTCGTCACGGACGGCGTGGTGCAGCGCTGGCGCCATACGATCACCCTCGACTGGGACAATGGCCCGTATTCGGCCAGCCTGTCGAACACGTATTCGAGCGGCTACGATGACCAGAACTCGGCCATCAACACGGACGACGGCAGCGTGGTCAAGCCGAACCGGGTGAAGGCCTACACGCTGTGGGACATGTCGGGCGCGTATGCGGTCAGCCAGCAGTTCAAGCTGCGCGCCGGCATACAGAATCTGTTCAATACCAGTCCGCCATACTCGAACCAGGCATTTTTCTTCCTGTCCGGCTATGACCCCAGCTACGCCGACCCGCGCGGCCGGCGCTTCTACGCCAGCGCCAATTACAGCTTCAAGTAAAAAACTGGAGATACCGCAATAACGCTGTCATATGCGGCAAGTAGTATCGTAGTTCGATGCAGTTGGGTGGCAGGCAGCAGTTTTGGCAGCAAGGGCGCGCGCCGGTATCAACAAGTGCGCGCCCCTTTCCTTGTATTCGAAAGGCATCATGAAATTATTCTCAAGCCGGTACCACACCTTTTGCGCCGCGCTGCTGTTCGCGCTGGCATTGTGCAGCTTCCATGCCGTGGCGGCGCCCGGCGGCAGCGCCATCGGCAGCGCGCCGCAGGGCACGCTCGTCATCATCGGCGGCGGCCTGCGCGCCGACAATGCCGAAGTGTGGCAGCGCATCGTCAAGTTGTCGGGCGGTCCGGGCGCGCGCATCGCCGTGCTGGCCTCGGCCGCGATGAACCCGGAAAAATCGGGTGAAAGCATCATCAGGAAGCTCAATCAATATGGTGCGGACGCCTTTTTCGTGCCGCTAGCCGTCAAGCTGGCCAATCGCGATTACCGCAAGGCGGCCGAAGATCCGGCCATCGTCACGCAGATCAAGTCGGCCACCGGCATCTATTTCGCCGGCGGCGACCAGGGGCGCATCACGCAAGCCTTGCTGCGCCCGGACGGCAGCCGCACGGCCGCGCTGGAAGCCATCTGGTCGGTCTACCGCAACGGCGGCGTGATCGCCGGTTCCAGCGCCGGCGCGGCCATCATGAGCACCACCATGTTCTACGATGCCAAACCCGTGCTCGACATGCTCAAGATGGGCGTCACGGATGGCCGCGAGATCGCGCCTGGACTGGGCTTCATCGGCAGCGACGTTTTTGTGGACCAGCATCTGCTGGTGCGCGGGCGCTTTGCGCGCATGATTCCCGTGATGCTGAAAAAAGGCTATCACCTGGGACTGGGTATCGATGAAAACAGCGCCATGGTGGTCGATGCCATGCGCGACGTGGAAGTGATCGGCTACAGCGGCGCCCTGCTGATCGACCTGTCGGGCGCCATCAGCGACCGTGGCGTGAAAAATTTCAATATCAGCAATGCTGCCATCAGCTATCTGGACCGGGGCGACAAATTCAACCTCGTCACGCGCGTGTTTACGCCCTCGCCGGACAAGGCCGACAACAAGCTCGATCCGAACCAGCCCGACATGCGCGAGCCCGTGTTTACCAACGATATCCTCGGCAACAACGCCGTGCTCGACCTGATGGGCAACCTGATCGACAACGCGCAGCAGGAAGCCATCGGCATCGCCTTCGGCAACCCGCGCGACCCGTACCCGGAGCTGGGCTTCGAATTCCGCTTCAGCAAGACGGTCAACAGCGTCGGCTACAGCTCGACCGAGGCGGAAGCGTATTCGGTGCTGAAATTGCGCCTCGACATCCGCCCCATCCAGCTGCGCCAGCCGCTGTACCGCTACAAGTAGCTTGCACTGGCACGCCGCCAGCGCGGCCACGCGGCGATCGTCAGGGCCCGCAGCAGCCATTCGACGGGGCCATAGGCGTGGCCGCGCAGCCACCAGCGGCTCAGGGGCAGCTGCAGGCTGAAGATGATGACGGCCAGCGCCAGCGCGCCGAGCGGCGAGACGCTGCCCATCAAGCGCGCGCCATACGCGAGGAACAGCCAGGCGCAGACGGCTGACTGCAGCAGGTAGTTCGACAGGGCCATGCGGCCCGTATCGGCCAGCAGCGCAAACAGCGTGCCGTCGCGCAGCCGTTCGAACAGGGGCAGCGCGCATGCCAGGTAGGCGCCCGCCAGCAGCGGCGCGCTCGCCAGGCCCACGGCCAGTCCCGCCACCTGCCATGCCTGGCTCTCGCCATACACGGAGGTCCACGCATATGCGGCGGCGCCGGGCAGGCCTGCCAGCGCGCCGGCCCACAGCAGGCGTCGGCGCAGCGGCAGATAATCGGCCGCGTGCAGCAGCATCTCGCGCTTGCCGGCGGCCAGGCCGCACAGGAACATGGCCAGCGCGCACGGTGCCTGCACCAGCAGCAGGACGATCCAGATGTCGCTCAGTTCGCGCAAGTGCTGATTGACGACCGCGGCCGGCGTGGCGCGGTAGGCGGCCAGCGCCGTTGCCGCCTTTTGGGCCATCGCCACCGCGTTGTCCGCCGCGTCGCCCGCCGGCTGCAGGCTTTGCAGCCAGGCCATGCCTGCCCAGAACGCGGCGCAGACGGTGACGAGCACCAGGGCCAGGCACAGTGCCTGGCGTTCGCCGCAACGGTGCAGCGCCAGCAGCACGATGCCCAGCACGGCGTAGGTGGTCAGTATGTCGCCATGAAAAAGGAACACGGCATGCAGGGCGCCGATCAGCCACAGGGCCGCTTGCCGGCGCAGCATGCGCGGCACGAACGGCGCATCGGCGCGCGCGGCCGCCTGCATCTGCAAGGTGAAGCTGTAGCCGAACAGGAAGGAAAACAGCAGGTAGAACTTGGTCTCGAACAGCAGCGCGACGAGGAAATGCGTGGCGCGGTCGACGCCGCCGTGAAAGGCGGGATCGGTCATGCCCAGGCCGAACCAGGGCGTGGCGAAGGCGCCGATATTAACCACCAAAATGCCGAACAGGGCGCAGCCGCGCAGGGCGTCGACGTCGGCAATGCGCGTGGGCGGGGTTGGCATGGCGGCGCTCATGCCAGGGCAGGGCGCAGGAAGCGCGCCAGCAGCAGGTGCAAACTGGCGCGCTGCGCCAGCGGTGCATAATCGGGATCGACGGCGACCCGGTTGAAGATGCCGTCGATCAGCGCGACGATCCAGCCGGCCGTTTGCGCGGCGTCCAGCGCGGCGTCGATCTGGCCTGCCGCCGCCGCCTCTGCCAGCAATGTTTGCAGGCCGCCGCGCAGGCTGGCGTCGTTGCGCGCCACCCTGGCCGCGATGTCCGTGTCGCGCATCGCCTCGGCGGCAATGTCCAGCGCCAGTCCCGCAAAGTCCCCGTCGGCCGCCAGCGCCAGCACCAGGTCCATGAAGTCGAGCAGGGCGCCGTACGCATCGGCGCTGCCTTGCACGCCGGCGAAATAGGCGGCCGTCTCGCTGCCTTCCTGGTCGACGATGGCGGCGATGATGGCTTGCTTGGTGGGGAAATAGTGAAACAGGTTACCGGGACTCATGCCCGCCTGCGCGCAGATGGCGGCGGTGCTGGTCTGGTGAAAGCCCTTGCGCGCGAAGCAGTGGCGCGCGGCGGCGAGAATGGCGTCGCGGCGGGCCGCGTGTTTATCTGGATCGATGGTTCGCATGGCTTTGCTCTTTAATTAATTGACTAGTCAGTCTAATATAAATGGATTGCGTGGCGCGGTCAAGCTGGTGGGTGAAATGGATGCTTTGCAGTGCCGATTCCTGTCGCTACAATGTGCCGCACCGGATTTTTCCATGCCCGCCGCTGGCGCCGCTGTTTGTTCGGAAAACCGCTTCTTTTACCCGTTTTTCTACCGTGTTAGGAATGAGATGCAGCAGACCCCGATTCGATCCTTCCTGTGCGCGCTGGCGCTGGCCGCCGGCATCGTCCCTGCCGCGCAAGCGGCCAATGCTGCCCAGCCGGCCACCATGCGCCTCGACTACCAGCACAGCGGCAATGCGCTGGGCGAGCATTATGCGGTCGAGCGCGTGCTGGTCGAGCCCCTGCCATGGCCTGGCAACCTGGCGCGTCCCATCGACGACAGCAACCGCGGCAACAATATGCTGGAAGTGGTCGACATCAAGTCGGGCAAGGTGCTGTACTCGCGCGGCTTTTCCACCATCTTCGGCGAGTGGGCCAGCACCGACGAGGCGAAAACCACGACGCGCGCCTTCCAGGAATCCGTGCGCTTCCCGCAGCCCGAGCAGCCTGTGCGCGTGCGCATCCTCAAGCGCGACGAGCGCGGCCTGTTTTCCATTGTGTGGAGCACCGACGTCGACCCGGCCGCGCAGGACGTGATCCGCAAGCAGCCGCCGGCGCCCGTCAAGCCTATCCCGATCCGCGTCAGCGGTCCGTCGTCCGAAAAGGTCGATCTCCTGATCATGGGCGATGGCTACACGGCCGCCGAAATGGGCAAGTTCGAAGCGACGGCGCGGAAATTGGCCGAGCACCTGTTTACCGTCTCGCCATTCCGCGAGCGGGCCAATGACTTCAATGTGTGGGCCATGGCCGCGCCGACGCAGGAATCGGGCGTGTCGCGCCCATCGACGGGCGTGCATCACGCCTCGCCTCTGGGCACGCGCTACGACATCTTCGGCAGCGAGCGCTATGTGCTGACGACGGACAACCGCGCACTGCGCGACCTGGCGCAGTACGCGCCGTACGAATTCATCGAAATCCTCGTCAATAACGATACCTACGGCGGCGGCGGCATCTTTGGCCAGTTCAGCACGGCGGCAGCGAACAACGACTGGGCCAACTACCTGTTCGTGCATGAATTCGGCCACCATTTCGCCGGCCTGGCCGACGAGTACTACACTTCGCCCGTGGCCTACCAGTCGAACGGCGAGCGCCAGGAGCCGTGGGAGCCGAACGCCACGGCGCTGCGCGATCCGGCCAAGCTGAAATGGAAGAGCCACGTCAAGGCCGGCACGCCGCTGCCGACGCCCTGGCCGAAGGAAGCGTACGACAGCCATGCGCGCGAATACCAGAAGCAGCGCGCTGCCCTGCGCGCGGCCAACCGCCCGGAAAGCGAGATGAGCGATTTGTTCAAGGCCGACCTGGCATACACGCAGCAGTTGTTCTCGAAGGCGCCGCAGCGCCATGCGGTGGGCGCCTTCGAAGGCGCGAACTATGAATCGTCCGGCTACTACCGTCCCGAGATGCAGTGCATCATGTTCGACCGCAGCGAGACCTTCTGTTCCGTATGCCAGAATGGCATCAGCACCATCATCGATCTGTATTCGCGTCCCGCATCGGCATCGGGGAAATAATGCTGTTTCTGCCATTCCAGTAATGCATGGTGGGTCATGTTGCAACGCAATAGCATGGCCCCCTTTCTGCCTCGCCCTGCCGCCTGCCTTCCTCCACTGCCCAGATCCGCTTGTTTTTCAGGCAATATGCATCTGCGCCCGCATGCCTCCTTTTCTTCCCGCCAGCCCGGAAGTATTGTCAAATACATACGCTCGCACGCTTGCCTGAAAAATATTTCATTTAGATAATATTGCGGTAAAATTTGATTTACATCAATGTTGCATTGCCGCAATCGCACTTATAGTTGACCTAGCTCAAAACGATAAGCATGTGGACCGGACTCATCGCGAATCACGTATCTAAATGCTGTAGAGTAATTTTCGCCCTGTACCAGTTCCCCGAGAATGCACTGGTGCCGGCCTCGAATTTCAGTGACGGAAGCCGATTCATGAAGATGCAGACCCCCGCGCCTGACGCGTGCAGTACCTTACACCCCCACACTCCGATTGCCTTGCCGTATGCGCGCGCCGGTGGCGTCACCCTGGCCATGTGCGCTGCCGCCATGCGCGCCGGCGCGGTGCGCTGCGTGCATGCGGCCACGCCGTGGCCCGCCCTGCGTCCAGTCCAGGCATGATGGCCGCCTTGCCGCAGCACTTGCCTTTGCAGGGCAAGCGGGGCCTGGTGGTGGGCATTGCCAATGGGCAAAGCATCGCCTGGGGTTGCGCCAGCGCTCTGCGCGCGGCCGGCGCCGAACTGGCCGTGACCTGGCTCAATGACAAGGCCCGTCCATACGTGGAGCCGCTGGCGCAGCAAGTGCAGGCGGCCATCATGGCGCCGCTCGACGTGGCCGTGCCGGGCCAGCTCGAAGCGCTGTTCGCGCAGATCGAACGGCAGTGGGGGCGTCTCGACTTCGTCGTCCACTCCATTGCCTACGCGCCGAAGCAGGACTTGCATGGCCGCGTGACGGACAGTTCCGCCGACGGCTTTGCGCAGGCCATGGATGTCTCCTGCCACTCCTTCATGCGCATGGCGAAACTGGCCGAACCGCTGATGCCGGACGGCGGCAGCCTGATGACCATGAGCTACCTGGGCGCCGAGGAAGTCATCGCCGACTATGGCCTGATGGGTCCCGTGAAGGCGGCGCTGGAAGCGTCGGTGCGCTACCTGGCCGCCGAACTGGGGCCGCAAGGCATCCGCGTCAACGCCATCTCGCCGGGACCACTGGAGACGCGTGCCGCTTCCGGCATCGCCCATTTCGACCGCCTGATGGCCGACGCCATCGAACGCTCGCCCATGCGCCGCCTGGCCACCATCGAGGACGTGGGCGCGCTGTGCGCCTTCCTCGCCGGCGACGGTGCGCGCGCCATCACGGGCGGCACTCTGTATGTCGATGGCGGCTACAACATTCTGAATTGACTGGAAGACGATGACCATGGCTGTTTCTACTTTGCCCAACCGCGCCAGGATGGCCGCGCTGGCCACCGCGCTGGCCCTGGCCGGCTGCGCCTCGCTGGCGCCGCCGTACGCGCCGCCGCCGCTGCCCGTGGCGGCGCAGTATCCGGAAGCCGATCCGGCCGGCGCGCAGGCGCCCGACGTCGCCTGGCAAGCCTACTTTGCCGACCCGCGTCTGCAGGCGCTGATTGCGCAGGCGCTGGCCGGCAACCGCGATATCCGCATCGCCGCCCTGCGCGTGGAAGAGGCGCGCGCCGCATATGGCATCCAGCGCGCCGAACAATTTCCCACCATTGCGCTGGGCGCCTCCGGCAGCCGCGCGCGCGTGCCAGGTGACCTGAGCGTGACGGGCCGCCCCATGACGAGCGCGCAGTACCAGGCGGGCTTGAACGTGAGCGCCTGGGAACTCGATTTCTGGGGCAGGGTGCGCAGCCTGAAGGACAGCGCGCTGCAAACCCTGCTGGCCAGCGACGAGGCGCGCCGCGCCGTCGGCGTGGCCCTGGTGGCGCAGGTGGCCAATGGCTACCTGGGCTTGCGCGAACTCGACGAGCGCGTGGAACTGGCACGCGCCACCGTCGACAGCCGCGCCGAATCGCTGCGCATCTTCACGCGCCGCTTCGAGGTGGGGTCGATTTCCAAGCTGGACCTGACGCAGGTGGAAACCCTGCTCAGCCAGGCCCTGTCGCTGTCGGCCCAGCTGGAGCAGGCGCGCGCCGTGCAGGCGCACGCGCTGGCCCAGCTGGTGGGCGGCCCCGTCGACCTGACGCCGGTGGCTGGCGAGGTGCGCCGCTTCGACGACGCCAGCGTGCTGCAGCCGCTGCATGCGGGCCTGCCCTCGGCTTTACTTACGCAGCGCCCCGACCTGATGGCGGCCGAGCACCAGCTGCGCGCGGCGCACGCCAATATTGGCGCCGCGCGCGCTGCCTTCTTCCCCACCATTTCGCTGACGGCGGGCTATGGCACGGCCAGCGCGGAATTGAGCGGCCTGTTCGACTCGGGCAGCGGCGCCTGGAATTTTGCGCCGCGCCTGGTGCTGCCGATTTTTGACGCGGGCCGCATCCGCGCCAATAGGGATCTGGCCGAGGTGCGCCGCGACGTGGCCGTGGCCAATTATGAAAAGAGCGTGCAGGGCGCCTTCCGCGAAGTGGCCGACGCGCTGTCGAACCGGCGCTGGCTGGCACTGCAGGTCGATATCGGCAAGACGACCTTGGCCGCGCAGAGCGAACGCGCCCGCCTGGCCAAGCTGCGCTACGACAATGGCGCCGCGCCCTACCTGGAAGTGCTCGATGCGCAGCGCGACTTGCTGACGGTCGAGCAGCAGCTGGTGCAGACGCGCCGCGCGCTGCTGTCCAGCCAGGTCAGCCTGTACGCGGCCCTGGGCGGCGGCGCACCCGCACCCGCCGCCGCTTCCACCCACTAATTTGATCGCCCCGATACCATGAATGCTCAACTGAAGAAAAAACTCATCCCCGCGGCGCTCGTCGTGGCCGTTCTCGTGCTGGGCTACGTGGCCTGGCAAAAAATGCGCCCCACGGGCCCTGGCGAAGGTTTTGTCAGCGGCAATGGCCGCATCGAAGCGACGGAAGTCGACGTCGCCACCAAGCTGGCCGGCCGGGTCAAGGAGATTCTCGTGCGCGAGGGCGACTTCGTCAAGGCGGGCCAGCCGCTGGCCACCATGCAGGTCGACTCGTTGACGGCCCAGCGCGACGAGGCGCGCGCGCGCCAGCAGCAGGCGTCCGATGCCGTGGTTGGCGCGCAGGCGCAGGTGGCCGTGCGCGAGAGTGACAAGGCGGCCGCGCTGGCCATGGTGGCGCAGCGCGAAAGCGAACTCGATGCGGCCAAGCGCCGTCTGGCCCGTTCCGAAACCCTGTCGAAGGAAGGCGCTTCCTCGGTGCAGGAACTCGACGACGACCGCGCCCGCGTGCGCAGCGTCGCCGCCGCCCTGAATGCGGCCAAGGCGCAGGTGACGGCGGCGCAGGCGGCCATCGATGCGGCAAAAGCGCAGGTGGTCGGTTCGCGTTCCGCCGTCGTGGCCGCCGAGGCGACCACGGCGCGCATCGATTCCGACCTGGCCGATGGCCAGCTGACGGCGCCGCGCGACGGCCGCGTGCAATACCTGGTGGCGCAGCAGGGCGAAGTATTGGCCGGCGGCGGCAAGGTGCTCAACCTGGTCGACCTGTCGGACGTCTACATGACCTTCTTCCTGCCCGAGACGGCGGCCGGCAAGGTGGCGATGGGCGGCGAAGTGCGCCTCATCCTCGACGCGGCGCCCAATTACGTGATTCCCGCGACGATTTCGTTTGTCGCCGCCAGCGCGCAGTTCACGCCGAAGACGGTGGAAACGGCCAGCGAGCGCCAAAAACTGATGTTCCGCGTGAAGGCGCAGATCAGCCGCGAGCTGCTGCAAAAGCACCTGGCCCTGGTCAAAGTGGGTTTGCCGGGCGTGGCCTGGGTGCGCCTCGATGCGAAGCAGCCCTGGCCCGCTGAACTGACGGCCAAGGTTCCGCAGTGAGCATGGACGTGACTTCCTTTGTCGTCAGCATCAAGGGCGTCAGCCAGCATTACGGCAAGACGGTGGCGCTCGACGCCATCGACCTGGACGTGCCGGCCGGCCGCATGGTGGGACTGATCGGCCCCGATGGCGTGGGCAAATCGAGCCTGCTGTCGCTGGTGGCCGGCGCACGCGCCGTGCAGCAGGGCAGCGTGATGGCGCTGGGCGGCGACATGCGCGATGCGCGCCACCGCGACGACGTCTGCCCGCGCATCGCCTACATGCCGCAAGGCCTGGGCAAGAATCTGTATCCGACCCTGTCGGTCGAGGAAAACCTGCAGTTTTTCGCGCGCCTGTTCGGCCATGACGCGGCCGAGCGCCGCCGCCGCATCGACCAGCTGACCCGCAGCACGGGCTTGCAGCCCTTCCTCGCGCGCCCGGCGGGCAAGCTGTCGGGCGGCATGAAGCAGAAGCTGGGCCTGTGCTGCGCCCTGATCCACGATCCCGACCTGCTCATTCTCGATGAGCCGACCACCGGCGTTGATCCCCTGGCGCGCGCCCAGTTCTGGGACCTGATCGCCGGCATCCGCGTGCAGCGCCCGCAAATGAGCGTGATGGTGGCCACCGCCTACATGGACGAGGCGCAGCGCTTCGACTGGTTAGTGGCCATGGATGACGGCAAGGTGCTCGATACGGGCACGCCGGCCGAACTGCTGGCGCGTACCGAAAGCGGCAACCTGGAAGCGGCCTTCATCAAGCTGCTGCCCGAAGCCAAGCGCGCCGGCCACCAGCCCGTCGTGATCACGCCGCTGGACGCCGCCAGCGCGCAGGACGTCGCCATCGAGGCCAAAGACCTGACCATGCGCTTCGGCGATTTTACCGCCGTCGATCATGTGAATTTCCGCATCGGCCGCGGCGAGATCTTCGGTTTTCTCGGTTCGAACGGCTGCGGCAAATCGACCACCATGAAGATGCTCACGGGTCTGCTGCCGGCCACGGAAGGCAAGGCCTGGCTGTTCGGCAAGGAAGTCGATTCCAACGACATCGACACGCGCCGCAGGGTCGGCTACATGTCGCAGGCGTTTTCCCTGTACAGCGAACTGACGGTGCGCCAGAACCTGGTGCTGCACGCGCGCCTGTTCCACGTGCCGGAGGGCGAGATCCCGGCGAGGATCGACGAAATGGCGCAGCGCTTCGATCTGCGCGCCGTGATGGACGACTTGCCCGACAGCCTGCCGCTGGGCATACGCCAGCGGCTGTCGCTGGCCGTGGCCATGGTGCACAAGCCGGAAATGCTGATCCTCGACGAGCCGACGTCCGGCGTCGACCCCATCGCGCGCGACAATTTCTGGCGCCTGATGATTGAACTGGCGCGGCGCGACCGCGTCACCATCTTCATTTCCACCCACTTCATGAACGAGGCCGAGCGCTGCGACCGCATCTCGCTGATGCATGCGGGTAAAGTGCTGGTCAGCGATGCGCCGGCCGAACTGGTGCGCAAGAAGGGCGCGCCGTCGCTGGAGGCGGCCTTCATCGCCTACCTGGAAGAGGCGGGCGGCGGCACGGCAGCGGCGACGGTGCAGGAACCGCCGGCATCCGTGCCGCAGGAAGCGGCACCGGCGCCGCAGCACCGGCGCAGCCGTTTCAGCCTGGGCCGCATGCTCAGCTATATGTGGCGCGAGGCGCTGGAATTGCGCCGCGACCCCGTGCGCCTGACCCTGGCGCTGGGCGGCTCGGTGCTGCTGCTGTTCGTCATCGGCTTCGGCATCAGCCTGGACGTCGAAGACTTGAGCTATGCGGTGCTCGACCACGACCAGACGACCCTGAGCCAGAATTACACGAACAACCTGGCCGGCTCGCGCTACTTCGTCGAGCGCCCGCCGCTGCGCGACTATGCCGATATCGACAAGCGCATGCGCAGCGGCGAACTGTCGCTGGCCATCGAGATCCCGCCCGGCTTCGCGCGTGACGTGCAGCGCGGCGCGCCGGCGCAGGTGGGCGCGTGGATCGACGGCGCCATGCCGATGCGCGCCGAAACCGTGCAGGGCTACGTGCAGGGCATGCATCAGCTGTGGCTGGCCGACCAGGCCTTGCACCGCTATGGCATCACGATGAGCAACCCCGTCGCCATCCAGACGCGCTACCGCTACAACCCGGACGTGAAAAGCCTGCCCGCCATGGTGCCGGCCGTGATTCCCCTGCTGCTGCTGATGCTGCCGGCCATGCTGGCGGCGCTGTCCGTGGTGCGCGAAAAGGAACTCGGTTCCATCATCAACCTGTACGTGACGCCCGTCACGCGCCTGGAATTCTTGCTCGGCAAGCAGGTGCCGTACGTCGTGCTGGCCATGTTCAACTTCGTCCTCATGGCCTTGCTGGCCGTCACGGCCTTCGGCGTGCCGATCAAGGGCAGCTTGCCGACCCTGATCGGCGCCACCTTCATCTTCAATATCTGCGCCACCGGCATCGGCCTGTTCGCCTCGACCTTTACGCGCAGCCAGATCGCGGCCCTGTTCGTGACCATGATCGGCACCATGATCCCGGCCATCCAGTTTTCCGGCCTGCTCAATCCCGTCTCGTCGATGGAAGGCGTGGGCAAGGCCGTCGGCCTGATGTACCCCGCCACGCACATGCTCAATATCAGCCGCGGCGTGTTCAACAAGGCGCTGGGCTTCGGCGACCTGCACGCCTCGTTCTGGCCCCTGCTCGTCGCCATTCCCGTGATCCTCGGCGTGACGGTGGCGCTGCTGAAGAAACAGGAGAGCTGATATGCGCCACCTTGAAAACATCTACCGCCTGGGCGTGAAGGAAATCTGGAGCCTGATCCGCGATCCGATGATGCTGATCCTGATCCTCTACACGTTCACCCTGGCCATCTACGTGGCCGCCACGGCCAAGCCGGAAACCCTGCACATGGCCTCGATCGCCATCGTCGACGAGGATGGCTCGCCGCTGTCCGCGCGCATCGCCTCGGCCTTCTTCCCGCCCCAGTTCACGCCGCCGGCCATGATCAACCAGAGCCAGGTCGATGCGGGCCTCGATGCGGGCCGGTACACCTTCGTGCTGACGATCCCGCCCAAGCTGCAGGCCGACGTGCTGGGCGGGCGCCAGGCGGAATTGCAGCTGAACGTCGACGCCACGCGCATGAGCCAGGCCTTCAGCGGCAGCGGCTACATCCAGCAGATCGTCGCCGGCGAAATAGCCGAATTCGCCAAGCGCTACCGGGGCGCGACCGTCTCGCCCGTGGAGCTGGTGATGCGCGCGCGCTTCAATCCCTCGCTGAGCCAGGCGTGGTTTGGCTCGCTGATGGAGCTCATCAACCAGGTGACGATGCTGTCGATCATCCTCACGGGCGCGGCGCTGATACGCGAGCGCGAACACGGCACCATCGAGCACTTGCTGGTGATGCCCGTGACGCCGGCCGAGATCATGCTGGGCAAGGTCTGGTCGATGGGCCTGGTGGTGCTGCTGGCCGCCGCCCTGTCGCTGAACCTGGTGGTGCGCGGCATGCTGCACGTGCCGATCGAAGGCTCGATCGCGCTGTTCCTGTGCGGCGCGGCCCTGCACCTGTTTGCCACCACCTCGATGGGCATTTTTCTGGCCACCGTGGCGCGCAGCATGCCGCAGTTCGGCATGCTCCTGATCCTCGTGCTGCTGCCGCTGCAGATGCTGTCGGGCGGCAGCACGCCGCGCGAAAGCATGCCCGAGCTGGTGCAGAACATCATGCTGATCGCCCCGACCACGCATTTCGTCGAATTGAGCCAGGCGATCCTGTACCGGGGCGCCGGCATCGACGTGGTGTGGAAACCGTTCCTGGCCTTGCTGGCCATCGGCACGGCCCTGTTTACCTTCGCGCTGGCGCGTTTTCGCAAGACCATCAGCCAGATGGCGTAGCCCCCGCGCCGGAATGGTCCGGCGTTTTTTGCATGAAAAGGATAGCCATGAAGATCGAAGCTGCACCATTTTTCTCCACCGGCGGCTTGCCGTCGCTGGGCATGCTGGGCGACTATGCGCGCGACTCGTGGCAGCGCATCGTGCTGTACGCGGACGTGATGCGCCGGCGCGGCAACCAGTACCAGGAACACCTGGCCGAGGAAGTGCCGAACGTGCTCGATTTCCCCGCCGAACTGGTGATGTCGGGCCTGGAGCTGGCGCGCCCCGTCAACTATGGCCTGGCGCGCATTCTGACGCCCGATGCGCCCGAACCTGAGCCATCGAAACGGCCGTTTGTCGTCGTCGACCCGCGCGCCGGCCACGGTCCCGGCATCGGCGGCTTCAAGGCGGAGAGCGAGATCGGCGTGGCTCTGCGCGCCGGCCATCCGTGCTACTTCATCGGTTTCCTGCCCGATCCCGTGCCGGGACAGACGGTGGAAGACGTGATGCATGCGGAGGCGGCCTTCCTGGAAAAAGTCATCGCCCTGCATCCGCTCAGCGAAGGCAAGCCCGTCGTCATCGGCAATTGCCAGGCGGGCTGGCAAATCCTCATGACGGCGGCCATGCGCCCGGAATTGTTCGGCCCCATCATCGTGGCCGGCGCGCCCGTGTCCTACTGGGCCGGCTGGCATGGCCGCAACCCGATGCGCTACGCGGGCGGCCTGATGGGCGGCAGCTGGGCCACGGCGCTGGCGGGCGACCTGGGCAACGGCCGTTTCGACGGCGCCAGCCTGGTGCAGAATTTCGAGAAGCTCAACCCGGCCAACACGCTGTGGAGCAAGCAGTACAACCTGTACGCGAACATCGATACGGAAGCGCCCCGTTACCTGGAATTTGAAAAATACTGGGGCGGCCACGTCTTCCTCAACGACGTCGAGATGCAGTACATCGTCGACAATCTGTTCATCGGCAACCGCCTGGCCACGGCCGAACTGATCACCTCCGACGGCGTGCGCCTGGACTTGCGCAATATCCGTTCGCCCATCGTCGTGTTCTGCTCGAATGGCGACAACATCACGCCGCCGCCGCAGGCGCTGGGCTGGATTACGGACCTGTACCGCGACGACAAGGACGTGCTGATGCACGACCAGACCATCGTCTACGCCGTGCATGACAGCATCGGCCACCTGGGCATCTTCGTCTCGGCCAAGGTGGGGCACAAGGAACACCAGAAATTCGCCAGCAATATCGACCTGATCAACCTGCTGCCGGCCGGGATCTACGAAGCGCGGATCGTCGACAAGACGCCCGACACGCCGAATGCCGACCTGGCCAGCGGAGATTATGTGCTGCAGGTCGAGCACCGCGGCATCGAGGACGTGCGCGCCATCGTGCAGCCGAGCGTGGAAAACGACCGCAAGTTCGCCGCCGCCGCGCGCGTATCCGAGGTCAACCTGGCCCTGTACCGCACGTTCGCGCAGCCGTGGGTGCGCGCCATGGTCACGCCGCAGACCGCGCGCTTCCTGCAGCTTGCGCATCCGTTGCGCGTGTCGTACGAGCGCTGGACCGACCACAATCCGCTGGCCAGACTGGTGGCCAGGGAGGCGGAAAAAGTGCGCGCCCACCGCCAGCCGGTATCGCCCGACAATCCGCTGCTGGCCATGCAGGAAGCCGTCTCTGGCGCCATCACGGCTGGTTTGAACAGCTGGCGCGACTGGCGCGATACTGTGCAGGAAACCACCTTCGACCTGGTGTACGGCTCGCCCCTGGTGCAGGCGCTGACGGGACAGACCATCGGCGATGCCACGCCGCCGCGCCCCCATCCCGGCATCTCGCCCGAGCATTGCGAATACGTGCGCTGCGAAACGCGCAAGATGGACGAGGACATGCAGCGCGGCGGCCTGGTGGAAGCGGCCGTGCGCGCGCTGTTCTACATCTACCGCTTCCGCATGATCGCCGACGAGCGCAGGGTCAACCTGGCCCTCAAATTGATCAAGCCGCAATACCGGCAGGAGGTCAGCATGGAGGAATTCCGCGGCATCGTGCGCCAGCAGGCGCGCCTGATGCTGCATGATTTCGATGCCGCCATCGCCGCCTTGCCGGCCTTGCTGTCGCGCGCCGATCCGGACGACATCGGCGCGCTGGCCGAATGGCTGCAGCAAGTGCTGCAGGTGCCCGAGGCGCCGACGCCGGACGAGGAAGCGAGCCTGCAGCAGATGCTGGACGTCTTCGACCGCGCGATCAAGGCGCAGGCGAAGGCGCTGCCGCCGGACGCGCGCGCCTCCCATGCCGGACCAAAAGCCAAACCGGCCAAACACATTACCTCTGCTTAGAAGACCACGATGACTACTACCCAAGACGATGATCTGAATATCGTGCGTAACCGCACCTTCGACCAGATCGCCATCGGCGACACCGCCAGCATCACGCGCACCCTGAGCATGGACGATATCGCCCTGTTCGCGGTGATGTCGGGCGATGACAACCCGCAGCACCTCGATACCGAATTTGCCGCCGCCACCCGCTACCAGGGCGTGATCGCGCACGGCATGTGGGGCGCTTCCCTCATATCCGCCGTGCTGGGTACGCGCCTGCCCGGCGCCGGCACCGTCTACACGGGCCAGACCCTGCGCTTTTTGCAACCCGTGCGCGTGGGCGATACCTTGGCCATCAGCGTCACCGTCACGGCGCGCGAGCCGCGCAGCCGCCACGTGACCCTGGCTTGCCGCTGCGTCAACCAGCATGGCGCCGTGGTGCTCGACGGCGAGGCGCAGGTGATCGCGCCGGCCGAGCAGATCGAGCGGGCGCGCGCCACCTTGCCCGAAGTGCGCCTGCATAACGGCGACGGCACGCGGCGCCTGCTCGAGCACGCACGTACGCTGGGGCCGATCCGGGTCGCCGTGATCCACCCCTGCGATGAATTGAGCCTGTCGGGCGCGCTGGACGCGCATGCGGCCGGCCTGATCACGCCCGTGCTGGTGGCGCCGCGCGCGCGCCTGGAAGCGGTGGCGGCCGAAGCGGGCCTGAGCCTGGCCGGCATCGCCATCGAGGACGTCGAGCATAGCCATGCGGCGGCCGCGCGCGGCGCCGAACTGGCGGGCAAGGGCGAAGTGGAGGCGCTGATGAAGGGCAGCCTGCATACGGACGAACTGATGTCGGCCGTGCTGTCGGCCAGCGCCGGCCTGCGCACCAAGCGCCGCATCAGCCACTGCTTCCTGATGCAGACGCCCGCCTATCCGCGCCCTTTCATCATCACGGACGCGGCCATCAATATCGCGCCCAACCTGGCCATGAAGGCCGACATCGTGCGCAACGCCATCGACCTGGCGCACGTGATCGGCGTGGCCTGCCCGCGCGTGGCCATCCTGGCCGCCGTGGAAACGGTGAACGCGGACATGCCGGCGACTTTGGACGCGGCCGCCCTGTGCAAGATGGCCGACCGCGGACAGATCACGGGGGCCATCCTCGACGGCCCGCTGGCTTTTGATAACGCCGTGTCGATCGCCGCCGCCACCGTCAAGGGCATCGTCTCGGAAGTGGCGGGCCGCGCCGACATTCTGCTGGTGCCCGACCTGGAAAGCGGCAACATGCTGGCCAAGCAGCTCGAGTACATGGGCGACGCGGACAGCGCCGGCATCGTGTTGGGCGCGAAGATCCCCGTCATCCTCACCAGCCGCGCCGATTCGCGCGCCAGCCGCATCGCCTCCTGCGCCATCGCCGTGATGCTGGCCAACCATTACCGGAGCACGCCGCCATGAACGCGCCAATCACCCACGCCGACGGCACCCTGATCCTGGTGCTCAATTGCGGCTCGTCGAGCATCAAGTTCGCCCTGTTCGAGCAGGCGGACGGCGTGCTGCCGCAGCAGGCGCAATGGAGCGGCAAGGTCGAAGGCATCGGCCGCGAAAACGCCACGTACCGCGCCGGCGGCATGCCGGCGGTCGCCTTGCAGCTGGACCCGGAGCAGCCGCATCACGCGGCGCTCGAATACATCCGCGCGCAAGTCGTGGCGCAGCTGGACGGGCGTGCGCTGCGCGCCGTGGCGCACCGCGTCGTGCATGGCGGCAGCAAGTACTTCGCCCCCGTGCGCATCGATTTCGCCGTGCTGGCGGACCTGAAAAGCTATGTGCCGCTGGCGCCCCTGCACCAGCCGTTCGCGCTGGAAGCGATCGAGGTGCTGCTCACATCGCGGCCCGACATCGCCCAGGTGGCGTGCTTCGACACGGCGTTCCACCACACGGTGCCGCAGGTCGAGCAGATGCTGGCCCTGCCTTACGATGCGTGGGAGCGGGGCTTGCGCCGCTATGGATTCCACGGCCTGTCGTATGAATACCAGTCGCTGGTGCTGGAGCAGCGTTTTGGCGCTGTCGCGCGCGGCAAGGTCATCGTGGCCCACCTGGGCAGCGGCGCCAGCCTGTGCGCCATGGACAATTTGCACAGCGTGGCCACCACCATGGGATTTTCCGCGCTCGACGGCCTGATGATGGGCACGCGCTGCGGTTCGCTCGATCCTGGCGCCGTGATCTATCTGATGGAAATCGAAAAGCTGTCGCTGGAAAAAGTGGCGCATGTGCTGTACCACGAGTCGGGCTTGCTGGGCGTGTCCGGCGTGTCGGCCGACCCGCCGGTCTTGCTGGCGCAGCAGGACCGGCAGGATGCGACGGGCGAACGCATCCGCGCCGCGCTGGCTTTATATATCCGCCGCATCGTGCGCGAGATCGGCGCCCTGACGGCCGTGCTGGGGGGACTGGACATGCTGGTGTTTACGGCCGGTATCGGCGAACACAGCGCCGAATTGCGCCAGCGCATCTGCGCCGAGCTCGGTTTTATCGGCCCCGTGCTCGATGCGCAGGCCAATGCGCGCAACGCCAGCCGTATCTCCACCGATGCCAGCCGCATCGCGGTGGGCGTGGAGCCGGCCAACGAGGAGTGGGTGGCGGCGCGCCACGCGGCGCTGGCCGTGAGCGCATGAGGATCTGAAGCGTCAGGCCGCGTTCGATGGGAAATTTGCCGATTTGCATATATTTCTCGTTGAGTGCGCTACCGCACTGTGTGTTTTGCCAGTTATCTTTACTATGAAGTCATGCCATTGCGCTACATCAAGAAACAGCGCGATGCCTGGCAAATTTTGAACATTTTGCCCGCCTTTAGTAAGAATAAAATTAAACCATATTGAAAGGTCTCATCATGAACAAATTACTCGCCGCACTGATCGCTACCCTGTTTGCTACCGCCGCCTTCGCTCAAACCGCGCCGGCCACGGAAGCTGTCGTGAAAGCCCAGGCTTCCGCGCAAAAAGACGTCAACAAGGCTGCCGCTTCGGAAGCCAAAGTCGATGCCAAGGCTGACGCCAATGTCGCCAAGGCCGAGATGAAGGCTGACGAAAAGAAAGCTGATGCCCATCACAAGGCGAACAAAACCAAAGCCAAGGCCCATGACAAAGTCGTCAACGCCGATGCGGAAGACAAGCTGAAAGCGGAAGCCAAGGCAGACAAAACCGATGCCAAGGCCGATGCGAAAGCCACCAAGGCTGCCGTAAAAGCGAACGCCAAGGTCGCCAAGGAAAAAGTGGAAGCGAATGCCGACAAAGCCCTCGCCGCCACCAAGACGGAAGAAGCCAAGGCCAAAGCCGACGCTGAAGTCAAGGCCGCCGCCGCCAAGTAATTCCCCGTTTGCGGGCCACGGCCCGCAAGCCAAAAAGACAGCTTCGGCTGTCTTTTTTTTCGTCTGCCACTTTTTTCGGGCACCGCTTGCCAGTCTTGATCTGGCACAAATGCTCCTCTTTTCGCCGTGCCATAGTGAATTGGCAAACAGACGAAGGAGACACCATGAGCACCGCTAAAACAAAAAAATCACCGGCCACCGGTTCGGCGGAAGGCGCGCCGGCCATGCAGTCCACGCAGTCCATGCCGGTCGAGGGCGACGTGCATGCCGACACTGATGCGGCCGGTGCCGACGCCATGCCGGGGCCGCGCCTGGGCATGTCGTACGCGGACCAGGCGGCGCTCGCGCAGGGCGCGGCCGCCGCGCATGCCGGCGCCATGCCGGGCGGCGCCATGCAGCAGGCATCGCAGGGCATGGCCGGCGCCAGTTGCATGCACGTGGGCGATGGCGGCGGCCATGCCCTGCGATGCCTGCTGCATGGCGC